>NZ_CP061309.1:613512-920268 GCF_018687955.1 Polynucleobacter ibericus | reverse complement strand
CACCATGAAACACCTTCGGTATCTCTCTCATAAAATTCGTCACGATTCGCTGCTACTACTAAAGAGTAATCTGGGTGAGAATTCCAGGCGAAAAGAACAAGGCACATAAAAAAATTAAATTTCTATTAATGGGTAAGGCAATGGGTCTATTTTTAACACAGGTCCTTCAGTGCTACCAAGATGAATTTCACCATCTAAAAGCGCCTCAAGTTTGCACTCGACTTGCAGATCAATTTGTTCTGGGGCGCCAGGATTGAGTGCCGATAAAACCACCATTCCAGCAGGCTGGCTTGGATCTTTTGAGTGGAAAAGTTCCGCTCCGGGCATGGCTTCGCTAATATTCAGGCCATCGTTATTGAAGTGGGCAAGATGAAGGCGTCTCTTAATGGCTCCACGATATTGGCTGCGGGCAACGATTTCTTGCCCCGGGTAACAGCCTTTTTTAAAATCAACACCAGCAACAGACTCGAAATTAATCATTTGCGGCACAAACTGTTCTTGTGTTGCCTGAACAATGCGTGGAATAGCACTCAGAACCTCGAGCTCATTCCAGGCGTCAAATGAATCCTTAGAATCATCCGTGTTGAAAGCATTATTACCAGGGGATGCTATTAATAGACGAGCAATAGATTGATCGTTCACTAAAACATCTGGCATGCGCAATGAAATGTAGCTGTTATCTAACTTGTAATTAGAAATCTGTTGATCCGAGCCATACAAAGCAGAAACAGTCCACTCCGCCGAAAGATCAATAACTTTAGCTTTGGAGCGCAACACATACATGGACAAACGCTTGGCAGTAGAGGCAGCGATATCCTTGGAGATAAATAGAGCAAAGCGATCTTCAGCTTTCTCGTCACTAGGAAATAGGCCAATCCAAGCACTGGCCAAAAGCCTACCTTTAGGGCTGCAATAGCCTATCAACCTAGCCGCAGAAAAGCCCTGTGCCATAGCCCCAGGAAAGGTACGTTTTAGCCCAAGGACAGAATTTGTTACTTGGTTTTGTAAAAAGCTGGCAGCGTCAGGCCCCTCGACCAGAATTAAGCCCCATTGCGACAAATTGCAGGGAAGGGAGGAAGGGTTATTCAGCCAATTTTTCTGAATTTGAGAAGTATTTGTCATGACCCTTTTATCATAGCCTGATGAGCAGAAAAATTCAGAGCAGGTCACTGTTTTCAAGGAAAAAGTCTAAAGATCGAGGTCTGAAGTATTGGCTTATCGTTTTTGTATTCGCCTTAGGTGCGTTTTATGCTGGTATTTTTCTATATCCAGTGGTTCCCAGTCAGTCTAATGTTGACAATGCAGACCAATACAAAGCCAAGATTAATCCCCAATCCAGTCTATCAAGCATTGCTAATCAACTAAGCGATCAAGGCATATCGGTTAATTCCTTTGTCCTACAAGTAGCCGCTAGAAGTTTATTGATTGGATCCAAATTAAAGCCGGGTACTTACCTGCTTCCAAGCGGGGCGAGCCTTGGAAAGATTTTGCTTCAAATTGCGCGTGGTGATCGCGTAAGAGAAAGTATTGCAATTATTCCGGGAATGACTATTTGGCAAGTGCGGAAAATGTTTGATACTCATCCCTCCCTGATCCACCAAACCAAGGGCATGAGTAGCAAAGAGTTACTGCAGGCCCTGAATCTTAGCTATCCGAGTGATGAAGGCATTTTCCTCCCGGATACGTATGTATTTGATCCGGATGAGCCCGATGTCAATATATATCGTAGAGCTGCGCAAGCAATGCAAAAGCAATTAACGCAAGTATGGGATCAAAAGGAGGCAGCACTCCCATTAAAAACTCCCTATGAGTTATTAATACTGGGCTCGATAATTGAGAAAGAGACAGGGCGGTCAAGTGATCGGGATCTGGTAGCGTCTGTATTTATTAACCGCCTGAATAAAGGAATGCCACTTCAAACCGATCCTACGGTTATTTATGGGATAGGGCCTAAATTTGATGGCAACTTGCGTAAAGCAGATTTACGTAAAGACACTGCCTACAATACCTATATGCATAAAGGATTACCCCCTAGCCCTATAGCAATGCCAAGTAAAGAGTCTATTTTGGCTGCCGCGCATCCCGCCAAAAGTAATGCTTTATTCTTTGTAGCTAAAGGAGATGGAAGTAGTCATTTTTCTCAAAGTTTAAAAGAGCATGAGACAGCAGTAGATCGATATCAACGCAAGATTGCCCCTAAGAATAGCGCCAACTAAATTCATTTTTATATGACATCAGCACACAACGGATATTTCATCAGCTTCGAAGGTATCGATGGCGCAGGTAAGAGTACACACGTAGATGCATTCCGAAATCTCATGCAAGAACGCTATCCCAATACGGAAGTAGTCTTGACTCGAGAGCCTGGAGGTACAGTTCTTGGTGAGCAACTGCGCAATCTACTATTAGATGCGCCCATGAATTTAGAGACAGAAGCGTTATTAATGTTTGCGGCACGGCGAGAACATATTGCTCAAGTAATCGAACCAGCACTTTTGGCAGGCAAGATAGTGATCTCTGATCGCTTTACGGATGCCAGTTTTGCCTATCAAGGCGGGGGGCGTGGCTTGAGTTTGAGCAAGTTAAATGATTTGGAGCGTTGGGTTCAAGGTCGCGCTGATCACTCAATCCTGCAGCCTAACTTAACAATCTTGTTTGACTTACCTGGTGAGATTGCAGAGTCTCGCCGCTCAAAAGTTCGTGCGCCAGATAAATTTGAACAGATGGATTTGAACTTTTTCGAAAGAGTTCGGCAAGAATACTTGCGTCGAGCTAAAGCTGATCCCAAACGCTTCCACTTAGTAGATGCAACCCAAACCCCAGAGCGCATCTGGGAAGGGCTGAAACTGATTCAGATCGCACTGTAAGTGATTCAAGAAACTTCTATAGCGCCATGGCTTGAGCCTCTATGGGAAGGCCTAGACCTTGCTAACTTTCCCAATGCTATTTTGTTGCATGGCCAGTCTGGAATAGGTAAGTTTGCGTTTTCTATCGAGCTTGCTAAGGCGCTTCTTTGTGAAAATACTAGCTCTGCTGTAAAACCATGCAACCAATGTGAGGCGTGTCACTGGTTCAATACCGGCAATCATCCTGACTTTATCCCACTCGTACCTGAAACCCATCGCAAACTTTTACCTCATGCCGATTATGAGGGTGATGACTCACCGAAAAAGGGTAAGGCAGCTCGTGATGATGACAGTGAATCTAGCGAGAAAAAGGAAAAGAAAAATATTTCAATTGAAGAAACTCGTCATGCGATTGAAAATCTTTCCATTGGATCGCATCGTGGCGGCAATCGTGTAATTTTGATTTACCCCTTAGAAATGCTGCGTTCAGACTCCGCCAATACTTTACTGAAGTCATTAGAGGAGCCACCTGCAAATACTATTTTTATATTGCTTGCCGATCGAGTTGATCGTGTTTTGCCAACCATTCGTTCACGGTGCCGCTTATTGACTGCACCTCGACCTGATCGAGCGCAGGGATTGGCTTGGCTGAAAACTCAATTGAACAACATTAGCGGTCTAAAAATGAGTGATGCAGACATTGAGACCGTCTATGATGAACAGGGCGGGGCGCCGTTTTTGGTTCTTGATTCCCTGATTGCTAGACACAATAAAGATGATAAGGATGAATTAAGCATCTCAATTCAAGCATCTCGCTACTTACTGCAATCAATGGCCCAAGGTATCAGAATCAATTGGCTCGATACCGCTGAAAAAACTCATAAAGCTCAATATTCCTTTTTATTAGCCAGTATGCAGCGCTGGGCTTCGGATCTGCAGTCAGTAACTCAGGGCGGCATTCCACGTTACTACCCTAAGCATTTGGCGACCCTTCAGGGCTTATCAAAAATGGTGAATATTGAAAGAATGCTGCAATTTTGGAAGTCCCTGGTTCAAGCACGCCGTCATGAAAACCACCCCCTGGCCAACAGAATTCAGTTGGAGGCATTACTTTCCCAATATCAGCAGATCTTTAAAGCCTAAAAACAGCTTAGGCAGTCTAAAATAGCGAGTCATGTTTATAGACTCCCATTGCCATCTAGACTTCCCAGAATTTCAAGCCCGCCTACCTGAGGTCTTGAATAACATGGAATCCGCCAAGGTGAGTCATGCTTTATGCGTATCGGTTGATTTGCCGGACTTTCCAAATGTCTTAAAGCTAGCGCAAAATCATCCCAACCTCTTTGCTTCAGTGGGTGTTCACCCTGATTATGAAGACACCCCCGAACCAACCCTAGAGTTTTTAGTTGAGACCGCTCTACAGCATCCCAAAATTGTCGCTATTGGCGAGACGGGGCTTGATTACTATCGAATGGGGGATCGCAGTTATGAGTCCATGGAATGGCAACGAGAGCGCTTTAGAACCCATATTAGAGCTTCGATTGCTGCAAAGAAACCATTGATAATCCACACCCGCTCATCCTCTGATGACACCATCAAAATCCTTAAAGAGGAGGGTGCTCAGCAAATTGGCGGTGTGATGCATTGCTTTACTGAGTCTTATGAAGTTGCAAAAGCAGCCATGGAAATGGGATTTTTTATCTCCTTTTCCGGAATTGTGACCTTTAAGAGTGCTAAGGAGCTTCAGGAAACCTGCAAGCAGGTGCCTTTGGAGCGCATGCTGATTGAGACAGATTCGCCTTACTTAGCTCCGATTCCTTATCGCGGCAAGATTAATGAGCCTGCATGGGTTTCCAAGGTAGGTGAATTTATAGCTGACCTAAAAGGCGTTCCTCTTGAGGACCTGGCTAGTCATACTACCAGTAATTTTTATGAATGTTTTCATATAGATAGATCCGTAATATGAGAAAGTTATTTAATATATTTACCATTTTTTTAACTCTAAATGGAGCGGCACTTGCACAGTCCGATGTGCAAATTGCTGAGTTCGCAAAAGCAGCTAAATTTAATGATGTTTCAACCATTAAAACCCTCATTTCGCAGGGCGTTAGTCCTAACATCCTTGATCCTAAGGGTGAGCTAATGCTCAATCTAGCTATTAGAGATAAGTCAGATGCCGTTATTTCTTATTTGCTCGCCAATAAGGCAACTGATGTAGATATATCCAATAAGTTCGGTGAGACACCCCTCATGATTGCCTCAATTGAAGGCGATTTAGGGCTGGTTAAGACGCTGGTTGTGCAAAATAAGGCGCAAATTAACCATATAGGCTGGACGCCATTACATTACGCTTGCTCAAAGGGTCAGCTAGAGGTTGCTCAATATCTCATTGCTAACGGAGCAATTATTGATTCTTTGAGTCCGAGTAATACAACGCCGTTAATGATGGCCGTTTTAGGCGGCAATGAAACGCTGATCAAGCTATTGCTGGATAAAGGCGCCGATCTCAAATTACGGAATGATCAAGGTTTTACTGCTATTGATATTGCTTATATTTATGAGAAACCATGGATTGCAGAGGGCTTAAGTTCACGTTGGCAAAGGCTTTATAAGCAACAATATATCCGCCCAAAGAGTCTTGAGACCTCGAAACCTTAATATCTCTATCTGCGTATAATCATTATTATGTCAAATAAGATATTTGAGTCACTCATTAAACATCAATACAAATTCGCTTATGCCAGACTTCCTTAACTCCCTACCCAACGTCTATTACATCCTGAGTGAAATTACAGGCAGCCTGACTAATTTTGGAATCAGGCTGATGAGTTTTATTGCCGTGTTGGTTGTGCTTGTTCATGGCGTCTTAATTCTGATCATCATGAGCTGCTTTCATGCCTTTAATAAAAGATATAGCAACTTTAGAAATAAGAAGATTGATGGCCTAGTCTATTTCACCGTAGTGCTGCTAATCCTTTTTAGCCACCTCATTGATATTTTCATTTGGACCTATGCGATGGTTAGTGTTGAGGTGTACTCGAGCATCCTAAACACCTTTTATTTTGCTGGTGAGATGTACACAAACCTTGATCACAATGACCCCATTTACGTTCTTAGCTCGCAATGGCGTATGTTGCCGATCTTGATCTCTTTTTCGGGCCTTTTCGCTGTGGCTATATCTGGAGCAGCTTTATATAGTCTTTTGATCTGCACCTTTACCGACCCTGTTAAAAATAATAATCAAACCTCTTAATTTCATGCCAATAGACTCCAATTGAGCCAACTTCTTATTTAATGACATGTTACTTCTAGACTTATATCGCAATGCCAGTTTGCCAAGCTTCGGCACCCTATTCAGTCAGATTAATGCCGACATGGGCAATAGCCAGATTTGGGAAGTTTTAATTTTTGCTTGCGGAATGCTTGCAATTCATGGAGTTGCTGTACTCGCTATCGCAGGAGCATTTCATGCAATTGATCGCTTGATGACTAGAAAGCGAGTGTACGGAGGTAGCTTTCTATCCTACTTCATCGCAATCCTGCTTGTCATTGCCAGCCATTTAGGTGAAATCGTACTTTGGGCATATATCTGCGTGGCTTTAAAAGTATTTCCGACCAATCCGCAAACCTTTTATTTTGCCGGTGAAATGTATACAACTGTAGGCTACGGTAATTACACGCTCCCTGAGCATTGGAGAATCTTGCCAATCATTATTTCCTTTAGCGGTATTTTTGCTGTATCCATGTCGGGAGCAGCGCTGTACTCAATGATGGGCGCACTATTGGGCCATAACAATCAAAACCCAAAGTCTGGCTCTGGCTTTTAAACTTAGGGTCTCATTCCAGCTGGTATCGGGCTCTTCTGCTTGAAAACAAGCTCAAGTACCCTACCATTGGACTCAAGCGACCGAATGCGACCAGGAAGCCACTCCAAGTCTTTGGAAAGCCATATATCAACTTGACGCTTATATGGGTCATTCTCCCGCTGCATCAAAGCGTAATGGCGGCTAACTGATTTTCCAAGACTGGGCACGTCTTCTGATTCTTTCTCACCATAACTCTTAAAGTTCCACATTTCCAAGGTGTTGTAATCCACAACTGGGATGGCGCGAATAGAGCCCGCTTCATCTATTTTGCTATCCCCATTGAGCAATGACGCCAACTGAAACAGCAGGCTAAAACGATCTTGAGTGCCTGGCAGTATCGCTGGAGTATGTTCAGGCTTCTCAGAAAAGAACATCTGCCCCTCCCCTTTTTCATTGCGGTCAAAACGAGAATAGCGTGGGGGCTTAGTACCACGTTGGGTCCAATAGATGCTAGGAGCAATTCCATAGGCATCCACAGTTCCACGCGATTCAAAAACAAACGGACCGACAAATGCATAGGGAATGTTGATATAAAGACGGTAATTATTGCCTTCAACAATCCAATCAATTTCACCAGTTTGGTATTTTTGACCGTCGACATAAGAGTCGTAATAAATAATTCCGGACTCTGGTAATTTAAAAGCTACTCCCGATTGATTATTAGAGCCACCCTGCTGTCCATCAATATTCGATTTAAGGTCATCTGCAAGATTACTCGATGTACTTTTTTTAGGAGTCTTCTTTGCGGCATTGGCCATCTGAATTTTTTTGGGGGGTTCAGCCTTTAATTCAGTCCTAATGATTAAGTCATCCGCAATGGGTGGTGGCTCAGAAAAAGAGAAAAAAGGTAGACCAAAAAATAAGACGAGATGCCCCGCTATTGATAGCAGCAATGCCGCGATAAGGATTCTGAAGGAGTTAGTCTTAGGCGGATGAAAAAAGTGACCCCGCCCTAGATTCAGGCTCAGGGCAGACTCTCAAGAAGACGACTATTTTTAGGAAGATTTGCAGCCAGGAAGTCCATTTGATCTGCCAGAATATTTCGGCCTTTGAGAATCATGTCTTCATAGAGGCTCGGTAAATAAGGTGTGTAAAGCAATGCCATTCCAGCTTGCTCTGGCGTTCGATTACCCTTGCGTTGATTGCATGGTCGACATGAGATCACTAAATTCATCCAGCTATATTTACCGCCACGACTATTGGGAATGATGTGCTCAGCCTCGGCTTGGTTCTCATGAATGACGTCGCCGCAATAAGCGCAAAGACCGCGGTCACGTTTAAAAAGCTTATGCTTGGTAATAACGGGTACTACATCAAAAAGGTTAATCTTGGCGCTACCCTTCACAGCAATAATCGAGTGAAGTTCAATGAGAGATTGTTTTCCAGTAGCACGAGAAATGCCGCCGCGCATTTGGAAGATAGGGTCGCCTAGTGTCCACAACACACTACTATCGGCATATTGTTTAGTGGCCTCCTCTGCATTTACCCAGCCCTGGGGAATTCCACCTGCGTCTAATTTCAAGATGCTCAGCACAATCTCTCCTTTCTAAGCAACCCCTGTTAGGGATGGCTATTTAACTTATCTTACAGAAGAAGTTAGCGCCAATCAATCCACTACAAATTGATGAACTTTAAGACTGTGGGCAAATACGCCGGGTAATCAGCAATGCCATGATCACCGCCCTCAAGCACTAATTGTTCGGCGCCTTTGTAAAAATCAACCATTTCGCGCCAATCCAAAAGTTCGTCGCCTTTTGCGGCCAACAAAAAGTAACGCCCAGGATTGGTGATCTTTTCAACCTGAAACGACTTGAGTTCGTCTATATATTCTGGACGAAAATCATAAGGCTCATCGGTATCGTATGAAGTAAGCATGCCAACATGCGAAGCCAACTCCTTAGGCGCTCTAACTGCAGGATTCAATGCAACAGCCTTGCAGTCATATTTTTCTGCCAGATAATTTGTATAGTAGCCGCCTAATGATGAGCCGATCACTACCAATCGATCATGCTTTGATTCTTCAATGTACTTGACCACCAAATCCATACTAGCTTTTGGTGACGCTAAGAGCTGGGGGCAATACCATTCAACCCGCTCGTCCAATGTAGACAATGCTTTTATAGCCTCGCCCGTCATTACCGCCTTGCTTGATCTTGGTGAAGAGCGAAAGCCATGAAGATAAACCACTAAAGTTGATGACATAAAATGACTTAGGCCTTTTGTCCAATTTCGAAATTAGCCAACTTCTCCAAGGCTTTTACCATGGCGGAGTGATCCCAGGCTTTACCACCATGAGCTGAACAGGAGTTAAATAATTCCTGTGCAGTTGCGGTATTTGGCAAAGAGACACCAAGGGCTCTAGCGCTACTCAGGGCAAGATTGAGGTCTTTTTGATGCAACTCAATTCTGAAGCCAGGATCAAATGTACGCTTCACCATTCGTTCGCCATGCACTTCCAAAATTTTTGAGCTGGCAAATCCTCCCATCAAAGCTTGACGGACTTTTGCAGGATCAGCTCCGGCTTTTGCGGCAAACAAGAGTGCCTCTGCTACAGCCTCAATATTTAAAGCAACAATAATCTGGTTAGCCACCTTTGCAGTTTGGCCATCACCATTGCCGCCTACGAGGTTAATATTTTTACCCATCAGCTCAAATACAGGTTTTACCTTCTCAAATATTTTCTCATCGCCACCAACCATGATGGAGAGGGTTGCATTTTTTGCGCCTAGCTCTCCACCTGATACAGGGGCATCAAGATAATCGCAACCGATGGCATTTAATTTCTTTGCAAACTCTTTAGTTGCAATTGGGGATATAGAGCTCATATCCACCACGATCTTTCCTTTGCTCAGGCCGGCAGCAATGCCTTGATCACCAAACAATACTTTCTCTACATCAGGCGTATCAGGAACCATGGTAAAAATAATGTCAGCCTTACTTGCGACCTCTTGTGGTGAGGAGCATTGAATAGCCGTAGAAGATACTAGACCCTCAGGTACCTTGCTGCGTGTATTAATAAACACTTCATGGCCAGCAGTCACCAAGTGACCGGCCATTGGGGCACCCATAATTCCTAGTCCAACAAAACCGAGCTTAAGTTTGTCACTCATCATATCTCCGTATTTTTATTAAGTTATTTAGTTATTCAGATCTTTAATCCAACCTAAACCGGCCTCGGTAGTTGATGCTGGCTTATATTCACAGCCAATCCAACCTTGATAACCTATTCGGTCAATAAATTTAAATAGGTGTGTGTAGTTGATTTCACCAGTACCAGGCTCATTACGACCCGGATTATCTGCAAGCTGAATGTGAGCGATTTTGGAAAGATTTGCTTCCAGGGTTTTGCAAAGCTCCCCCTCCATTCTTTGGGCGTGATAAATATCGTATTGAATATACAAATTATCTGAGCCAACTTCATTGATTACATCAATTGCCTGTTGCGTTTTAGACAAATAAAATCCGGGAATATCAAATGTATTGATTGGCTCAATGAGAAGCTTAATATTTTCTTTTTTGAGTTCAGCAGCTGCATAGCGAAGATTTGCTACGAATGTTTTTCTTAACAACTCGGCATCAACATTGGCAGGAATTTTTCCGGCTAAGCAGTTTAACTTCTTAACGCCGAGTACTTTTGCATATTCAATCGCTTTAGTAACGCCAGTCTGAAATTCTGAAACACGATCGGGCAAGCATGCAATACCGCGTTCACCAGCCTCCCAATCGCCAGCCGGCAAATTATGGAGAACTAACTGAAGTTTATTTTGATCCAGTTTTTGTTTAATCTCCTCTGCGGCAAAAGCATAGGGAAAAAGAAATTCAACGGCCTGAAATCCAGATTTAGCCGCTTTTTCAAAACGCTCCATAAATGGCGATTCATTAAAGAGCATAGTAAGGTTGGCAGCAAACTGAGGCATTTCAAATCCTTATAAACAAAATCAGGTAAATCAATGGGATGGAAGATATTAACAAAAGAAATTGATTTAAGTCTTACTCTGGAATATGAGCAATAAAGGGTTAAATAGCCCATTTTGCACATAAAAATAGGCTAAGATTGAAGTAGATTTTTATAGATAAGGAAAATAATGAATATCAAATATGCCCCAATTGCCTTGGTAATTGCCACCCTTTTCGCAGGTTCAGTAGCATATGCCCAATCCGCACCAGCTAAGCCAGTTGTCATTGATGCTGCAGTTACAGACAACATCTACCAACTATATGAAGGTGAGGTAGTAAAGATTGATAAAAAGACTCGCACAATTACCTTTAAGAATAAAGAAGGCGAAACTAAATTCGTAGCAGGCCCAGAAATTACCAATTTTGCGCAGATCAAAAAAGGTGACCGTGTTAATGTTAATTATGAATTAGCAGTTGCTATTGAGCTAATTAAAACCAAGAGTGACGGCGTTCGCTCTAAAGTTGAAACAAATACAGTAACTAAATCCAAGGCGGATGAGAAGCCGTCTGAAACTATTACAAATAAAACAACCATCATCGCTGATATCGTTGAGGTAAATCGTGAGAAGAAGCTCGTTTCAGTGAAAGGCCCAAGCGGCAAGATCACGACAGTAACAGTTAAGAACCCTGCTCTTTTAGCTGACGTTAACGTAGGCGAGCAAGTAAAGGTGATTTATTTTGATGCAATGGCTGCATCGATCACCACACCCAAGAAGAAGTAAGTAACAGGTCTCGAGAATAAAAAAAGCCCCCTATTAAGGGGGCTTTTTAATTGTCTTGGCGGAACGGACGGGACTCGAACCCGCGACCCTCGGCGTGACAGGCCGATATTCTAACCAACTGAACTACCGCTCCAAAATACATCGAGTGAAACATCACAAACTACATTTTACTGCTACCAAAATATCTGGCGTCCCCAGGGGGATTCGAACCCCCGTACTCACCGTGAAAGGGTGATGTCCTAGGCCTCTAGACGATGGGGACCTGGACTGCAACTAACTTCCATTTTAAATGCTTGGTGGAGATAAGCGGGATCGAACCGCTGACCTCTTGCATGCCATGCAAGCGCTCTCCCAGCTGAGCTATACCCCCGAAATCCCGCAATAAAACTACAAGACACTCAAAACAATCCAAGATTTTATCCTATTTTTGTGCAGGTGCGCAAATTCCTTACTGGATTACCTTGGAGAGCCTCTTTAGGACCTCCTCTTTACCCAAAACTACCAATACAGAATCAATAGCTGGGGTCTGTGTCGTGGCAAATAAAGCGTATCTGACGGGCATTGCCAAGACCGGCATTTTGATTTGATGCTTGGCTAGGACTTGTTTAAATGCAGCAGCGTAAGCCTCTTTTGTTGGCTCAGCAATAGATATTGCCTCAATCAAATCTTGAAACGCAGGGATAACAGATTCAGCAATATTTTCTTTGATTTGATCTGCGTTTAAATCCGGTGCTGGTAAATAAAACAGCTTTGCACCTTCAGCAATTTCAATCAAGGTATTGGCGCGGTCCTTTAGCAAACCTACCACCTGAACAAAGTCTGGACCAGATTCAGTATCGATACCTAATTCATGTGCAAATGGCTTTGTCGCAGCCGCCAATTTAGTAGGATCAGCATGCTGAATATATTGGTGGTTTAACCATAGTAATTTTTCTGGATTATGTTGTGCTGGTGAACGCCCCAAGCTTTCTAAATCAAACCAATCTACAAATTGTTCTTTGGTGAAAACTTCAGCATCGCCATGCGACCAACCGAGTCGGGCAAGATAATTGAGAATTGCTTCAGGTAGATACCCTGCCTTTTGATAGTCTCTTACGCTCATTGCCCCATTACGTTTACTCATTTTTTCACCAGAGTCATTGAGGACCGTTGGCAGATGAGCGTAAACAGGCGGGATTCCGCCAAGGGCCTTCATGATATTAATTTGTCGAGGTGTGTTATTGACATGGTCATCACCGCGTATAACGTGGGTGATGTTCATATCCATGTCATCAATTACTACGCAGAAGTTATAAGTAGGCGTTCCATCCGGCCTTGCAATCACTAAATCATCCAACTCATCGTTGCTAATTTCTATTTGACCTTTAACGGCATCATTCCAAACTACTGATCCACCAATAGGATTTTTAAAGCGTATTACAGGATTAACACCCTCAGGAACGGGTGGCAATGTTTTGCCAGGCTCCGGTCTCCATAAACCGTTGTAGCGAGGTTTTTCTTTATTGGCCATTTGCTGATCTCGCAACTTATTGAGTTCTTCTTCACTCATATAGCAGGGATAAGCCAATCCTGAATCCAGCATCTGCTTTACGACTTCACGATATCGATCAATGCGTTGCATTTGGTAGATCGGACCCTCGTCTAGATCAAGGCCAAGCCATGCCATACCTTCAATGATGACATCGACCGCCTCTTGTGTTGAGCGCTCTAAATCGGTATCTTCTATTCGAAGGATAAAGTCGCCTTTATTGTGACGCGCAAAAGCCCATGGATAGAGAGCGCTGCGAAGATTTCCCAGATGGATAAAGCCCGTGGGACTTGGGGCGAAACGTGTACGAATATGCATAAATGACATTATCTCAGGTCGGGCATATTAGGACTAAAACTGAAAAAACGTGGATACTTTGACTTATGAATGAGTTACTTGTATTTATATGTGATGGCGCCCCCGTTCGTGGGGAAATTGTCTCAATTGGCAGCGCCTGGCAGGCTGTTTTAGAGCGCCGCAATGACCCCCCTGCCGTACGTCGGATTCTGGGTGATTTTGTAGGGGCCGCCACGCTGTTGAGCGCCAGCCTGAAATTTGATGGAACCCTCATTATTCAAGCGCAAAGTAAGGGCCCCATTCAACTGCTTGTAGTGGAATGTAAGTCAGATTTGTCCATGCGCGCGACAGTAAAGCTGTCCGTTGACCCTTCCGCAATAGCCCCAGACGCAACCCTAGCGGAACTATTGGATGTCAGCAACAGCGGAAGATTGGTTATTACTCTAGACCCTGCTGATCGTGAACCTGGACAGGCCCCCTATCAAGGGATCGTAGCACTACAAGACCATCAAGGGGCAGTAATCAAGCCTGTGACCAGTGCTGCTCAAGCCATTGCCTTATATATGCAAAACTCTGAACAATTAGATACGCGTATTTGGCTGGCATCCAGCGATACGCATGTTGGCGGCCTATTACTTCAGCGCCTGCCTAATTCTGGGGGACATACACACCTAGATCCAGTGATTGCCGCTGAAGGCTGGTCTCGCATTCAAACCCTTGGTGAAACAATTACCGACGAAGAATTACTCACCCTTCCTCCAGAAACCATCCTAAGACGCCTCTTTTTGGAAGAGTCTACAGAGAATGGGGTTCGAAGTTTTCCTGCTCGACCAATTCGTTTTGCTTGTCGATGCTCGCGCACCAAGGTTGCCGATATTTTGCGCATGCTTGGCGAGGAAGAAGTGCAGAGCATTTTGGAGGAACAAGGCGCAGTAGAAACGATTTGTGATTTTTGCGCTAAGCCCTATCGCTTTGATGCAGTCGATTGCCTGCAGGTATTTAAAACCGATTTATTAAGCGATGCGACAAGACCGCCATCTAGCGGCCATTAAGATTACTGCTTTGTGGGCTGCGCTGTCGCAGGCTTGTCAGCCGGCAAAATCTGAACAAAGAATTCACCTTCTTTAATCAAACCGTGCTCAACACGGGCACGCTCTTCAATCGCGCGCGTGCCATCTTTGAGATCTTTTACATCCCCTGATAGCTTTGCATTACGTAAAGCCAAAAGACTGTTTTTAGCCTCTTGAAGCTCTACTTGGCGCTCCATCTCATAAACCTTCAGCCACCCACCCTTCCCCAACCAAAGGGGGTACTGGATTGCTATGAGCAATACCAGCATAGAGTAGATGACGATCCGCATAAACTATTTACTAATTCAGTATTGGTTCAAACTTAGCGCTTGAGGTTGTAAAAAACAGATTTACCGGGATAAGTAGCTACATCACCAAGATCTTCCTCGATGCGTAAAAGTTGGTTGTACTTAGCAATACGATCAGAGCGCGATAAAGAACCTGTTTTAATTTGACCGGCATTAGTGCCCACGGCAATATCAGCAATGGTGCTGTCTTCAGTTTCACCTGAGCGATGTGAAATCACTGCTGTGTAGTTTGCGCGCTTAGCCATCTCAATCGCAGCAAATGTTTCTGTCAAAGTGCCAATTTGGTTAATCTTAATCAAAATAGAATTGGCAATGCCCTTATCGATACCCTCTTGGAGAATGCGTGTGTTGGTAACAAATAGATCATCGCCAACCAATTGAATTTTCTTACCCAATTTTTTAGTGATATCAGCCCAGCCATCCCAGTCACCCTCATGCATACCATCTTCAATCGAAACGATTGGGAATTGATCGGCTAAATTACCGAGGTAATCTGAAAACTCACTTGAGCTCAGTTGAAGGCCCTCACCAGACAAATGGTATTTGCCGTCTTTATAGAATTCACTGGCCGCACAATCTAGAGCCAAGACAACGTCTTCACCAGCCTGGTAACCAGCGCCTTCAATAGCCTTCATGATGGTCTGTAGACACTCGTGGTTGCTCTTGAAATTAGGGGCAAAACCACCTTCATCACCAACGGTAGTAGGCATGCCTTGTGCACCCAAGATCTTCTTGAGCTCATGGAAAATTTCAGCACCACAACGTAATGCATCGCGGAAGTTTTCTGCGCCAACTGGCATCACCATAAACTCTTGAATATCTAAGCTGTTATTGGCGTGTGCACCACCATTAACAATATTCATCATGGGGACTGGTAATTGCATACCCCCAGAGCCGCCAAAATAACGATACAAAGGCAAACCTGCTTCTTCAGCGGCTGCTCTAGCAACCGCCATGGATACAGCTAAGGTTGCATTAGCACCTAAGCGTGCTTTGTTGTGTGTGCCATCTAGCTCAATTAGGGTGCGATCTAAAAATGCTTGTTCGCTTGCATCCAATCCAAGAATAGATTCTGCAATTTCAATATTGATGTTTTGAACAGCCTTGAGAACGCCTTTACCTAAGTAGCGTGCTTTATCGCCATCACGTAGCTCAATCGCTTCGCGCGAGCCTGTAGATGCACCAGATGGTACCGCAGCGCGACCCATCACACCTGACTCAAGCAAAACATCACATTCAACCGTTGGGTTGCCACGTGAATCCAGAACTTCTCTACCGATGATGTCAACAATGGCGCTCATGCACCTTCTCCTCAAAACAATATGAAATGGGTTTAACTTCTTTACTTAAAACTGTCTTCTAAAAATGAACCCGTTGATTTAACAACGTTGTCTATAGCAACCAATGATTCCAGCAAGTCTTTCATGCGATCCAGGGGAACAGCATTTGGACCATCTGACAGCGCTTTTGCTGGATCAGGATGAGTTTCCATAAAGAGGCCACTGATTCCTACTGCGACAGCAGCGCGGGCCAAAACCGGCACGAATTCACGCTGCCCTCCGCTGGAGCTACCTTGACCACCAGGCAATTGAACTGAATGCGTAGCATCAAAAACTACTGGTGCATTAGATTCACGCAAGATAGCAAGGCTACGCATGTCAGAAACAAGATTGTTATATCCAAAAGATGCTCCACGCTCACAGACCATAAATTGATCGGTAAGATTCATTTCAGCTGCAGCTGCTCTAGCCTTTTCAATGACATTGAGCATTTCATGCGGAGAAAGAAACTGGCCCTTCTTGAAATTCACAGGTTTACCGCTTTGTGCGCAAGCGCGAATGAAATCTGTTTGTCTACATAAGAAAGCTGGGGTTTGCAACACGTCAACGACGCTAGCAACAGCAGTGATCTCGCTGATGTCATGGACATCTGTTAGCACAGGAATATCAACCTGTTTTTTAACCTTAGCCAAAATCTCCAAACCCTTCTCCATCCCTAATCCACGGAATGAAGTACCTGATGAACGATTTGCTTTATCAAATGATGACTTATAAATAAAAGGAATCTTTAATGCGCTAGCAATTTCTTTTAATTGACCTGCAATATCAATAGCAGATTGCTCTGACTCAATAACACAAGGACCAGCAATCAAAAAGAAGCGATGATCTAATCCTACATCAAATCCACAAAGCTTAAATGCACTCATATTCTTCCTTTATGCAGACTGCTTTTCAGCAGTTTTTTGATGCTCAAGTGCGGCACTAATAAATGCAGAGAACAAAGGGTGACCATCGCGAGGTGTTGAAGTAAATTCCGGATGGAATTGCACACCAAAAAACCAGGGATGAATGGATGCTGGTAATTCCATCATCTCCGGCAACTCTTCATTAGGCGTTCTGGCGGAGATAATTAGGCCGGACTGTTCCAGCTGCGGAACGTAGGTATTGTTTACTTCATAGCGATGACGATGACGCTCATTTACCTCAGCCCCATAGATGCGATGCGCTAAAGTACCTGCCTTAACAGGGCAGCGTTGGGAACCAAGACGCATTGTTCCTCCCAAATCAGAGTCATTTGTTCTTTTTTCAACATTACCCTCTCTGTCAAGCCACTCTGTGATCAGAGCCACAACCGGCTGCTCGCTTTGAGGATCAAATTCGGTGCTATTTGCCTTAGTAAGCTTAGCTACATGACGTGCAAATTCAATTACTGCTAATTGCATTCCCAAGCAAATACCTAAATAAGGAACATTATTTTCACGGGCATAGCGAATGGCAGCAATCTTGCCTTCAGTTCCGCGCTTACCAAAACCGCCAGGAACCAAAATAGCATCTAAATCTTGCAAGCAATCGATACCATCTTTTTCAATCACTTCAGAATCAATGTAATTAATATTGACACGGGTATGTGTATGAATACCAGCATGACGCAACGCCTCAATAAGTGATTTATAAGACTCTGTTAACTCAACATATTTACCAACCATACCAATGGTCACTTCATGCTGAGGATTTGCCATTTCATATACTAACTTAGCCCATACAGAAAGATCTGCTGGCTTTGCTTTGAGATCAAGTTCACGGCAAATTAAATCGTCCATGCCCTGTGCATGAAGCATTTCAGGAATCTTGTAAATTGTGTCTACATCCCAAACGGAAATAACCGCCTCTTCACGAACATTAGAGAAAAGAGAAATCTTTGCGCGCTCATCTTCAGGGATGGGGCGATCTGCACGACACAACAGTACGGTAGGCATGATGCCAATCTCGCGTAACTTTTGCACCGAATGCTGGGTTGGTTTTGTTTTTAACTCTCCAGCGCTGTTGATGTAAGGCACTAGCGTCAAGTGTACAAAAGCGCAATCGTGAACTGGTAAGCGCAAACTCATCTGCCTTGCAGCCTCTAGGAATGGGAGTGATTCAATATCACCTACGGTGCCACCGATTTCACAAATAGCAACGTCAGCTTTGCCGTCATGACTTGCTTTTGCGCCCCGCTCCACAAAAGCCTGAATTTCATTTGTGATGTGGGGAATAACTTGAACTGTTTTTCCTAAATATTCACCGCGGCGTTCTTTGCTAATCACGGATTCATAAATCTGACCAGTAGTGAAGTTATTGCTTTTACGCATCTTCGCTGAAACAAAGCGTTCATAGTGACCTAAGTCCAAGTCAGTTTCAGCTCCATCTTCGGTTACAAAAACTTCGCCGTGTTGGAGCGGACTCATCGTGCCAGGGTCGACGTTGATATAGGGGTCTAATTTTAGGAGGGTGACTTTCAGGCCGCGGGATTCGAGAATCGCGGCAAGCGAGGCAGCTGCGATTCCTTTCCCTAAAGAAGAAACCACACCACCAGTGACAAAAACGTATTTGGTCATCGCTTAAGCTCTGTTGGAAAAAGTAATTATAACGACATAGAACACCAAGAATTCAATTCTAAATTCGGTAATATGCCAAGAACAGCCGTCCAACTAAACACCTTTGCCCATATGCGCCTTTTATTCGCCATCCTCATCACCCTGCTTTCACTCTTCTATTTATTGCCATTTGCAATTGCATTTAATAAGAAAAGGGCTAATTCCGGAGCCATTTTTGCCCTGAACCTCTTTTTAGGCTGGTCTCTTATAGGCTGGGTAGTAGCGCTTGTTTGGGCTATAAAAGACGAGCAGGTTTTGTAAGCAACTCAGAAATCAAGCCCTACGAGCTGAATTTCTTCGTAAAAACCCTAATATTTTTATAAATTCTCCATTTTTGAGTGAAATTGGGGGTTTAAAGTCTTATATAAGACTTAAATAAACATCTATAATTTAGAGAATCGGGAGAAAATTCCCTTTTGGCCTTTCTATTGACCACTTTTACCTCATAGGAAACACAATGTTAGAAGCCTATAACGCCCAAGTAGCCGAACGTGCAGCCCTTGGCATCCCTGCCCTGCCTTTGACCAAAGATCAAACTGCCGAATTAGTTAAATTGTTAGTAAACCCGCCAGCTGGCAAAGAGGCTGAGCTTGTAGAGTTAATTACCAACCGCGTTCCTGCTGGCGTTGACGAAGCCGCAAAAGTAAAAGCTGAGTTTTTAGATACGGTCGCTAAAGGCACACAAAAATCTCCTTTAATTTCACGAGTCAAAGCCACCGAATTGTTGGGCACCATGCTCGGCGGTTACAACATTAAACCGCTAGTAGAGTTATTGAGCGACGCTGAATGTGGTGCAGCAGCTGCAGCTGCCCTGAAAAAAACATTGCTCATGTTTGACTACTTTCATGATGTTCAAGAGATGGCCGAAAAAGGCAATGCCAATGCAAAGTCTGTTTTGCAGAGCTGGGCTGATGCCGAGTGGTTTACAAGTCGTCCAGCTGTTCCAGAAAGCATGAAGCTCACTGTATTTAAAGTGACTGGCGAAACAAATACTGATGATCTATCCCCTGCTCCTGATGCATGGAGCCGTCCTGACATCCCGCTACATGCCACAGTGATGTTAAAGAACCCACGTCCAGGCATTGAGCCAGATGAAACTGGTGTTCGTGGCCCAATGAAGCAAATCGCTGAGTTGCAGAAAAAAGGTAACCAAATTGCTTATGTAGGCGATGTTGTTGGTACTGGCTCTTCCCGTAAATCAGCTACTAACTCTGTGTTGTGGTGGACTGGGGTTGATATTCCTTTTGTTCCAAATAAACGCTTTGGTGGTGTTTGCTTGGGCACAAAAATTGCCCCAATCTTCTTCAACACTATGGAAGATGCTGGCGCATTGCCGATTGAGCTTGATGTTTCCGATATGAATATGGGCGATGAAATTGAACTTCGCCCGTATGAAGGTAAGACCTTTAAAAACGGTAAAGAAATTGCTTCTTTCTCACTTAAGTCACCAGTTATTTTGGATGAGGTTCGTGCTGGTGGTCGCATTCCTTTAATCGTAGGCCGTGGTCTTACAGCTAAAGCACGCGCAGCACTTGGTTTGCCGGCTTCTACTGAATTCCGTATTCCCGTTAGCCCTCCTGATAACAAAAAAGGTTTCAGCTTGGCTCAGAAGATGGTTGGCCGTGCTTGTGGATTGCCAGAAGGTCAAGGCGTTCGCCCAGATACTTACTGCGAGCCACACATGACTACAGTGGGCTCACAAGATACTACAGGTCCAATGACTCGTGATGAATTGAAAGACTTAGCTTGCTTAGGATTCTCTGCTGACTTGGTAATGCAATCCTTCTGTCATACATCCGCGTATCCAAAACCAGTAGATATTCGTACACACCATGAGTTACCAGCATTTATGACTAACCGTGGCGGTGTTGCATTGCGCCCAGGTGATGGCGTGATTCATAGCTGGTTAAATCGTTTGCTCTTGCCTGATACCTGCGGTACTGGTGGCGATAGTCATACTCGCTTTCCAATCGGTATCTCCTTCCCTGCTGGTTCAGGACTGGTGGCATTTGCTGCCGCTACTGGCGTGATGCCCTTGGATATGCCTGAATCTGTACTGGTTCGCTTCAAAGGAAAAATGCAGCCTGGCATTACTTTGCGTGACTTGGTTAATGCAATTCCTTTATATGCCATCAAAAAAGGTTTGTTAACCGTTGAAAAACAGAATAAGAAGAACGTTTTCTCCGGCCGCATCCTGGAAATTGAAGGCCTACCTGATCTGAAGGTTGAGCAAGCATTTGAATTGTCTGACGCCTCTGCTGAACGTTCTGCAGCTGGTTGCGCTATTCAATTAAGTAAAGAGCCAATCATCGAGTACATGCGTTCTAACATCACATTAATGAAGTGGATGATCGCAAATGGCTACGAAGATAAGCGTACCTTAGGTCGTCGCATTAAAGCAATGGAAGCTTGGATCGCTAAGCCGGATTTACTCAAGGCAGATGCAAATGCAGATTATGCCGAAGTGATTGAAATCGACATGAGCGAAATCAAAGAGCCAATCTTGGCCTGCCCAAATGATCCTGATGACGTGAAATTCCTATCTGAAGTTTCTGGCGAGAAAATCGATGAGGTATTTATCGGTTCTTGCATGACTAACATCGGGCACTTCCGCGCAGCAGGTCAAGTTCTTCAGGGTAAAAAGGATATGCCTACTCGTCTATGGGTAGCCCCTCCAACCAAGATGGATCAAATGATTCTGACCGAAGAAGGCTATTACGGCATTCTGGGTGCTACAGGCGCTCGTATGGAAACTCCAGGCTGTTCACTCTGTATGGGCAACCAAGCTCAGATCCGTAAGGGCTCTACTGCAGTCTCCACATCAACACGTAACTTCCCGAACCGTTTGGGTATCGATACTCGCGTGTATCTTGCCTCGGCTGAACTTTCAGCTGTTGCAGCACTCCTAGGCCGTTTACCAACGCCGCAAGAGTATTTCGAGCAAGTGGAATCCTTGAATGCTAAATCTGGCGAAGTTTATAAGTACATGAACTTTGACAAGATCAAATCATTTAGTGATGTTGCTGATACTGTGACTATCTAAGTTAGGCATGTCAGCCTCTCTTTGAGGGGCTGACTAAGCAAAAAGGCGATCTGACGATCGCCTTTTTTGTTGCCCTAGATTTCAGGTTACCTAAATAGAAAGTTTTGACTCTTGACGTGCATTCTCGCGACTAATTCCAGAAACCCACTGATTAGTAGGTAAGCCAGTCTTCTCAAGAATAAGCTTTGCGCGTTTAGAAACATCTTTCCATTCAGCCTCAAGCTTCGGACCTTTGAATGCAATTGCAACAACATTGCAATCATGAGACTCAGGAAATAACAGGACTCTATTATCGAAGGCTTCGCAGATATTCTTAAGATTCAATTCAAAGCTTTTATGCCTGGAAAAGAGATTCACGGTCAATACTCCTGGACCTTTGAGAATATTGAAGCAACCCTTATAGAAATCTAAGGAGCTTGCTGCGGGTCCATCACAGATCGCATCATATAAATCTACTTGCACTGCATCAAACTGATCTAGGTATTTTTTATTCTGGACGAAAAGCTTCGCATCAGTTTGCAAGGTTTCAAGCTTGCGATCATCATCGGGAGTAAAAAACATTGATCTAGCCGAAACAATTACCGCAGGATTCAGCTCGACAACGGTAGTCTTTACAGCAGGACAGTAACGATGCTGAAACTTAGTTAATGCGCCAGTTCCAAGACCTAGTTGGGCAATGCGCATTCCAGGTTTTGTTTCCAAGAACAGTAACCAGGCCATCATTTGCTGGTTGTATTCCAGGTAAATCTCATCAGGGTCGCGGATACGCATAGCGCCCTGGATTAATTCGGATCCAAAATGAAGATAGCGAATGCCACCACTTTCAGAAAAAGTGACCGGCTCCATTAATTGCTCAGAAGACAACTTAATTTGCCCAACGGCGGGCATTACGGAACAGTCGCAACCATGGACTAGCACCATCAGGGGTATCTAACCACTCAGGTGGACACCAGCTCATTTGTGCAGCTCTGAATACACGCTCTGGATGCGGCATCATGACCATAAATCGTCCATCAGGCGTCGTAACACCAGTCAACCCTCCTGGAGATCCATTTGGATTCATAGGATAAGTTTCAGTTGGGTTACCTTGATGGTCCACAAAACGGAATGAAGCCAAGTTCTGTTTTTGAATTGCCTCTAAATTTCCTTGCTGACTAAAGTTAGCAAAACCTTCACCGTGCGCAATAGCAATTGGAATCTGGCTACCTTCCATACCTTGAGTAAAGATCGATGGAGATGCCATTACTTCGGCCATCACTAAACGCGCCTCGTATTGCTCAGATTGATTGCGTGTAAATTTAGGCCAAGCTTCTGCGCCAGGAATGATTCCTGAGAGATTGCTCATCATTTGGCAACCATTACAAACGCCCAAAGCAAAACTATCTTGGCGATTAAAGAATGAGGAGAACTGATCCCGCAATTGTTGATTAAAGAGAATGGTTTTAGCCCAGCCTTCACCAGCACCCAGAACATCACCATAGCTAAAGCCGCCACAGGCAATCAGACCTCTAAAGTCCTCTAGCTTTGCTTTTCCACTAAGCAAATCGGACATATGAACGTCATAACTATCAAAGCCAGCCCAATTCACGGAATAAGCCATTTCAACATGAGAGTTAACGCCCTGTTCTCGCAAAATAGCAACTTTAGGTCGCGCATTTTTAGCAATATAAGGCGCCGCAATATCTTCAGTGGCATCAAAAGTAAGCTTGGGACTCATGCCTGCATCTGAGGTATTGTCCAACAGGGCAAACTCACTATCAGCACAGGCTGGGTTATCGCGCAACCGTGCAATTTGGTAACTCGTATTGGTCCACATCTTCTGCAACACTTCACGCGGCTCTGCAAATATATTTTTTGCATCACGCCAAATTTCAATACGACCGTTTGTATTTGGCTTGCCAATGACATGGCTATAAGCACTTAAGCCCAACTTTCTTAATAAGGCAAATACAGCATCACGATCTTCTTTGCGAACCTGAATTACTGCACCCAACTCTTCATTAAAAAGAGCTCGCATAGTTTGTTCATGACGACGTCCAGAGACCTGTTGTGCCCAGTTTTTGGCATCGCCATAATCAGGCTCTTGACCAGCATCCATGGCGATCATGTCGACATTTAATGAGATACCGCAGTGAGAAGCAAAGGCCATTTCAGCTACGCACGCCAGCAAACCACCATCCGAACGATCGTGATAGGCCAAAAGCTTATTCTCTTTACGTAACTCAATAATGGCGGTAGCAAAGGCTTTGAGATCTTCTGGATGGTCAACATCAGGAGCTACTTTCCCGGATTGATCAAGCACTTGAGCCAAGATACTTCCAGCCATGCGGTTCTTGCCACGACCCAAATCAATCAGAATGAGCTCAGTTTCTTGTAGAGACCCATCATTACCCTTTAACTGCAGTAAAGGTGTAGAAGTTTTTCGAGCGTCTTGCACTGCTGCAAAAGCAGAAATAATCAAAGAAACTGGCGCAACTACTTTCTTCGCTTCATTTCCATCTTGCCATGCTGTAGACATAGACAGGGAATCTTTTCCAACAGGTATTGAAATTCCAAGCGCTGGACATAGCTCCATGCCGATCGCTTTGACAGAGTCATACAACTTAGCATCTTCGCCAGGAGCGCCACATGCTGCCATCCAGTTAGCAGAAAGCTTCACACCTGAAAGACTCATAATATCTGCTGCCAAGATGTTGGTAATTGCCTCACCAACTGCCATGCGTGCTGCAGCGGGTGCGTCAATTACCGCCAGAGGAGTTCTTTCTCCCATTGACATTGCTTCGCCACGATAGCCTTTGTAATCCATCATGGTGACAGCACAATCAGCTACCGGAACCTGCCAAGGCCCAACAAACTGATCTCGGGCATTAAGGCCGCCAACAGTTCTATCGCCGATCGTAATTAAGAATGATTTACTTGCTACGGTAGGCTGCTGCAATACCCAGGCAATAGATTGCGCCAGGTCGGCATCGGTAACATCTAATTCTGTAAATTCTTGCGATACCCTTGTAACATTGCGATGCATTTTAGGAGGCTTACCTAATAATACCTCCATAGGCATATCAACTGGGTGAGCCGCATCAGCGTCAGATGGCTGCTTAGAGTCAGTCAATTGCAACTGACGCTCCGCAGTTGCTTCTCCAACCACTGCAAATGGGCAGCGCTCCCGCTCACAAAAAGATTTAAAGAGATCTAAGTCCTTTTTATCGATTGCTAAAACATAACGCTCTTGAGATTCATTGCACCAAATCTCGGCGGGACTCATACCACTCTCTTCAAGTGGAACATTGCGTAATTTAAATTTAGCCCCAAGTCCAGCACCATCGGCTAATTCAGGGAATGCGTTCGATAATCCACCGGCACCCACATCATGAATGGAGACAATTGGATTGCTCTTGCCTAAAGCGCGACATGCATTAATCACTTCCTGGGCACGACGCTCCATTTCTGGATTTCCGCGTTGCACAGAATCAAAATCAAGATCAGCCGTATTGGTTCCTGTTGATACAGAACTTCCGGTAGCGCCACCCATACCGATGCGCATACCTGGGCCACCAAGCTGGATTAACAAGTGACCAGCTTGAATTGCTTTTTTATCTGTATGAATAGAATCAATGCTGCCAATACCACCAGCGATCATGATGGGTTTGTGATAACCACGACGTGTACCGTCTAAAGTTTGCTCAAAGACGCGGAAATATCCGCCGAGAATTGGACGACCAAACTCATTATTAAAGGCAGCTCCACCAAGGGGGCCATCAATCATGATTTGCAAGGGAGTGGCAATACGCTCAGGTTTGCCATATTTCTGGCTTTCCCATGGAAAATCTGTTCCAGGTATATTGAGATTAGAGACAGAGAAGCCAGTCAAACCTGCCTTTGGGCGGCCGCCAACACCTGTTGCACCCTCATCACGAATTTCTCCACCCGCCCCTGTAGATGCGCCAGGAAATGGTGCAATTGCCGTTGGGTGATTGTGTGTCTCCACCTTCATTAAGGTGTGAACTAAATGGGTGTCTTTTTCATAGCGATGTTGATCACCCTGTGGCGTCCAAGTTTCCGCCTCGCAACCAGCCATCACTGCAGAGTTATCTGAATAAGCAACGATGGTGCCTTCAGGCTGGAGTTGATGCGTATTGCGAATCATAGCGAATAAAGATCGCTCTTGGTCATCACCATCAATGGTCCAGCTAGAATTAAAAATCTTGTGTCGGCAATGTTCGCTATTTGCTTGCGCAAACATAATTAATTCGACATCCGATGGATTGCGTTGCAAACGTGCAAAGCTTTCCGCAAGATATGCCACTTCATCATCAGATAAAGCGAGGCCCAATTCTTGATTTGCTCTATCAAGCGCCACTCTACCCTCGGCCATCACAGGAATACGTGCTAAAGGCCTATCATCTAATGATTGATACAAAGCATTTGCCGCATCGATTGATTCAATTACAGCTTCAGTCATTCGATCATGAACTGCTGTGACTACTAATTGTTTTTGCTCAGCAGTTAGCTCTTTTTTACTCTTCCAAGCAAATTGAATACCACGCTCAAGACGCAAGATATTTAAACCACACTGACGTGCAATATCGGTAGCCTTACTGGCCCAAGGAGAAACCGTTCCTAATCGAGGAATGACAATAGCGCCTTGTCCTTCCTGCTTTCCTTTTCCAAACCAAGACTTGCCTTGGTTAATTTTTGAATTAAAAGGTTGCCCATAGGTCAACAAGCTGGCTAAGATATCTTGGTTTTGAGGGCTAAGCTCAGTCTCAGACCATGTGAAATGAAGGTATTGAGCTTCGATAGACTCAAGATCAACCCCTTGTGCCGCCAAAGTGACTAAAAGTCGCTGTTGGCGGAAGGGGGAAAGCGCATCAGCGCCGGGTAAAAAGTGGAAAAAAGACATCCCTAGATTATAAGGTTTTGCCTACACCAATCGGCCACCTTGAAGGTGTAACTGCCGCTGGCACCGATCAGCCAGGGCCTGGTCATGGGTTACCAAAATAAGGGTTGAGCGATTGGCTTGATTGAGCTCGAAAAGAAGCTCAATAACCCTATTTCCACTAATCTCATCTAGGCTGCCAGTGGGCTCATCTGCAAAGAGCACTGCAGGCTTCATGATGAATGCCCTAGCCAAGGCTACCCGTTGTTGCTCGCCACCAGATAGGGTCTTGGGGAAATGGTTGGCACGCTCGCTAAGGCCCACTTGCTCAAGGCATATTAAGGCATTTTCTTTAGGCATCTCCAGGCCATTTAGTTGAGCTGGAAGCATAATATTTTCTAGTGCTGTTAAGTGAGGCAGTAGCTGGAAGGATTGAAAAACAAAACCTACTTTTTGACCCCTCAACTTAGCTCGCCCATCCTCATCTAAATGATTGAGGTTTTGTGAGGCTAATTCGACGTGACCGCTTGATGGCGTATCTAAACCAGCCAAAAGACCAAGAAGCGTACTTTTTCCAGAACCCGAAGCACCCGTGATAGCGACGCTTTCACCCTCGCAGACATCAAAGCTAATGTCGTGCAAAATGGTTAAGGATCCATCGCTAGATAAAACTTGTTTACCTAGGTGTATCGCACTAAGGACCTTTGCCGGAATACTCATAAATGATTCAAATTATTTGGTTGAGCTTCTTAAGAAGAAAACGAATAGCCATATCACTGGCAACCGCCCTATTTTGCCTGTTTATTCCCTTTAGTACACAGGCTCAGACTAACCCCGTTATTTTGGTGATGGGTGACAGCCTCTCAGCAGAGTATGGATTGACACGTGGGGCTGGCTGGGTACGACTTCTGGAGGATCAACTTCATAAGGAATCAATTCCTTGGACTGTTTTTAACGCCAGCATTAGCGGGGAAACAAGTTCTGGAGGCGTATCAAGACTGCCAAAACTGTTGGAGCAAAAGAAGCCAGGAATCGTACTCTTAGAGCTTGGGACAAATGATGCTTTGCGAGGTCTATCAATCCAAGAGTCAGAGAAAAATTTACGCAAGATGATTCAGCTGAGTAAAAATTCAGGAGCAAAGGTACTCTTGTTTGGCATGCAAATACCTCCCAATTATGGCCAGGAATACACCAAGCAATTTCAGGATTTATACCCCAAGCTCGCACGTCAAGAACAAATTGAGCTGCTGCCTTTTTTTCTGAAAGGCGTTGCATCCGACTTAACTCTCTTTCAAGCTGACCGTATGCATCCTAACGAGAAAGCTCAGAACATACTCTTTAAAAACGTATGGGGCGCTATGGCCCCATATCAAACGCTTCTTAAGAATCAGTAAGCTACTAACTGCCTGCGCCGGTTGATGGTGGCTTTAGTGGGTTGATTACCTTAACGCCCGCTACATCACGCCAATAGGCCATAAAACCAGCAAACTCAGATTGCGCAGCTAAAGCTTGGATCTGCTGGGCCTGAGCTTTGTGTACTTTTGCATCAACACCAGCAGGTTGGCGCACCTGATCCACTCGATACAGAATAGTACCCACCCCTGGATTTTGAACAGAGACAACTGCAGGGAATTTATCTGGATTAACAGACATCACATCATCAAGGGCACCGCCCACTAAGTTTGCAGGCTTATTGCGAGAAACCCAAATTGGACTAGCAAAACCAGAGGTAATCTTTGGGTCTTTTTGCAATGAAACATAACGATCAGCCGCAGCACTAACAGCAAGCTTTTCAGCCATACGCTGACTTACTTGACGCTTTACTTCCGCCGCAACATCTTTATAGGGCAAAGTTTGAGCTGGATGAAAAACTACTACTCGAGCTGATACAAAGACGCCAGGAGCCGTTTGCATTGCTTCAGTATTGCGTTTGTTCTTTACCGCCTCATCACCAAAGAGAGACTGAACTATTTTTGGATTCGCTAATGGATGATCTTTTCCAGCACCAGATACACCAGAACGAGTAATACCTTTTTGGGTTTGTATATTCAGCTTTAACTTATCTGCGGCAGGCTTGAGACTATCTGATTGGTCATAAGTCATATTCGCAAATTGGTCTGCTTTTTCACTAAAAATCTTAGCATCTTCCTTTGGGTCGGCCTTCAGAACAATGTATTCAACATCCACGTACTCTGGGCTCTCGAATAGCTTAGCATTGGCGTTATAAGATGCCTGCAGCTCTTCTTGTGATGGGTTTACCTTGGATAAATAATCTTTGGCATCAAATGGTAGAGCCTGGACTTGACGCTCTGTCTCATAAAGGGTTGAAACGATTTCAGCCAACTTGGGATTAGCAATTTCTGTACGAGCGACAGAATTCACGAGTTGGCTAATTTTTAAATCAAATGCCTGGCTTGCATAAAACTGCTCTTCATTTAAGCCATTACTAGCTAAGAGTTGCTTAAAGCGCACGTCATCAAAGCTGCCATCCTGCTTATAAAGAGCACGTATTTGGGGGATATTCTGCAGGCTCTTAATAAGCGCCTCTTTACCAACCTGCAAGCGTAAATCGTTAACAGCAAAACCTAAAATACGTTGCTGCAACAACTCATTCAAAATTGCTTGCCTAAACTGCAAACTTTGCGCAATCTGCGCATTGCCGCCAACACGCTCAGCTTGACGTTTGGCAGCAGAGTCTACTTCTTGGGCAGTAATTGGCTTGCCATTGATTTTTACAAGATCAGTCTCTTTATCTAAAAAACTTGAATAGCTTGAAATACCAAAGAATGCAAAAGAAGGAACGATCAAGAGCATCAATAAAAACTGCAAAAGTCGTTGGTGCTTACGGACAATATCAAACATGTATAAGTTCGCTAGTAAAAATTTTCAATAACACGAGTGTACTAGGGGTGAAGCTGCTCGGTATTAAATGCCAGAGTAGGCGGGGAATAAGTATTGAAGGTAATAGTTTGGTGGGCGCTGAGAGGCTCGAACTCCCGACATTCTGCGTGTAAGGCAGACGCTCTACCAACTGAGCTAAGCGCCCCAAATTATTACAGCTGAGATTGTAACCTAAGCACG
Source organism: Polynucleobacter ibericus (assembly GCF_018687955.1). Taxonomy (NCBI): domain Bacteria; kingdom Pseudomonadati; phylum Pseudomonadota; class Betaproteobacteria; order Burkholderiales; family Burkholderiaceae; genus Polynucleobacter; species Polynucleobacter ibericus. Next base: position 890,755 of record NZ_CP061309.1, on the reverse strand, counting down.
GGTTTTTGGGTGAAATTCCCGCTAAACCGATCTCAATGGATGAGATGGATTTAGCAGAAAATCACTCTACTTTCAGTGCTTAAGAACGTCCACAGAAGCGCCCTTTTCTCTTGCTTTACTGGCTTCTGCAGCCTTTTTAGCAAGCTCTTCAGGGGTAGGATCTGGCAGAGCCTCGGGCATACGTTCTAATGCTAACTCGAGGACTTTATCAATCCAGCGCACTGGAATAATCTCAATCGCGTTTTTGACGTTGTCTGGAATATCAATCAAATCCTTGACGTTCTCTTCTGGGATCAAAGCTAATTTAATTCCACCGCGATGAGCTGCCAGAAGCTTTTCTTTTAATCCACCGATTGGCAAGACCTCTCCCCGTAGAGTAATTTCACCAGTCATGGCAACGTCCGAGCGAATGGGGATTCCAGTAAAGACGGATACGAGAGCAGTTGTAATTGCAATGCCAGCAGATGGACCATCCTTAGGAGTTGCACCATCCGGGAAGTGAATATGAATATCCTTCTTCTCAAAAGACTCATCACTTATGCCAAGGCGTTTTGCTCTAGAACGAACCACGGTACGTGCCGCCTCAACAGACTCCTTCATCACGTCACCAATGGAACCGGTGCGAGTAATGACACCCTTGCCTGGCATTACTGCAGCCTCAATCGTAAGCAAATCTCCGCCCACTTCAGTCCATGCCAAACCAGTTACCTGACCGATCTGATTTTCTTTACCAGCCAAACCAAAGTCATACATACGTACCGATAGGAATTTCTCCAAATTATCTGCATTGACTACTACGGGTGCAGCCTCTTTCTTTAAGAGCAAAAGCTTTACTACTTTTCGGCAAATTTTGCTAATTTCACGCTCTAGAGAGCGAACACCCGCCTCACGGGTGTAATAGCGGATCATGTTGCGTACTGCGCTATCTTCGATCTTCAGCTCGTCTTTTTTAAGTCCATTGTTCTTGATTTGTTTAGGAATCAAATAATTAATGGCAATACTGGTTTTTTCATCTTCCGTATAACCAGCCAAACGAATGATTTCCAGACGATCTAATAATGGACCTGGAATATTTAAGGAGTTTGAAGTTGCGACGAACATCACATCAGAGAGATCAAAATCAACCTCGACGTAGTGATCTTGAAAAGTATGGTTTTGCTCGGGATCTAAAACCTCCAACAGCGCACTTGCAGGATCGCCGCGGAAGTCCATACCCATCTTGTCAACTTCATCCAAAAGGAATAAGGGATTACGAACACCAACCTTAGTAAGGCTTGACAGAATCTTTCCAGGCATCGAACCAATATAGGTACGACGGTGACCGCGAATCTCGGATTCATCACGCACACCACCTAAAGCCATACGTACAAACTTCCTATTGGTAGCACGCGCGATCGATTGACCAAGAGATGTTTTACCAACACCAGGAGGGCCAACTAAACAAAGAATAGGAGCCTTCACGCGGTCAACACGTTGTTGAACGGCGAGGTATTCCAAAATACGTTCTTTAACTTTATCCAGGCCGTAATGATCTTCATCCAATACCTTTTCAGCATTAGTAAGGTCGTTGTTAATCTTGGTTTTTTTCTTCCAAGGCAAATTTACTAAGGTATCAATAAAGTTGCGAATAACTGTTGCCTCAGCCGACATCGGTGACATCAGCTTGAGTTTTTTAAGTTCAGACTCGGCTTTCTTTAAAGCCTCCTTCGGCATGCGTGCAGCTTTAATGCGTTTCTCAAGTTCCTCGAGATCAGCACCCTCCTCACCTTCGCCCAACTCCTTCTGAATCGCTTTGACTTGCTCATTCAAGTAGTACTCGCGCTGACTCTTCTCCATCTGGCGCTTCACTCGACCACGAATGCGCTTCTCTACTTGCAAGATATCGATCTCACTCTCGAGATCTGCAAGCAAGCTCTCTAAGCGTTGCACAACATCAGTCATCTCCAACAAACGTTGCTTTTGCTCGAGCTTTACTGGCAGATGAGCGCAGATGGTATCTGCTAAGCGACTTGGGTCATCAATACCGCCTAAGGAAGACAAGATCTCTTGGGGTACTTTTTTATTCAGTTTTACGTATTGATCAAACTGCGCCATGATTGCGCGACGCAAGGCTTCGGTCTCATGCGCATCAATTGCATTGATTGGTGTTGGCGTTGCTTCGCAGTTAAAGTAGCCAAGGCTATCCTCAATCTGACTAACTTCTGCACGTTGTACACCCTCAACCAAAACTTTAACAGTGCCATCAGGCAATTTGAGCATCTGCAGAATATTGGCAATACAGCCGACTTCATAGAGATCTTCAATAACAGGCTCATCCTTAGCGGCAGTTTTTTGCGCTACTAAAAGGACGTTTTTGCCAGTTTCCATGGCTGCCTCTAGGGCTTTAATCGATTTTGGACGACCCACAAACAATGGGATCACCATATGAGGAAATACAACTACATCCCGCAAAGGGAGTAAAGGTAGTTGAATCGGTTCAGAGGGTAGTAATAAGTGGCCAGGCATGGGGCAAATCCTCCAAAGTAATCAAACCTCAAAAGTCATCATTAGTAGTAATTAAATCATTAGCCACTAAATACAGACATTATTCATGAGTAGCATACTACCTATATGGGTAGACTTTAGAGAAAAACAAGGGGTAAAAAGACAAAAAAGGGGCAAAAATGCCCCAAAAATAGCAAAAACCCTAAGAATTTAGGCTTTTTTGCTCAAATCAGCCTGTTCAGCATCTTGTTTATAGACCAAAAGCGGCTTTCCACCTTCAGCAATGCTGCTTTCGTCGATAACGACCTTTTGGACATTCTTAAGGGATGGGAGGTCATACATCACATCCATCAAAGAACCTTCAAGAATTGATCTCAGGCCACGAGCACCCGTTTTGCGCGCAATAGCCTTCTTAGCAATAGCAGACAGTGCTTCACGACGCACTTCAAGCTCGGAACCTTCCATGGTGAGCAAAGCTTGATATTGCTTAACCAAGGCATTTTTAGGCTCAGTCAATATCTGAATCAGTGCCTCTTCATCCAATTGAGCCAAAGTAGCAACTACTGGCAAACGACCAATTAACTCTGGAATCAAACCAAACTTAATCAAATCCTCTGGCTCCACTTCAATTAAGAGATCACTTACGCCTCGATCATCTTTGCCTGGAACGGTAGCGTTAAAACCAATGCCAGTTTTAGCAGTGCGCTGCTGAATCACTTTTTCGAGGCCGTCAAATGCACCGCCGCAAATAAACAAAATATTCGTTGTATCGACCTGAAGAAAGTCTTGGTTAGGATGCTTGCGTCCACCTTGGGGTGGAACAGAAGCCATCGTACCTTCAACCAACTTTAACAATGCTTGTTGGACACCTTCGCCAGATACGTCACGAGTAATTGATGGGTTATCTGATTTACGGGAGATCTTATCGATCTCATCAATGTAAACAATTCCACGTTGAGCTTTTTCAACGTTGTAATCGCAAGCTTGTAATAATTTTTGAATGATGTTTTCAACGTCTTCACCAACATAACCAGCTTCAGTTAAGGTGGTAGCATCTGCCATCACAAATGGCACGTCCAACATGCGTGCCAATGTCTGCGCTAATAATGTTTTACCTGAACCGGTCGGTCCAATCAACAAAATATTACTCTTAGCCAACTCAACACCATCGACCATTGCCTTGGCTGGAAGCTTGGATTCTTTCTTATCAGCACCCTCTACAGGCTTGCCGTCTTTGTCCAACTTCTCCTTTTTAGGCTTAGGCAAATACTGCAAACGCTTGTAGTGGTTATAAACAGCAACCGCAAGGGTTTTCTTGGCATGATCTTGACCAATCACATACTGATCTAAGTTCTCACGAATTTGATGAGGGGTTGGCAAGGAATCATCGCCCTCTTCCTTAGGAAGCTTAGCAATTTCTTCCTGAATAATGTCTGTACAAAGATCAATGCATTCATCGCAAATAAATACAGAAGGGCCAGCAATGAGTTTCTTAACTTCATTCTGACTTTTGCCACAAAAGGAGCAATGTAGAACTTTATCTGCTGAATTAGTAGTGTTTGTATCGCTCAAAATGGGCTCAGTAAATTTCTAATACGGATTAAGGGCGCTTCTCGATGACCTTATCAATCAAGCCATACTCACGCGCTTGATCTGCTGACATGAAGTTATCACGATCAGTATCTTTAGCAATCGTTTCAATCGATTGACCAGTGCGGTCAGACAAAATTTTGTTAAGACGTTCACGCAAGTACAAAATCTCACGAGCTTGAATCTCAATATCAGAGGCTTGACCACGGGCACCGCCTAATGGCTGGTGAATCATGACGCGAGAATTAGGCAATGCATAGCGCTTACCTTTTTCGCCGGCACATAATAAAAATGCGCCCATACTGGCAGCCATGCCCATGCACAATGTGCTGACATGAGGCTTAATAAATTGCATAGTGTCGTAGATGGCTAAGCCAGCCGATACTGAGCCGCCAGGAGAATTGATATACAGAGAAATTTCTTTGTCTGGATTTTCACTCTCAAGAAATAGCAATTGCGCAATCACCAAGTTTGCAGTTTGGTCATTCACTTCGCCAACTAAAAACACAACACGCTCACGTAACAATCTAGAGTAGATGTCGTAAGCACGCTCACCTCTACCAGAGGTTTCAATCACCATAGGAACCAAGCCCAAGCCTTTTGGTTCTAGATTTTCAGACTGAGAATGGTTGTAGATCATTTTGAAACCTCTTATAGGTAAATGGATGACTTAGTGAATAACTTAGTTTAGCTTGCTGAGCTCTTCAAAGCTAACGGCCTTGTCGCTTACTTTAGCCTGTGATGTGAAATACTTGATTACATTATCTTCAAGAACAAGATTCTCGATATCCTTCAAGCGACTTGGATTGCTGTAGAACCAACGAACTACCTCTTTAGGATCTTCGTAAGTTGCAGCCTGCTCGTCGATTTCAGCCTTAATTTGATCGGCAGTGGCAGCCAAGTTTTGTTTTTTCACCAATTCGCTCAGGATCAAGCCAAGACGGACGCGCTTGGTAGCTTGCTCAGCAAAGATCTCCACAGGAATTGGCGCATCTTTTGCATTTGGAACACCACGCTGCATCAAATCTTGACGTGCATTTTCAACCAAACGTTCTTGCTCGGACGCCACCAAAGATTTAGGAACATCTAGTTCGCATAAAGCGTTAAGTTTATCCATTACTTCATTTTTCAACAAAGAAGTAATACGACGCTTCACTTCACGATCTAAATTTTCTTTTACTTCAGAACGCATTTTAGCGACGCCACCTTCAGTAACACCCAAAGACAATGCAAACGCATCATCAACTGCTGGTAGATGTGGCCAATTGACGGACTTCACAGTAATAGTGAACTCAGCAGTTTTGCCTGCAACATCTTTACCGTGGTAATCCTCGGGGAAAGCTAATGGGAATGATTTGCTCTCGCCTGCTTTGAGACCTAAAGTTGCTGCCTCAAACTCAGGAAGCATGCGACCTTCGCCTAATACAAATTCAAAATTCTCTGCTTTGCCACCAGCGAACTCAACGCCATCAATTTTGCCAACAAAATCGATAACCACTTGGTCACCACTTTGCGCAGCAGTATTTGAACCGCCATCACCGTGGGCACCGGCCTCACCGCGAGTGTGGTAGTGCACTTGCTGCTTACGTAATACATCTAGAGCACGATCGATTTCAGCTTCGCCAATGTCGGTTGTGTATTTAGTTACTTCAGCACTACTAAAGTCGCCGATCTTCACTTCCGGCAATACTTCAAAGAAGGCGTCAAAAACAACCTGCTCTGCATCGAGTTCACTCTTTGGCTCTAAACGAGGTTGACCTGCTAAAGCAACACCCGCCTTTTGAGCTTGCTCATAAAAGAGTTCTGCGGCTTTATCAAACTGGAGCTCAAAGTCCACTTGCATACCGTGTTGTTTTTCAATGATGTTCTTTGGAACCTTGCCTGGACGGAAGCCTGCCATTTTCATGGTTTTACCAACTTGAGCTAAACGGGCATCACGCGCTTTTGCCAAATCGGCACGAGCGAATTCCAAAGTCATCTTACGGTCTAGTGAACCTAAATTTTCTATCTGCACAGCCATTCTCGTCTCTTAATTGAATTCTGGAAATGTGAAGTCCAAGCCAAGTAGCAATCTTGTGGTGCGAGGAGGGGGACTCGAACCCCCACACCATTTCTGGCGTCAGGACCTAAACCTGGTGCGTCTACCAATTTCGCCATCCTCGCGAATATCCGCAAACTGCCAAGCTTAGACTTCACTCTAAAGACCGTAATTCTACAATGCCTAGGGTTTTAGAGGATCTTTTAGGCCTTGTAGAGCAAAGCTACCGCATGGACAGCAACGCCCTCGCCTCTGCCTAGATGACCCAGGGATTCGTTGGTCTTCGCTTTGAGATTGACGTGGCTTGGGGTTACAGCCAAATCTGTAGCGATATTACGGACCATTTCGGGTAGAAAATCCGCTAATTTAGGCTTCTGGCAAATAATCGTGGCATCCACATTGCCAATATGAAACCCTGCGGCCTGTACCTTTTGCAAGGCCGCTCTGAGCAAGATTCGGCTATCCATATCCTTAAATTGGGGGTCGGTATCTGGAAATAACTGCCCAATATCATTTAACCCAGCCGCCCCCAATAAGGCATCGGTCAAAGCATGCAACAAGGCATCCGCATCGGAATGGCCTAATAAGCCTTTTTCGTAAGGCACATGCACGCCACCAAGAATCAGCTTTCGATCCGCAACTAAAGCATGGACATCGTAGCCCTGGCCAATACGAAATTGGGGAATGTGGGGGTTAGTTTGAGTCATATAGGTTCTTTATCAATTTGCACCGGGGCTTAAGATTAATTGCATTAACTCCCAGTCTGCGGGATGAGTCACTTTGAAGTTGCGTGCGGCTCCCTCAATCAATAAAGGTCTGTCTCCTGCTAATTCAATTGCACTAGCCTCATCAGTCACATCAGCCTCAAGACGAATAGCGCTCTCAAGCGCATCATGTAATTGCTTCAAGCCAAACATCTGTGGCGTCTGAGCTTGCCATAAGTGATCTCGTGGAATAGTTCTTTCTGAATGCGGGATATTGCCTGCTATCACCGAATCTAAATCAGCCTGCTTTAATGTATCAGCCAATGGCACAGCCAAAATACCGCCAGCAGCAGAAGCTTGTACTGAAGTAATGAGTTTATTAATTAAGGCAGGAGTAATCCCGGGTCTAGCTGCATCATGGACCAAAATCCAGTCATCCTCTGGAATGCCGAACTTAATCATTGCAGACAAGGTATTTCGCACAGTTTCTTGTCTGGTTGGGCCCCCCGTTGGAACCACATGAATAGCTGCGTCAATGCCGGCAAGTGGCTGCAAAATGGGATTGTCTTTAAAGCCAGGACTCACACCAATCCATATGGAATCAATCTGTGTGGAGCTTTTAAACGCCTCTAGCGCATAAGCAACCATGGGCTTGCCTGCTAACTGCTGAAACTGCTTGGGCAATTCCCCGCCCAAGCGAGATCCAGTACCAGCGGTTGGCAACAGCGCGTGGCACCTCTTGTTAGATTGATTTCCAGAACCCATGCCTGATTCTATAATGAGCGCAGATGTCTGACGCATTAAATCTAGCACCCCCTATACCCGCTCCTCGGGCTGGGCAGCGCTTTACCTTTTCCGGGCTGGTTGGATCTGCAGATGCGGCTTTAATAGCCCAAACCGCCCTACGCTATCGGGATCAGTTTTCAGTCATGGTCATTTTTTGTGCGCAAGCACAGGAGGCCCAACGTCTTCTAGAAGAAATTCCTGCGTTTGCACCTAAGTTAAAAACTAGACTACTTCCCGATTGGGAAATTCTTCCTTACGACCACTTTTCACCACATCAGGATTTGGTCTCAGAGCGTCTTGCAACTCTTTACGAATTACTCAACGGCAGTTGCGACATTGTTTTGGTGCCCGTTACCACCGCACTACAAAGATTAGGCCCGCCAAATTTTTTATCTGGTCACACTTTTTTCTTCAGGCAAGGTGACAAGCTCAATGAAGCCGCGTTAAAGCTGCAGCTTCAACAAGCAGGCTATGACCCCGTAAGCGCCGTGATGCGACCCGGTGAATACAGTATTCGCGGTGGCCTATTTGATTTATTTCCGATGGGGTCAACTCTCCCCTACCGACTCGATTTATTCGGTGATGAGATTGAACAAATTAGGGCATTTGATCCCGATACTCAACGCAGCCTTTATCCCGTTAAAGAAGTTCGCCTGCTCCCTGGACATGAGTTTCCCTTTGATGATGCCTCACGCACTGCATTTAGGGGCCGCTGGAGAGAAGTATTTGAAGGTGATCCCAGCCGCTGTTCAATTTACAAAGACGCTAACTTAGGTATACCCAGCGCTGGTATTGAATCCTACCTACCTCTTTTCTTTGAAGAGCGATCCAATCTCTTTGACTACTTTCCACGTTCAGGCGATCCGGTATGGCTAGTCAGCATTGGTGATGCTGAGGACACGATCAAAGGCTTTTGGAAAGACACGCTGTCACGTTATGAGTTTCTTAAGCACGATTTGGATCGTCCAATTCTGCCGCCAAAAGAGTTATTCCTAGATGTTGATGAATTCTTTACGATATCAAAATCCTATGCACGCTTGACACTTGAAAAAGATGGAGCAGAGAAAAGTCAATTTTTAGCTGTTCCTGATATTGCAGTTCATCGTCGCGATAACGATCCGATAAACCTTCTACGCAAAGTAGTCGCATCAGAGAAAGTTCGTGTCCTAGTCTGCAGCGATAGTGCGGGACGTAAAGAATCCATTCGGCAACTCTTTGATGAGAGTAACTCGGTAGCTGGACAGGGTGGCAAACCCCTTTATCCGCTCAAGCCAGAGGGCTTCGATAGTATTGCGGATTTTATAAAGAGTGATTCTTTATTTGGCCTGGTTACTGCACCACTTTTCAACGGCTTTTCTTGGCCCGCTGAAAATCTGCTGGTTATTACCGAAGCAGAACTATTCACCACTACAGCAAGGCAAAGACGTAAAGGCAAAGCGAGTGAGAGTGCTGACCCTGACATGCTGTTTAAGGATCTGTCAGAACTCAAGATCGGCGATCCCGTAGTTCACGCTGAACATGGCATTGGACGTTACCAAGGCTTAGTGCTTCTCAATTTAGCGCCGCCTAAAGAAGCACCGATTTTCGAAGAGTTTTTGCATTTGCAATATGCAGGCCAAGCAACCTTATACGTACCCGTGCAGCAGCTCCAAATGGTGACGCGTTATGCTGGCTCGGACCCCGATTCAGCCCCATTGCATCAACTGGGCTCAGGACAATGGGATAAGGCCAAGCGTAAGGCTGCCCAACAGATTCGGGATACTGCTGCTGAACTGTTAGGCTTATATGCTGCAAGAGCCATACGCAAAGGACATGCATTTGAGTTTTCAGCTCATGACTATGCGGCATTTGCTGAAAGCTTTGGCTTTGAAGAAACCCCAGACCAAGCCAATGCTATTGCAGCCGTCATTGGCGATATGACTAGCGGTACACCAATGGATCGATTAGTTTGTGGTGATGTTGGTTTTGGAAAAACAGAGGTCGCCTTGCGGGCGAGTTTTGTTGCAGTCATGGGTGGTAAACAAGTAGCCATCTTGGCACCGACCACTCTACTTGCTGAACAACATGTGGCCACCTGGAAGGATCGCTTTGCAGATTGGCCCGTGCGCATTGTTGAACTCTCACGTTTTAAAACCACCAAAGAAATCAATTCCGCTTTAGAAGCAATCGCAAAAGGTGATGCAGACATCATCATTGGCACACATAAACTGCTTTCTAAAGAAACCCAGTTCGCCAATCTTGGCTTAGTCATTGTGGATGAAGAGCATCGTTTTGGTGTACGCCAGAAAGATGCCCTCAAGGCTCTGCGCGCTGAAGTTGATATCCTGACGCTAACCGCTACCCCAATTCCGAGAACACTCGGCATGGCTATGGAAGGTTTACGTGAGTTCTCGATTATTGCCACAGCACCACAGAAGCGGCTTGCCATTAAAACCTTTGTGCGACGTGAGGGAGATGGTGTTATTCGTGAAGCAGTACTACGTGAAATTAAACGTGGTGGTCAGGTTTATTTCCTGCATAACGAAGTAGAAACCATTCAGAATCGTAAACATGCACTCCAGGAGCTGATTCCTGAGGCTCGCATTAGTGTTGCCCACGGACAAATGCATGAGCGTGAGCTGGAGTCTGTCATGCGTGAGTTTGTAACCCAGCGCACCAATATCTTGTTATGTACCACCATTATTGAAACCGGTATTGACGTTCCCACAGCCAATACCATCATCATGCATCGTGCAGATAAATTTGGTTTAGCTCAATTACATCAATTACGAGGACGTGTTGGACGCTCACACCACCAGGCCTATGCATATTTACTGGTTCCTGATCCTGAGGCACTCAGCAAACAAGCACAACTAAGGTTGAACGCTATTCAGGCAATGGAAGAGCTCGGCTCTGGCTTCTACTTAGCCATGCATGACCTAGAGATACGCGGGGCTGGTGAGGTACTGGGAGACAAACAGTCCGGAGAAATCCATGAGATTGGTTTCCAGCTTTATACCGAGATGTTGAACCGCGCAGTCAAATCACTGCGAAGTGGTAAAGAGCCTGACTTGCTCTCTCCATTGCAGGCCACTACCGATGTTAATCTTGGGTTGCCAGCCCTTCTTCCCGAAGATTATTGCCCTGATGTTCATGAGCGACTATCTTTGTACAAACGCTTTGCTGGCACGCATGATTTCTCAGAATTAATGGGATTGCGAGAAGAGTTAGTAGATCGCTTTGGCGACCTGCCTGATCAGGCCAAATCTTTTTATGAGACTCATCGCCTTCGTTTAGAGATGACGGGTTTTGGCATCAAAAAGATTGATGCAACCCCTAGTTCTATTCAGATTCAATTTATTCCGAATCCACCGATTGATCCGATGAAGATTATTCAACTAATACAGTCTTCAAAATATATTCAGCTCAATGGTCAAGATAAACTGAAGGTGCTTCCGCAGAAAGAGCGTGAATTTGAGAAGCTAGAGCAACGACTGGATGCTATTCGCAATATCTTGCGACGCCTGAATGAATCAGCAGTCTTAAGCTCTGCAAAAGTAAGCTAAAAATCCGATTATGATTAAGTTATGCCCAACCACCAAGTCCTTGTAACCCTATCCAGAGAGCCCATAGCTGAGAAACTGATCTTTTCTTTAAAGGATCAAGCCTTGAAGTTTGGTATTTCGCTCCACTCTATCGGTGGACAGGCGGGAAATGGAACTTACTATATCGAGCGTTTTGAATCTAATGCCCATCTAGATACCACACAGCGAGAGCAACTAAGAACCATTACCGCAAATTTTAATACCGATCTCTGCTTTCTAAAACCTGATCTCATTGCTCAAGATATTCGTGTTTTAGCCATGGATATGGACTCAACACTAATTAATATCGAATGTATAGATGAGATTGCGGATTTCACAGGCAAAAAATCTGCAGTCGCAGAAATCACTGAAGCCACTATGCGCGGTGAAATTAAAGACTTTAAGGAGAGCTTGCGTAGGCGTGTTGCGCTGCTAGAGGGTGTCCATGCCGATGCACTCGATTCGGTTTATCGCGAGCGTTTACGCTCCAATCCAGGTGCTGTAGAGCTTTTGGCTGGAGCTAACGAGCGGGGCATATATACCCTTCTTGTCTCCGGCGGCTTTACATTCTTTACGGAAAAGCTGCGCGAGCAATTAGGCTTTAAGCAAACCCAAGCCAACACCCTTGAAATCATCGATGGCAAGTTAACCGGCAGAGTCCTCGGTGATATTGTTGATGGCGTAGCGAAGGCTGCTCACCTAGATGCAGTCTGCGCCCGCCTCGGTTGCACTAAAGCGAATTCCATCACGATGGGTGATGGCGCTAATGATTTAATCATGATGAACGGCTCTGGAATTAGCATTGCCTATCAAGCCAAGCCTCTTGTCAAAGAAAAAGCCGACGCGGCTTTTGACCGAGTCGGCTTAGATGCTGCTTTACTACTGATCTCCTAAGTTTTTACCCAAGAGATCAGGGTAATTTTGATATCTATTTCAGAGCTTACAGACGCTCAAAAATAGTCGCGATACCTTGGCCACCGCCAATACACATCGTTACCAATGCATATTTGCCTTGCACGCGATGAAGCTCATGAATTGCTTTAGTAGCAATTGCTGCACCAGAGCAACCAATTGGGTGACCCAATGCAATGGCGCCACCATTCACGTTAGTCTTAGCTGGATCTAAACCCAAGCCTTTAGTCACCGCCAAGGCTTGAGCAGCAAAAGCTTCATTAGATTCAATCACATCGATTTGATCTAACTTGAGGCCTGCGCGCTCTAGAGCAATTTTGGTAGCCGGGATTGGACCTTCACCCATGATGTGGTTTGGCACACCAGCAACTGCATAAGAAACTAAACGGGCAATCGGTTTATGACCGGCCTTCTTCGCAGTTTCAGCATCAGCCAATACAAAGAATGCGGCGCCATCGTTAATGCCTGAGGCATTACCCGCAGTAACGGAGCCGCCTTCTTTTTTGAACACGGCCTTCATCTTGCCAAGTGTTTCCATAGTGGTATCTGGCTTGCAATGCTCATCGGTATCAAACACGATATCGCCCTTGCGAGTTTTAATCGTGATTGGAACAATCTGAGATTTAAAGCGACCTTCTTTAATAGCATTTGCTGCACGGCGATGTGACTCAACTGCCAGTGCATCTTGCTCCTCACGGGTAAGCTTCCATTTCTCTACGAGATTTTCTGCAGTGACGCCCATATGACCAACACCAAATGGGTCAGTCAAAACTGCCACCATCAAATCGAGCATTTTGGTATCACCCATGCGCGCACCGCTACGCATTGCTGGTGATCCATACATACCGCGTGACATCACCTCAACACCGCCACCAACACCATAGTCACAATCACCCAACATAATTTGCTGTGCAGTTGTCACAATTGCTTGCAAGCCTGAGCTACACAAACGATTCAACGCCATTGCCACAGATTCCATTGGCAAGCCAGCCTGAATAGATGCTACGCGAGCAACATAGGCATAACGACTATCTGTTGGAATGGTATTCCCCACAGTAACGTAGTTAATTAAAGCTGGATCAACACCTGAGCGAGCAACTGCCTCTTTCATCACAATGCCGCCTAGCTCAGAAGGCTCAAAGCTGCTGAGGGAACCATTAAAGGTGCCAATTGCGGAACGAACTGCACTTAAGACAACGACATCACGACTCATATCAATCCCCTTTGCTAAGCCCAATTCATGGGCTGACACTGCACTAAATAAGTACTAAAAAGTAATTCAACTATCAGTTTTATTGCATTCGTCAAGTTTCGGCTATTAGGTCATGCCCTTGGGAGCCAATAACCGTTGCTCGGATGATTTCTCCGGCGCGATAGCGTTTGGAAGGCTTGCTAGGCGGCAAAACCCTCACTAAACCATCAATTTCGGGGGCATCACCAATGCTGCGCCCAATTCCACCCTGGTCATCTACTCGATCAATAATCACCTGAATGCGCTTGCCTACTTTTTTGGCAAGTCGCTTTATAGAGATTTCTTCTGCTTTAGCCATGAATCTGGCTCGACGCTCTTCACGAATCTCTTCAGGAACAGGGTTTTCTAATTGATTGGCTGTAGCGCCATCGACGGGAGAGTAGGCAAAACAGCCTGCTCTATCAATTTGAGCTTCATCTAAGAAATTCAGAAGATATTCAAACTCTTGCTCGGTTTCACCAGGAAAGCCTGCAATAAAGGTGCTGCGAATCACGAGATCGGGACAAGCATCACGCCATGCCAAGATGCGCTCTATATTCTTTTCACCGCTAGCAGGACGCTTCATGCGCTTGAGAACATCCGGGTGGGCATGTTGCAGCGGAATATCCAAGTATGGAAGAACGCCATAACCATGCTCTGAGAATTCAGCCATTAAAGGCAGCACATCATCCACATGCGGATAGGGGTATACATAATGCAATCTCACCCAAGCTTGATGCTCGCGCGCAATTTGATTTAAGGCATTCACCAAATCGAACATCTTAGTTTTAACTGGTTTGCCATCCCAAAAGCCGGTGCGATATTGAATATCCACACCATAGGCACTTGTATCTTGCGATACAACCAATAACTCTTTTACGCCGGACTCAAATAGGCGCTTAGCTTCAAGCAAGACTTCACCTATGGGACGTGAAACTAAATCCCCCCGCATATTCGGGATGATGCAAAAAGTACAGCGATGATTACAACCCTCGCTAATTTTGAGATAAGCGTAATGCTTTGGTGTAAGTTTTACACCGGCTGGTGGTACTAAATCTGTAAATGGATCATGCGGCTTGGGTAAATGCAAATGAATCGCTTGCATGACCTCATCAGTAGCATGGGGCCCTGTAACAGCAAGGACTTTAGGGTGAATACTGGAAATCAGATCGCTGCCATCGGTATTCTTTCTAGCACCCAAACAACCAGTCACAATAACTTTGCCGTTTTCGGCTAAGGCCTCACCAATAGCGGAGAGGCTCTCCTCAACTGCTGAATCAATAAAACCGCAGGTGTTAACAACAACGAGATCCGCGCCAGAATAGTCTTTGGCTGTCTCGTATCCTTCAGCGCTAAGTTGCGTCAGGATCAGTTCAGAATCTACTAGCGCCTTAGGGCAGCCTAAGGATACAAATCCAATTTTTCCAGCCACAACTATTCTTTTTCAGTTTTATTAGGCTGTGGTGAAAACGGGAAGTTTCCAAAGATGTTTTGCGAACCTTGCACTTGCTCCTGCATCTTAATGAAGAGATCTTTGCTCTGCTCCATGTAGTTGCCCATCAAGCCTTGCATCAGTGGGTTTTGCAGATTCATCATTTGAGACCAGGCCTCTGGAGTGCTACCAGCAGCAAGTCCCTTAGTTTGATCGCCGAGCTTGTTGTGAATATCCACAAAAGATTGCATTGTCTTTTCGAGGTAATTTCCCATCAAACCTTGCATGGAATTTCCATAGAAGCGAATAATCTGAGAAAGCATTTGCGTAGAGAACACTGGTGCACCACCAGCTTCTTCTTCAAGAATAATTTGCAGCAAAATATTGCGCGTTAAATCTTCTTCAGTTTTAGCGTCAACAACTTTGAAAACTTCACTTCCCATGACCAAGTTCTTAATGTCTGACAAAGTGACATACGTACTGGTTTGAGTGTCGTAGAGACGACGATTCGGGTATTTCTTAATGAGCCGATCTTCGCCAGCTCGTTTAGCGCGGGTAACCATTTTTATCCTTACTCTTTACTGCATCGCAACATCAGCGTAGTTTAGCCCTAGTTAGGCCAAAAGGTAAATACGCTGTGTTGCGTACTACAAATACAGCAATAAATGCTGCGGTGCAATATTAACCGGTATGAATACCACCGTTTAATGAGAAGTCTGCACCAGTTGCATAGCCACCATCATCAGAAGCAATCCAGCAACAGATTGAAGCGATCTCTTCAGGCGTGCCTAAACGCTTAACGGGAATACCGGAAACGATCTTTTCCAGGACATCTTCACGAATGGCTTTCACCATATCAGTACCAATGTAGCCAGGAGAAACTGTATTAACGGTTACACCTTTAGTGGCCACTTCTTGAGCTAAAGCCATCGTAAAGCCATGTAAACCTGCCTTAGCAGTGGAATAGTTGGCTTGGCCAAATTGACCTTTTTGACCATTTACAGATGAGATATTGATAATGCGACCCCAGTTGTTTTCAACCATGCCATCAATCACTTGTTTCGTTACGTTAAACAAGGAGTTCAGATTGGTATCAATGACGGCTTTCCAAGCATCGGGAGTCATTTTGCGGAAAACGCTGTCACGGGTAATACCGGCGTTATTTACCAATACGTCTACACGACCCAACTCAGCCTTCACCTTTTCAAAGGCAGCAACAGTGCTGTCCCAGTCGGAAACGTTACCTTCAGAGGCGATAAAGTCATAGCCGAGGGCTTTTTGCTCACCAAGCCAGCGGTCTTTGCGCGGAGAATTGGGTCCACAGCCAGCAATCACCTTAAAGCCGTCCTTAGCGAGACGTTGACAAATAGCGGTACCAATACCACCCATACCACCAGTTACATATGCGACTTTTTGAGACATTACATTCCCCTTTTAAAAACCTTCGTTAATTGTTATTTGAGTTCCGGCGTTGCTTTTTCTTTGACATAGACGCCTGGCGCAGCCTCCATTTTTTTGTACTTCGCATTTCCAAAAACAGTGCTTGCCGGTTTTTTGTCGCCACCAAACTGCTCAAGCCATTTGGTGTAATCAGGCCACCAGCTACCGGTGATTTGCTTTGCACCTTCTAGCCACTCTTGAGCGCTTGCTGCAATCTTGCTGTTTTCAAAGTAATAGCGTTTATTTTTAGCGGGCGGATTAATCACGCCTGCAATGTGTCCAGATGCTCCGAGAACAAAACGGTTTTTACCCTTGAGAATATGCGTGGATTCATAGGCAGACTGCCAAGGAACAATATGGTCCTCTTGTGAGGCATACAAATATGCTGGGCACTTAATTTTCCCAAGATCAATTTTCTCGCCACAAATTTTGACCTTGTTAGGCTTCACCAAATCATTTTGCAAGTAGGTGTGACGCAAATACCAGCAATACATCGCGCCCGGTAGGTTGGTTGAGTCTCCATTCCAGTACAACAAGTCAAAAGGCGGTGGTGAATTACCTTTGAGATAGTTTTCAACAACGTAATTCCAAACCAAATCATTTGGACGCAAGAAGGAAAAGGTATTTCCCAAATCTAAGCCCGACATCATGCCGTACTTTCCGCCCTTACCGCCGATGCTGTTCTCTCGCATCTCGACCATGCCTTCATCGATAAAGACATCCAGAATGCCGGTATTAGTGAAATCAAGTAAGGTAGTAAACAGTGTCAAGCTAGCTGCCGGGTGCTCATCCCTAGCGGCTAGCACGGCCAATGCCGAAGTCGTTAGGGTGCCCCCTACGCAGAAACCCAAAATATTAATTTGCTTGGTATTGCCGATTTCCTTAACGACATCAATTGCCTTGATTACACCTGTACCAACGTAATCATCCCAACTTACCTGCGCCATAGATGCATCTGGATTTTTCCATGAGACTAGGAAAACGGTATGGCCTTGGCTCACCATATGGCGAACGACAGAGTTATCGGGCTGCAAATCCAAAATATAGTATTTGTTGATGCATGGAGGCACCATCAGATAAGGACGTTCAAATACTTGCTCTGTTAATGGTGTGTATTGAATTAACTCAAACAATTCATTACGAAACACTACATGACCTTCAGTAGTGGCGATATTTTTCCCCACCTCAAAAGCAGACTCATCGGTTTGTGAAACCTTGCCTTTTTTCATGTCACCCAACAAGTTCACAATCCCTTTTTGAATGGATTGTCCTTGGGAGCTAATGATGCTCTCGAGTACTTCTGGATTTGTGGCAATAAAGTTTGATGGCGAGAGCGCATCAATCATTTGCTCAGTAGTAAATAGAATTTTTTGCTTTGACTTTTCGTCCGTCTCAACCGCTTTCGCTAATTCCATTAAATGCTTTGAATTCAGCAAATAGGTGGCCGCAATCACTTTGCTCCAGGATGAGTGCCATGCCTTACCTGCGAAGCGACGATCTTTAACCTCAATCGCCTCAGGATTGGTGGCAATATGCGCTAACTCAGTGAAATACTCTTTTTGAATTTCGGATAAGCGCTCTGGCGGAATTAACGCCATATGGTGCGGTGCCAAAGATGGCGTTGCACCGGTATTCATGCCTGCAAACATAATAGTCTCTTCAATTAATTAGAGACATTCTCCGCCCTTAAGCACTAGAGAGTTATACGCAAATACCCTAGCCCAAAGGATAAGCTAGTAGTAACCCGCATACTTTCACATTTAATCTATTTTGAAATCCAGATAGCAGAAGCAAATCTACCAGTTTCACCATCGCGACGATAAGAGAAAAACTGCTCCCGGTCTCTAACGGTGCAATATTCGCCACCAAAAATTGCCTTAACGCCACAAACCTCTAAGCGAGCTCTTGCCAGCAAATATATATCCGCAAGAAATTTTCCAGGTAAATTAGGAATAGGCTTAAAAGCGTGTTCTGGAATATTGAAGCCAGAATCAGCGAATGCGGTAACGACATCTTCGCCAACCTCAAATGCATCAGGGCCAATGGCAGGACCAAGCCATGCCATCAAATCAGTCGGATTTTTATCGTCAGCGATATTTAGCAATTCAGCGACGGTATTCTCTAAAACGCCAGCACAAAGCCCTCTCCAGCCAGCATGAGCAGCACCGATCACGGTTCCACTGGAATTAGTGAACAGGACTGGTAAGCAATCTGCAGTCATGATGACCAATACCTCTCCAGGAATATTGCTAACTAATGCATCTGCGTAAATTGGCACCCCGGGGTTGGATTGCCTGTTTTGTGGGGTGCTGACTATAGTGCTATGAGTTTGTTTCAGCCAAATGGGTTCCGCTGGAAATGTTTTCGTGAAGATCGCCCTATTCTGCAAAATATCATTAATGTCATCCCCCACATGATCGCCAAGATTTAAGGAATCGAATGGCTCTCGACTAACCCCACCGATGCGGGTGCTCACCAGAGTCTTCACTGGCATTGGTGCTGCCCATTGGGGATGGATAAAAATCATGAACGTAACTCGTTTTCAATAGAGGCGAGTACCACGGCCTCATTGGGTAGTACTTCATCATTCATTCCCAGTTGCGGCAATAAATTGAATAGGTCCTCGGGTGGCAAGCGGAACCAGGTCATTAACTCATTCTTAACAGGATGCTGAAGACTGAGCGCAAAGGCATGCAAAGCTTGACGATTGAACGAAAGGGTTTTGGCTGCTCCCGGCGCTTTCTTGCGATAAACCGGGTCTCCAACCAAGGGAAAGCCGAGTGATTCCAAATGGACTCGTATTTGATGGGTGCGACCTGTCTCAAGGCGGCACTCTAATAATGCAACAGCGGACTCCCCAACCAATCCTTTAGCCAAACGTCGAAACAAGGTAGCTGCAGGCTTGCCTTGCGGACTACCTGCCGCCATTTTCAGACGATCTCGCTGATCGCGACCTACTGAAGCCAGAACCTTTCCTTTGCTTGGAGCTTCACCCCACACCCACGCTAAATAACGACGCCCTACCGTTCTTTCTTGAAGCTGGCGCACTAAGGAGGTCTGAGCCTGAGATGTTCTGGCTACGACCATTAAACCGGAAGTGTCCTTATCCAGTCGATGAACAATACCTGCCCTAGGAAGAAGCTTTAGCTCGGGATACTGAAATAACAGGCCATTTAACAGGGTGCCCGACCAATTACCGGCCGCTGGGTGAACTACCAAGCCCGGCGGCTTATTCACGACAATGATGGAATCATCCTCATAAACCACGTCCAAAGGGATATCCTCAGGACTAAAAGCAAATTGCTCAGGCATTTCCTGCGGAAACACCTTAATACTCTCGCCTCCATGGAGCAAATAACGGGCTTTAGTGACCTTGCCGTCAACCATAACGGCTCCGGCCTCAACCCATGCTTTGAGGCGATTACGAGAATAATCTGGCAAAGATCCTGCCAGCACCTTGTCCAAGCGCTCGCCAGCCATCTCTAAAGGGATATCTAGGGAGATGAAATCCTCATCATCGATATAATCAATGGGATTCGAATCAGGAGTTTGCGGCAATGCCACGCTTAGAGAGCCTTTCAGTTATGTCCGACGTAATATCAGACGCCAGTTTAAGGCTTGCTGGGAATTCTTCACCACAAAAAAAGGGCGCCCATTTACTTGGGGGTTCCTTTACTCTGCTGCTTTCCCTCATTGTCGCATTGATGCTCTTGGGCGGATGTGCCGGTAGTGATGGCAGTAAAGATGACACCGATATTTGGTCTGAGGCAAAACTCTATTCAGAGGCTACCGACAAGCTCAACGACGCTGACTTTGCTAAGTGCGGCAAATACTTTGAGAAATTAGAAGCACGCTTTCCTTTTGGGCCATATTCACAACAGGCACAAATTAATGCTGCTTATTGTTACTGGAAAGCTCAGGAGCAAACTCAAGCCCTCGTTGCAATTGATCGCTTCATCAAATTACATCAAGGTAGTCCGAATTTAGATTACGGTTATTACTTAAAGGGGCTCATTACTTTTAATGATGATTTAGGATGGCTCGGTAAATTCACTGGCCAAGATCTCAGTGAACGTGATCCAAAAGCAGCTAAAGAAGCATTTGAATCCTTTAAGGTAGTTGTAGAACGCTTTCCAAATAGTAAATATGCACCTGACTCCTTGGATCGTATGCGTTATATCGTCAACTCGCTTGCAGAAGCTGATGTTATCGTGGCTCGCTTTTACTATCAGCGTGGGGCCTATTTAGCCGCCGCCAATCGTGCGCAGCTAGTCATTCGTGACTATGACCGCGCACCCGCTGTTGAAGAAGCGCTTTACATCCTTACTAAATCTTATGAGAAGCTTGGCATGGTTGAACTCAGTAATGATTCAGCTCGTGTCTTTAAATTAAATTTCCCCGATAGCGAAATGATGTTGACTGGTCAGCGCATTAAAAAAGAGCGCAGGTGGTGGCAGTTCTGGAATAAGTAATTTTTTAAAATCTGATTCACTATATTCTTAGTAAAAAATCCTCCGCATTGGAGGATTTTTTATTTTCTGACTTGCGAATTTATGAATTTATTTAATTGCAACTGGCACTCTGGGCGCAACGGCACACAGTAATTCATAACCAATCGTATCGCTCATCTGCGCCACATCATCTACCGGCACCTTATCACCCCAAAGCTGAACGGCACTTCCAATCGTTGCATCTGGGGCTTTGCGCAAATCAATCGCCAACATATCCATGGAAACTCTGCCTACAAGTGGGCAAATGACACCATGATCGCCGGAGGCTACCCAAACAGGAGTGCCATCCTGAGCGTGACGAGGATAGCCATCTGCATAACCGCAGGCAACAATGCCTATTCTCATTGCGCCTGGCGCTTCATAGCGACCCCCATAACCAATACGATCGCCCTTTTGAAGTTCTTGTATATCAATAATTTCGCTATTCAGGTGCATAACTGCCTCAAGGTTAGCGTGCTCAATATCTGTGTGCAGCCCAGTAGGTGATGCACCATAAAGCATGATCCCGGGGCGCACCCAATCACCCAGGGCATTGCGATGCCACAAAATTGCTGCGGAATTTGCCAAGGAAGTAGATCCTGCTAATCCGGCGATCGTTTCATTAAATAATTCTTGCTGAGCGCCAACAGAGGGAAGTTTGTCTACCTGATCAGCATTCGCAAAATGAGTCATATGGTGCATGTGGTGGCCGGCCGCATGTAAACGATGAAATGCAGTCCGATAGTCATCAGGCTTAAATCCTAAGCGATTCATGCCGGTGTTCATCTTCAAAAAGACATTAAATGGCTTGTGGTTTTTACCTTTAAAACGTTCAAGCCAATCGACCTGAGCATCACAGTGAACTACCAAGTCGCAAGCTAAATCCTCAGCAAGGCTAAGCTCATTTTCATGAAAAAACCCTTCCAAAAGCAGGATTCGACCTTTCCAGCCATGCTCACGCAGCCAGGCCGCATCCTGTATATCCAGTAAGGCAAATCCATCGGTGGACGCCAATCCTTTTAAAGCGGCATCAAAACAATGGCCGTAAGCCCTAGCTTTAATTACAGACCAAATCTTGGACTCTGGCGCCAATTCCCGAACTCGGTTTAAATTATGCTGAAAGGCAGCAGTATGAATAGATGCCAAAATTGGTCTATTAATCAGGCTGTTAGCTGATTCGCCCATATTTACCCCTCCTTTCATGTTTTAATTGTATTAATGACTAGATTGTACGAATGAACCGTAGCTTTTACATCATTATGGCGGCGCAATTTTTTTCGTCGCTTGCTGATAATGCTCTCCTAATTGCAGCTATTGCTCTCTTGGCCCAGCTACACGCGCCGGCCTGGATGACGCCTTTGCTCAAATTGTTCTTCGTATTGTCCTACGTAATCTTGGCAGCCTTTGTCGGAGCCTTTGCAGACTCTCGACCCAAGGGTAATGTCATGTTTATTACCAATACGATTAAGTTTGTTGGCTGCGTGGCAATGTTATTCGGTAGTCACCCGCTGATGTCTTATGCGATCGTTGGCCTTGGGGCAGCAGCCTATTCTCCTGCCAAGTACGGCATCCTCACTGAGCTACTCCCCCCTGAAAAATTGGTAGCGGCTAATGGCTGGATCGAAGGTTTAACTGTTGGCTCGATCATTTTGGGGACTGTTTTAGGAGGCGTCCTCATCAGCAGCACCGTATCCCAAAGTCTTTTGGCGCTCGATATGCCCACTTTCGATACTGGCATTGATACTCCTGCAGAATCGGCAATCATGATCATCATGATGATTTATGTGATTGCTGCGCTCATTAACCTCAAGATTCCAGATACTGGTGCTCGCTATGTTTCACAAAAAACCAATCCTATTGAATTGATCAAAGACTTTTCCATTTGCTTTAAGACACTTTGGAATGATCGCTTGGGTCAAATTTCTTTAGCGGTGACCACCTTGTTTTGGGGTGCTGGCGCTACGCTGCAATTTATTGTCATTAAGTGGGCGCAAGTTGCCCTGCATATGAACCTGTCTCAAGGTGCAATTTTGCAAGCCATTTCAGCCGTTGGTGTTGCTGGTGGAGCGGTCTATGCTGCATGGCGCATTCCGCTGCGCAACTCCTTGAATGTGCTGCCCTATGGCATCGCCATGGGTCTCGTTGTCTGCATCATGGCTGTCTATAACTCAGACATGCTACCTAATACAACGCTGTTTACCATCGGTAAGCTGCAGGTGTCTCTCAACCTAATACCAGCCTATTTTTTATTGATATTAGTTGGTTGGCTAGCAGGTTATTTTGTAGTCCCTATGAATGCCTTATTGCAACATCGCGGCCACGTCTTGATGTCTGCAGGTCACTCTATCGCTGTACAGAACTTTAATGAAAATATTTCTGTATTGATGATGCTATTAATCTACTCGCTGCTGATCTGGCTAGATGTACCGGTGCAATTTGTGATTATTGGATTTGGTCTGGCTGTGAGTCTGATTATGTGGTTGGTTATTAAGCGCCACGCCAGAAATCAAGCTGAGTATGACTCCATGCATCTGATTGGCGAACACAAGCACTAAGCAAGTCTGAGCTTCTTAGCTATTTTGCAGTACTGATCTAGCCAGCAATAAATCCTGCCAGAGTAAGGCCTTTTCTTTCGGCTTAATGAGCACTTGATTTAATTCAAATGAAGCAATCACTGGGATCTCTTCCTCATTGCCAGTATTCAGAGCCAAGACCGTTTCACGTAACTGTGGCAACGCATCTCTCTCGCCAGTAATTTTTTGAGCTACTGAACCACCGAATGCAACGGCAACCACCGGCAGCTCAGGGCTTGATATTTGACTTAAGTTTTCAGATGCGCTTTTCCAGGTCCATTCATTTTTTTCCAGCCCCAAAACCCGAATAATGTTTTGAAATAACAGCTTCGCATCGCCCTGCGGCTCGTTACCAAAAAACCACCACATCCCATGACTAACTTTTTGGGGTGATTGCTCTTCAATAGGGGCCGCCTGCATATTCGAGGACACGGAATTCTCAGCACTGACCTGAGCCGCATCTCGAGAGGTCCATTCAGTAATGCCCATTTCCTTTAAGAAAGCGGAGTTTGTATTAGTCATAGCTCTAGCTTAATCGATTTGGCCATTACAAGCGCATCCTCACGGGACCCCGTTTCGGGACTTGCAGGATAGTAATTCTTACGCACGCCAATTTGCTCATATCCTAATTTTTGATAAAGGGCCAAGGCCGAAGTATTGGTTGGCCTCACTTCCAATATGATGCGCGGCATTTTCTGCTGAGCAGCTACACCCTCAATTGCGGCCATCATCCGCTTACCTAAACCCAGTTTTCGTAATTGAGGTGACACTGTGATATTGAGTAGATGTAACTCGTCTACCGCAGGAAAGAGGATGCAATAAGCCCATAAAACTGCTGGGTCCAAATAAGACCCCTTTACCGCTTGATCTGCTTGAGGACGGATGCAATATGCCCAATGCCCAGCAGCAAGCGAATCTGAAAAATTACCTTTGGTCCAGGGGTGGATATGAGAGACCGACTCAATCCTAAGAACTTCATCTAGGTCTGCCGGTTGCATTGGCAAGAATGAAAGCTCTGCCTCACCCGTTGTCACTGAGTTGCTCGACATTACTTAAATGCCTCTATACGCTCAGCAGTAGTTAACGCTACTTTATTACGGACATACAAAGGCTCTAGCTGGCGAATATCCTGTTGCATGCCGTTTATAAATAATTGCTTTGCGCACTCTAAAACACCCAAAGCAGATATGGAGATCTCGGAGTCCAGAGCACCAGTGAAACTGGGTAAACGCTCGCCGTAAGCATGAATAGCGTTACCAGCAAGAAATTCAACGCCCTCGAGATTGATATCCTCGGGCTTGCTCAGATGAATATCACCAATACGTTTAGGCAGTTCATTAAGTTGCGTTTCATATTTGGCCCAGTAGACTTCTTCCATGCGAGCATCAACGGCAATGACAAAATGTTGTGGGTTTATCTTTTGAAATGCTGGGGTGTTTGTCAGTTGTGCGGCAATAGCATCCAGACTACTCACTGAGATAACTGGCAGATTAGCTGCAACCGCCAATCCCTGCACCGCTGCAACTCCCAATCTAACACCAGTAAATGCACCGGGACCAACACCAACAGCAATAACATCTAAATCCTTTAAAGAAATATTGGCATTATTTAAAAGGGACTCAATCCAAGGCAGAAGAAGTTGGCTAGCGCCAGCTGAGACAGCTTCATGTCTTAGCTCTGGCGCTTGATCACCTAAAGATAAAGCCACCGAACACCAGGCTGAAGAGGTGTCGATGGCCAATATATTTGCCACTTTAAGCCTTACTTGCTTACTTACTTAGTTAATGGGTAATCCAAATTATGAACTTAAACCAGCAATCACTTCCGGGGGCGCCTGAACCAACTCAATTAAGACCCCTTCCCCGCTGATTGGAAATTCATCATTTCCTTTTGGGTGGACAAAGGTGATGTCATAGCCAGCTGCACCCTTACGGATGCCTCCAGGAGCAAAACGCAGCCCATTAGCACTCAGCCATTCGACAGCCTTAGGCAAGTCATCCACCCATAATCCTATGTGATTTAAGGGCGTTTGATGGACGGCAGGCTTCTTTTCAATATCAAATGGCTGCATGAGATCTACTTCAATCTCATGAGCACCTGAGCCAATCGCACAGATATCCTCATCGACGTTTTCACGCTCAGAGACAAAAGTACTCTTGTATTCAAAGCCAAGCATGTCAACCCATAGCTTCTTGAGACGATCTTTGTTTTCACCGCCGATGGCGATTTGCTGAATCCCCAGAATCTTAAAAGGCTTAGTGTTCATAGTCATCGATCCTATTATTCAAAGCGAATGATTAGTTGATCCACCGCTAAGCTATCACCCTCTTTAGCGCAAATCTCGGCAACCACACCATCTTGCATTGCAGATAATGTGTTTTCCATTTTCATCGCTTCAATCGAGGCCAACTTCTGACCGGCAGTCACCGCTTCACCAACCTTGACAGCAATTTTTGTTAATAAGCCAGGCATTGGAGACATGACCAATTTAGAAGTATCCGGTGGAAGCTTCACTGGCATGCGACGTTGTAACTCAGCACCCAATGGGCTTAAAACCATGCACTCGTAATGCACTCCGTCTAGGATTAATACATATCTCACACCACGACGTTCCACTTGTGCGGTGATCTTATGGGTGCCATTGATGGTGGCATTTAGACAAATTTGACCAGGACGCCAGTCGCTTACGATGTCATAACGACTAACACCGTCTGCTTCATCAATATAAACAGAATAAATACCATCTTTTAGTTCAACCCGAATAGGTACTTCATAGGGGTCATCCATTGAACCAGTTTTTTTACCAGTAACAACGACAAACTTTTTACCAATAATCATTTCATGACCAGCCAATTGGCCATCAATCATTTGGATATGCTCAAGGTAACGATAGCGCATGAACGCCGCTAATGCTGCTAAACGCTTAGGATCTGCTGGTTGTACTGAATCCTTTTTAAAGCCCTCTGGATACTCCTCGGCGATAAAGCCAGTCGTAAAGTCACCATTGACGAACCTAGGATGCTGTAACAATGCAGCCTGGAAAGGAATGTTTGAATGAATGCCGCGAATGACAAAATCATTTAAGGCTGCACGCATTTTATCAATGGCTTCTGTACGATCTTTACCATGCACAATCAGCTTGGCAATCATCGAGTCGTAGTACATCGGAATCTCGCCACCCTCATACACGCCAGTATCTACACGCACACCATTTACAGATTCTGGTGGACGGTATTTAACCAAGCGTCCTGTTGAAGGCAGGAAGTTGCGGAATGGATCATCCGCATTAATACGGCACTCCATAGACCAGCCGTCTAACTTCACATCCTCTTGCTTAAAGGCTAACTTTTCTCCAGCAGCAACCCGAATCATTTGCTCAACCAAGTCAAGACCAGTAATGCTTTCGGTTACCGGATGCTCAACCTGTAAACGGGTATTCATCTCCAGGAAATAGAAAGACTTGTCTTTACCCACTACAAACTCAACCGTACCAGCTGATTGGTAGTTCACTGCCTTTGCCAAAGCAACTGCTTGTTCGCCCATGGCTTTACGCGTTGCGGGATCAATAAATGGTGATGGCGCCTCTTCAATCACTTTTTGGTGACGACGCTGTATAGAACAATCACGTTCATTTAGATAAACCACATTACCGTGCGAGTCACCTAATACCTGAATTTCAATATGACGCGGGCCTTCCACAAACTTCTCAATAAAGATACGGTCATCGCCAAAGCTATTCATCGCTTCAGTTTTACAAGCCGCGAAACCTTCGGCAGCCTCTTTGTCATTAAAAGCAACTCGTAAGCCCTTACCACCACCGCCAGCAGATGCCTTGATCATGACTGGATAACCAATGCCTTGCGCAATCTTGACGGCTTCTTCAGTGGTATCAATTGCCTCGTTATAGCCAGGAATAGTATTTACCTCTGCTTCCAAGGCGAGCTTTTTANNNGCAATCTTGTCACCCATCGCAGCGATAGATTGGTGTTTCGGGCCAATAAAGACAATGCCCTCTTCTTCGCAGCGCTTTGCAAACTGTTCGTTCTCAGACAAAAAGCCGTAACCAGGGTGAACCGCTTCTGCACCCGTATCTTTACAGGCCTGAATGATACGATCCATCACCAAATAGGACTCGCGTGAAGGTGCGGGTCCAATACAAACTGCTTCATCAGCTAGCTGCACGTGGCGCGCTTCTTTATCCGCTTCTGAATAGACTGCAACAGTCTTAATGCCCATTTTCTTGGCAGTCATCATCACACGGCAAGCAATCTCACCGCGATTAGCAATCAATATTTTCTTAAACATTTTCGTAGTCATAATTTATCAGCGCCTTTACAGAGGGATATTGCCGTGTTTACGCGCAGGATTCTTCAAGTCTTTATCTTTGAGCATTGCAAGAGAGCGAGCAATACGTTTGCGTGTTTCGTGCGGAAGGATGACATCATCGATATAGCCACGACGACCAGCCACAAAGGGGTTAGCAAACTTGGCTTTGTACTCAGCTTCACGTGCAGCAATTTTTTCTGGGTCTGACTTTTCCTCACGGAAAATAATTTCTACAGCGCCTTTAGGTCCCATTACTGCAATTTCGGCTGAAGGCCATGCAAAGTTCACATCACCTCTTAAATGCTTAGATGCCATCACGTCATAGGCTCCACCGTAGGCCTTACGAGTAATCAAAGTTACTTTAGGTACAGTGCAATCTGCATAGGCATAGAGTAATTTCGCGCCATGCTTAATGATGCCGCCGTACTCTTGCGCGGTTCCCGGCATGAAACCTGGTACATCAACTAAAGTGACCACCGGAATATTGAAGGCATCACAGAAGCGCACAAAACGAGCGGCTTTAATGGAGGCCTTGATATCTAAGCAACCAGCCAAAATCAATGGTTGGTTAGCAACAATGCCAATTGATCGCCCTTCGATACGAGCAAAACCAATCACAATATTTTTTGCGTAGTCAGGCTGTAATTCAAAGAACTCACCATCATCCACAATCTTCTCAATCAACTCTTTCATATCGTAAGGTTGATTTGGATTAGAGGGAACTAATGTATCTAATGAGAAATCAGGCTCTTCAGTGCGATTTGCACCCTTGATCAATGGTGGTTTTTCGCGATTGGAGAGTGGCAAGTAGTTAAAGAAACGACGGAGCATCATGATGGCGTCAACATCATTATCAAATGCTAGATCGCATACACCAGATACTGTTGAGTGAGTTACTGCACCACCCAATTCTTCAGCGGTTACGTCTTCATGGGTCACAGTCTTGACCACTTCAGGGCCAGTCACGAACATATAGGAACTGTCTTTCACCATGAAGATGAAATCGGTCAAAGCTGGTGAGTAAACTGCGCCACCAGCAGATGGTCCCATGATCAAGGAAATCTGTGGAATTACGCCGGAGGCAGTCACATTGCGCTGGAAAATTTCCGCATAGCCACCAAGAGAAGCAACGCCCTCCTGAATACGCGCACCGCCTGAGTCATTCAAACCGATTACAGGGGCGCCCACTTTAAGAGCTTGATCCATGATCTTGCAGATCTTTTCAGCATGGGCTTCTGATAGAGAGCCGCCCAAAACTGTAAAGTCTTGTGAGAACACAAATACCAAACGGCCATTAATCATTCCATAGCCAGTTACTACACCATCGCCTGGAACAGTTTGATCACCCATGCCAAAGTCATGGCAACGGTGCTCAACGAACATATCCCATTCCTCAAAGGTGCCAGCATCTAGCAAGAGCTCAATACGTTCTCGAGCTGTTAATTTACCCTTTGCATGCTGAGCCTGAATACGCTTTTGCCCGCCACCTAATCGGGCAAGCTCACGCTTAGCTTCCAGTTGTTGAATGATGTCCTTCATTTCCTGCTCCTTAGAAAAATTCATGCCCCATGGACTCCAGTAGTCGTCTTGCTGCCACTGAAGCTGCCATAGTTCCTTGGTTTACTTGCGCGATCAAACTTGGTAGAAGTTCTTGTACCGCTGCATTACTACGAAATGCGTTTTTTAATCCTGCATCGATGCGATCCCACATCCATGCTCCTGCCTGTTGTTGTCGGCGAGAATCAAACCTCCCATTCGCCTTCTGTAAGGATGCAAATTGAGACACCTTATCCCACAACTCTGGCACACCCTTACCTTCTAAAGCACTTAAAGTCATTACCTGTGGATGCCAAAACTCTTTATCGTGTGAGGCATGATCAGGGTTGCCCTGAAACCCAAGTAGGCGCAAGGAACTGGTAATAAAGAGTTGCGCTCGCATCGCAGCATTCGGATCAATATCGACTTTATTGATCACGATCAGATCGGCGATCTCCATGACGCCTTTTTTAATAGCTTGCAGATCATCTCCCGCATTGGGTAGCTGCATTAGCAAAAACATATCGGTCATACCAGCTACCGCTATTTCACTTTGCCCTACGCCAACCGTTTCAACGATGATGACATCAAAGCCAGCCGCTTCAGCAACTAACATCGCTTCGCGCGTCTTCTCGGCTACACCTCCGAGCGTACAAGACGATGGGCTCGGGCGAATAAAAGCATTTTCGAGAACAGATAAACGTTCCATGCGGGTCTTATCACCCAAAATCGACCCGCCAGACAAGCTAGAAGATGGATCAATTGCCAATACTGCTACGCGGTGCCCTTTTTCAATCAGGTAGAGACCTAAAGTTTCTATCAAGGTAGATTTACCGACGCCTGGCACACCTGAGATACCCAATCGAAATGATTTACCTGTTTTAGGCAACAGTGAATTGAGCACCTCATCAGCGCGATGACGATGATCTAGGCGTGTTGATTCAAGCAAAGTAATAATCTTTGCCAATGCGCGTCGCTGTTTAAGCGACGGCGCGCCGATGAGATCATTCACCAGACTCTGATCAGCAGCTTCGAGCATGCCTATGATCCGTATTAAGCGGGTTTAACGGATTTACGAATCTGTTCGAGCACATCCTTGGCCGAAGCCGGAATTGGAGTGCCAGGACCGTAGATTCCTTTTACACCTGCCTCGTAGAGAAATTCATAATCCTGTCTTGGGATTACACCGCCAACGAATACGATGATGTCATCAGAGCCCTGCTTCTTCAATTCTGCAATGATGGCAGGCACCAATGTCTTATGACCAGCGGCTAATGTAGAAACACCTAAGGCATGAACGTCATTTTCAATCGCTTGACGAGCACACTCTTCAGGGGTTTGGAATAAAGGTCCGATATCAACGTCAAAACCGAGATCGGCATAAGCGGTAGCAACTACTTTTGCACCACGGTCATGACCATCTTGGCCTAATTTAGCAATCATTACACGAGGACGACGTCCAAAGTCTTTTGCAAAGTCAGCAATTTCTGTTTGGAGTTTTGCCCAGCCTTCGGCTGAATCATAAGCAGCTGCATACACACCGGTCACCTTTTGAGTATCGGCGCGATGGCGCCCGTAAACTTTCTCTAACGCGTCAGAAACTTCGCCTACTGTGGCACGCAAACGAATGGCATTCACAGCTAACTCTAATAAGTTACCGGAGTTATCTTCCGCTGCCTTCGTTAAGGCCTCTAATGCAGCCTGTACTTTTTGGGTATCGCGTTTTGCTTTGATCTCTTTAAGGCGCGCAACTTGACCTTCACGAACCTTATCGTTATCGATCATCAAGACATCTACGAGATCTTCTTTGGCGAGCTTGTACTTATTTACACCAACAATGACATCAGAGCCGGAGTCAATCTTGGCTTGCTTTTCTGCAGCAGCAGCTTCAATTTTGAGCTTTGCCCAACCACTTTCAACGGCCTTAGTCATGCCACCCATCGCTTCAACTTCTTCGATGATTTCCCAAGCTTTGTCGGCCATCTCTTGGGTGAGGTTCTCCATCATGTATGAACCAGCCCATGGATCAATCACGCTCGGGATATGGGTTTCTTCCTGGAGAATTAATTGCGTATTGCGGGCAATACGGCTTGAGAACTCGGATGGCAAGGCAATTGCCTCATCCAATGAATTGGTATGCAAGGACTGAGTACCTCCGAAGACGGCCGCCATGGCCTCTACGGTCGTTCTCACCACATTGTTATAAGGATCTTGCTCAGTCAAAGACCAGCCTGATGTTTGGCAATGCGTGCGCAACATTAAAGACTTAGGATTTTTTGGCTCAAATGATTTCATAATGCGCCACCACAGCAAACGGGCAGCACGTAACTTAGCAACCTCTAAATAGAAGTTCATACCAATTGCAAAGAAGAAAGATAGGCGACCAGCAAAACCGTCTACATCTAAACCTTTAGCAAGCGCCGTTCTGACGTACTCTCTTCCATCAGCCAAAGTAAATGCAAGTTCTAGAACTTGATTGGCTCCAGCTTCCTGCATGTGATAACCGGAAATGGAAATCGAGTTGAACTTCGGCATGTGTTTTGCCGTGTACTCAATAATGTCACCAATAATGCGCATTGAAGGCTCTGGTGGGTAAATATAAGTATTACGCACCATGAACTCTTTCAGAATATCGTTCTGAATGGTTCCCGATAATTGCTCTTGCTTGACGCCTTGCTCTTCACCAGCAACGATATAGCCTGCCAATACAGGCAATACAGCGCCGTTCATCGTCATGGAAACAGATACCTTGTCCAATGGAATGCCATCAAACAAGATCTTCATATCTTCTACTGAATCAATTGCAACACCTGCTTTACCAACGTCTCCGGTTACGCGTGGATGATCCGAATCGTATCCACGGTGTGTCGCTAAGTCAAAAGCAACTGAAACACCTTGACCACCCGCATCAAGCGCTTTGCGATAAAAAGCATTGGATTCTTCAGCGGTTGAGAAACCGGCGTATTGACGAATCGTCCAGGGACGCACTGAGTACATCGTTGCTTGCGGTCCACGAACAAAAGGTTCAAATCCCGGTAATGTATCTGTGTAATTGAGGCCCTCAACATCCGCTGATGTATATAAGGCTTTTAAATGAATTCCATCTGGCGTTTTCCAGCCTAGGGAATCAACATCACCGTTAGGCGCAGATTTTTGCGCTGATTTCTTCCAAGCCTCATGATCGACATTAGGAAATGATGGCCATGAATTGTTTTCTTTAGAACTCACAAAAACTCCCGGTTAATTTTTGTTGCATTGCATCGAAATATCCTTACATTCTGCTTGACAATTATTCATTTGTCTACATAATGTATTCATAATTATGAATACAAAACTGAATAATAGGCCTCTATACGAAGACGTTGCCGATCGTCTTCGAGAGCAGATATTTAGCAAGCAATTGGCGGCGGGAAGCTGGCTGGATGAACAATCCCTGGCTGAACAGTTTGGGATTAGTCGAACGCCTATGCGAGAAGCTATCAAAGTATTGGCATCTGAAGGTCTTGTCACCATCAAAATGCGTCGAGGTGCCTATGTAACCGAGGTTGCCAGGAAGGATTTAGAACAAATCTTCACCATCCTCTCACTTTTAGAGGGTCAGGCTGCCAAAGAAACGGCTACCAAAGCGACTGAAGCAGAGTTAAACATGCTCGATCACCTGCACCACCGCTTAGAGAAAGTGGCCGCAGATCGTGATATTGAACAGTTTTTTGAGATTAATGGCAAATTTCATGAATTAATCCAAGAAATTGCCGGAAATCGCTGGATGAATGGCGTGATTGCTGATTTACGTAAGGTACTTAAATTGCACCGTAGAGACTCGCTTACGAGCACTGGACGACTGCAAAGCTCCCTAGTTGAGCACCGAGAAATTCTCAGATCGATCTTAAAGCGAGATGAACAGGCGGCCGAATTAGCGATGCGCAAACATCTTGCCCGAGGCTTAGAGGCACTACGTTGAGATTATAATTACCTATAAAAAATAAAGGCTTAGAAGAATATTCTAAGCCTTTTGTTTAAGTAGCCTAAGCTAGCAAGGTTTACTTTTTAACCACAAAGTTTCCTGGCAAAGAGGCAATGTAAGCAGCCATATCTTGCAAATCAGCGTCCGTAAAGTTTTGGACCTGCGAACCCATCACTGCATTATTACGACCAAACTGGGCATTGCCATTACCTACTTTGTAGGCCTTCAAGGCGTAATAAAGGTAATCAGCATACTGACCTGCTAATTTTGGATAAGTCGGCAAGATTGGAGCGTTCAAACCTGCGCCATGACAAGAAGCGCAGTTAGCCTTCTCAACCAAAGCTTGGCCCTTTTCTTTGTTAGCGGCATTTGCAACGCTGACCAAACCAAGGCTTGAGAGTAAAGCTACAGTTATTAGTGCGAATTTCATATACGTATCTCTAAGAATCTTTATCAATGAATCACTTCAATGGGTTGATAGGTGAGCTGGCAGTTTGGGCTGCATAGTATTCGCCAATATCAGCCATATCTTGATCAGAAAGGCTGGCAGCAATAGAACGCATAGTTGGATGCTTTCTTTCGCCTTTCTTATAGGCAGCCAATGCGCTAGCAATATAAGCAGCATTTTGACCACCAATCATTGGCACTTTGTATACCAATGGGTAGTCAGCACGGTAATCAGGAATAGAGTGGCAACCCACACAAAGCCAGACCTTGGCGTTACCAGCAGCAGCATTACCTTTTACTTCATCAGCCTGAGCAACAGACCCAGCAAAAGCTAAAGTCGCGGCAATGGCCAAATGAGGAAGAATTGAGAGTTTTTTCATAGAAATCATTATTAATGAGTTTGATTTAGATCAATTTGGGAAGAGTATAGCGGACAGATGCCCTTCCCCGCTATTCCGAGCGCCAAAATCAGTAGAAATACTGAAAAATTCAGCTTGTTTACCTATACTGGAACGCTTATTCCAGCACTTTTTAGGCAACATCATGAGCAAACCTACCGCATCACCTCAAACCCGCTTTGACGGGAGCCAAAGCTATGTCGCCACAGATGATCTCAAGTTGGCGGTCAACGCTGCCATTGCCTTGCAGCGCCCCCTCTTAATCAAGGGTGAGCCAGGCACGGGCAAAACAATGCTTGCCGAAGAAGTGGCTGACGCACTCAAGATGCCGCTCCTGCAATGGCATATCAAATCCACTACTAAGGCACAACAAGGTCTTTATGAATACGATGCGGTCAGTCGTTTGCGCGACTCACAATTAGGCGATGAGAAAGTAAAAGATATTCGCAATTACATTGTGAAAGGGGTGCTTTGGCAAGCCTTTGAAGCAGATGAGCCAACTGTCTTGCTGATTGATGAAATCGATAAAGCCGATATTGAATTTCCAAACGATTTATTGCGTGAAATTGATCGTATGGAATTTTATGTCTACGAAACCCGCGAGCTTATAAAAGCGAAGCACCGTCCTCTGGTCATCATTACCTCAAATAATGAAAAAGAATTGCCTGATGCTTTCTTGCGTCGCTGCTTCTTTCATTACATTACCTTCCCAGATGCAGCCACGATGCAAAGTATCGTGGATGTCCATCATCCCAATATCAAACAGGATCTGTTAGATGCGGCACTCAAGTCTTTCTATCAAATCCGTTCATTGCCAGGACTTAAAAAGAAGCCTAGTACCTCCGAGTTGATTGATTGGCTCAAGCTCTTACTGGCAGAAGACATCCCGCCAGAAGCCCTTCACAGCAATGATGACAAGATTATGGTGCCTCCTTTACATGGAGCTCTCCTGAAAAACGAGCAGGATATACACCTCTTTGAACGCTTGGTCATAATGAATCGCAACCATCGTTAATACTTCCTAGCTACAAAACTTTTCATGTTGATTCAATTTTTCCTAAATCTGAAAGAGGCTAAGGTGCCTGTTTCAGTGCGAGAATTTTTGACTCTGTTGGAGGCCTTGAAATCAGGCGTTATTAATCCATCGATCGATGAGTTTTATCAACTCTCGCGCTTAAGCCTAGTTAAGGATGAGCAACACTTTGATCGCTTTGATCAAGTATTTGGCGCTTACTTCAATGGAGTAGAGCAAATCATCGCGCTCTCCCCGGATATTCCACTCGATTGGCTTGAGAAAAAACTGCAGCGCGTTCTGACGGATGAAGAAAAAGCCGCGCTTCAAAAATTAGGCGGACCTGATGCTTTGAAGAAGCGTCTTGAAGAGCTTTTAAAGGAACAAAAAGAATGGCACGGTGGCGGCAATAAATGGATTGGCGCTGGCGGTTCCTCTCCTTTTGGTCACAGTGGGTATCATCCTGAGGGTATTCGTATTGGCGGGGACAGCGCCGGCAATAGAACCGCTATCAAAGTTTGGGAAGCTCGCGAATTTAAGGACTATGACAGCGATCTAGCCTTGGGGACACGCAATATCAAGGTTGCTTTACGACGCTTACGTCGCTTTGCGCGTGAAGGCTCTACCCTTGAGCTCGATTTAGATAAGACTATTCACTCAACAGCCGCTAATGCAGGCATGCTCGATATTCAAATGCGCCCTGAACGCCATAACCAAGTAAAAGTTTTGCTCTTGATGGATGTTGGTGGCTCGATGGATGATCATATTCAACGCATTGCAGAATTATTTTCCGCAGCCAAGGCTGAATTTAAACATCTTGAGCATTACTATTTTCACAACTGCGTTTATGAAAACCTCTGGCAAAGTAACCGTCGCAGACGGGATCAGGCTACAGCCACACAAGACATCATCAATAAATATGGCCCGGATTACAAGTTAATCTTTGTTGGAGATGCCACGATGTCTCCTTATGAAATACTGAGCCCTAATGGATCCGTTGAATACAACAACAAAGAGGCTGGCGCAGTTTGGATCAATCGCTTGATAGATCATTTCCCCCATTTTGCCTGGCTCAATCCAGAGCCCGAATCTATTTGGCAATACCGTCAATCTATCGACATCATGCAAAATCTCATGAAAGATCGAATGTATCCCGTTACCCTGAATGGCCTTGAAAGTGCCATGCGCCAACTTTCAAAGTAAGATTTAGTAACTCTAACTTACCTACCCTGTTCACTTCATTATTTTTTACTAATTACAGAAACCCAATATGAGCACAAACATTAGCGAACGCCTTAAGACTCTTGGTATTGATTTACCCCCAGCAGGACCGCCTGCTGCAGCCTATGTCATGGCAGCCACCACCGGCAATACTGTTTTTCTCTCAGGCCACATCGCCAAACAAGATGGCAAACCTTGGGTTGGCAAGCTTGGCAAGGATATGGATACTGAGACAGGTAAAGCTGCTGCTCGCTCTATCGCAATTGACTTGATTGCGACACTACAAAATCATCTAGGCTCCTTAGACAAAGTGAAGCGCATTGTGAAGGTCATGGGCTTGGTGAACTCTACCGATAGCTACACAGAACAACATCTCGTTGTGAATGGCTGCTCAGAATTATTATTTGAAGTGTTTGGTGAGGCTGGCAAACATGCTCGTAGCGCATTTGGTGTTGCGCAAATTCCGCTTGGAGCTTGTGTTGAAATCGAATTAATCGCAGAGATCTAATTCAATTCAGTGGCGTTAAATACAATCTAAGCCCAGCTTTTGGATGTCGCTCTGTGTATCGACATCCTGAAGATAGGCTTGATTATTAGAAGTAAACGTTTTCACCAATTCTGGATGTTGATCCAAAAAGGGTCTGCAGACCATACCTGGAATCGCCAGAACTGTTTCAATTACCTCTTTTGAAAATAAGACTGGGTTACCACGCTGTCCATTGATCATCGGCAAAATTATTTCTTGGTTTGCAGATCTTTGATTAAATTGCTCTAGCAAAGCTTCTATCTCTGGTGCGCCTAGATTGGGCTGGTCACATAAAGCAACTAAGAGAGCATCGTAGTTACTTTTGAGAGATTCGAGACCGAGACGCACAGACGAAGATTGACCTGCCTCAGGGTTTGGATTTCTGATCCAAGCTAAAGGGCCTTGAGCCTCTTTCTGCAGAGAGATAATTTCTGATTCAACCTCTTGGCAATAAAAACCAGTAACAATCAAAGTCTCTATTGAATGAAGTTTCTCTATGGAATGAATAAAGCGCTTTAATAAGCTATTTCCCTCTTTCTTCAACAAGGCTTTAGGATGCCCGCCAAGACGACTTCCCTCCCCGGCAGCCAACAACAAGATGGCAAGCCGTAATTTTGGGCTTTTGAGAGGCTCACTAGAAACAGTCATTAGGGTGATAATAAATAGTTATTAATAAAAGTATTTGCAAAAGAGCGTAAAAGAAGAAAACGCATGAACAGCACCGATTTAAGCGTCCTCAAATCCGCAGTTGAATGGCTCCAATCAGGCCAGCCTGTTGCTATTGCTACCGTGGTGCAGACATGGGGCTCCGCCCCTCGTCCAGTAGGCTCTTGGCTCGCTATTCGAGACGATGGGCAAGTTGCTGGCTCAGTTTCTGGGGGCTGTGTCGAGGATGACCTTATCCGCAGAGTGCAAACTGAAATCCTTACCCGCAATACGCCTGAGACGGTTGTATATGGGGTTACGCAACAAGAAGCAGCGCGTTTTGGTCTACCTTGCGGCGGTACATTACGCTTGCTAGTAGAGCCTAGACCTGAGCTAGCGGTTTTAGAAAAACTTCTGGAAAACATCACCTCTTACCAAATTACACGACGCACGGTGAATTTATCTACTGGTAAATCGATTCTGACCAGTGGAGATCGTAGCGATGAATTTATCTGCACCGAACAAGAAATGCAAACTACTTATGGCCCACGTTGGCGCATGGTGATTATTGGTGCGGGACAACTTTCCCTCTACACCGCAGATTTTGCGTTAGCTTCTGACTTTGAGGTGATCGTCATCGATCCTCGCGAAGAGTATGCCGAAGGTCTTAATCGCTCCGATATTATTTTTGCAAAGGGTATGCCTGACGATGTTTTGTTGGAGATTGGCGTTGACTCTCATACGGCGGTAGTTGCCCTGACGCATGACCCTAAACTTGATGACATGGCCCTCATGGAGGCACTTAAGTCGCCGGCCTTTTATGTCGGGGCATTAGGTAGTCGTAAAAATACTCAAAAGCGCAAAGAACGCTTGCTAGAGTTTGATGTCACTCAAGAGCAGGTAGAAAAATTACATGGTCCGGTAGGTCTTTATATTGGCGCTCTCACTCCACCAGAAATCGCAGTATCGATTCTGGCAGAAGTGATAGCCGTTAAATATGGCCTGAGTGTTCCAAAGAAAACTTAACTACCTTAGGTTAATCAGTTAGTTCGCTGTTAACTTGCCGTCTTTTAAGCGTGGCTCAACAAAGTGACCTTTGCGTGCACGATTACCAGCAAATGACTTTAAGGTTTTTGCATCTAAGCTCAGTTCAGTAGGCTTGCCAGCACGTCCTGCACCAGAGTAAGTGGCGCCATCTGGACCAACTGCGATAGCTGAAGCGAGATGCTCTTTGTCATCCAGACCCATCAAGATTACCCCTTTGCCGCCTGTTGGCAGACGCTTGAGCTCATCCAATGGGAAGACCAATAATTTCGAGGCTTCCGATAAGCAGGCTACTTGCTTCATGCCGGGCTTCACCTTGGCCGCACCCAGAGGTGCATCACCAGGAACTTTAGCATCCATGCTTAAGAAGGATTTACCGGCTTTGTTGCGAGTTGTCATATCCGCAACATTGGCCAAGAAACCAAAACCTGCTTTAGTGGAGAGCAATACCAAGTCATCAGATTGACCAGCGTAGTAAGCAACCATTTGCGATCCTGCAGCCAAGTTCACAAAGCTCGTTAAAGGCGAGCCATCACCACGGGCACCAGGCAACTCACTCACAGGAACCGTATAGACACGGCCATCACTACCAAAGCCTTGTATGACATCCACTGTTCTTACTTCAAAGGTGGCATATAAAGCATCGCCCGCCTTAAAGGCGAACTGAGTGGCATCGTGCTCATGTCCTTGACGCACGCGTACCCAACCTTTTTGAGAAACAATGACTGTCACCGGCTCATCAATTACCTTTGCCTCAGCTACAGCACGCTTGTCTTCTCGAATGAGCGTACGACGATCATCACCAAAATCCTTCATATCAGATTCGATTTCTTTAATGATGCGCTTACGTAAGACCGAATCGCTTTGCAGCAAGCCTTCCAAGTCATCACGTTCAGACTTGAGCTCTTTGAGTTCTTGCTCAATCTTGATACCTTCTAAACGTGCCAACTGACGTAAGCGAATATCCAAAATATCTTCAGCCTGGCGATCACTGAGCTTGAACTCCTTAATCAAATCAGCCTTAGGTTCATCGCTATTACGAATGATCTTAATGACTTTATCAATATTGAGAAGAACGATTAAGCGCCCTTCTAAAATATGCATGCGGTCTTTGACCTTACCTAAGCGGTGCTGCGTTCTGCGAGTAACAGTGGCAACCCTAAATGCAATCCACTCAGAGAGAATTTCTTTTAAGCCTTTTTGGCGAGGACGACCATCATTACCAATCATCACCAAGTTCATTGGTGCATTGGACTCTAATGAAGTATGTGCCAACAGTAAATTAACGAACTCATTGACATCAATATTTTTGCTCTTGGGTTCGAATACCAAACGTACTGCAGCATCTTTACTCGATTCATCACGAACACCATCAAGGACATTCAGAATCGTCGACTTCAGATTATTTTGCTCAGGAGTAAGGGTCTTTTTACCAACCTTCACCTTGGGATTGGTAATTTCTTCGATCTCTTGCAATACGCGTTGCGAAGAAGTGGCTGGTGGTAGTTCATTTACAACAATCTGCCATTGACCGCGAGCCAATTCCTCTACAGACCAGCGTGCACGCACTTTAATACTGCCGCGCCCTGCTTCGTAGATCTGGGCAATCTCTGCCGCAGATGAAATAATTTGGCCGCCGCCTGGATAGTCAGGCCCAGGCATGATTTCTAATAATTCTGAAGTGCTCATCTTCGGAGACTTCATCAGGGCGACTGCCGCAGTAGCTACTTCACGTAAATTGTGTGAAGGTATTTCTGTTGCCATGCCCACCGCAATGCCGGATGCTCCATTCAGAAGTACAAACGGCAAACGTGCTGGTAACAATTTAGGCTCTTGGAATGATCCGTCGTAGTTCGGTGCAAAGTCAACCGTACCTTCGTCGATCTCACTTAATAGCAAGCTAGCAATTTTGGTTAAACGAGCTTCGGTATAACGCATCGCTGCTGCGCCATCACCATCACGTGAGCCGAAGTTGCCCTGACCATCAATTAATGGATAACGCAGTGAGAAGCTTTGTGCCAAGCGCACTAAAGCATCGTAAGCGGATTGGTCGCCGTGCGGATGGAACTTACCTAATACGTCACCAACCACGCGAGCACTCTTCACCGGCTTAGCATCTGCACGTAAGCCCATTTCGCTCATGGAGAACAAAATACGACGTTGAACAGGTTTCTGACCGTCAGATACATCAGGCAATGCACGGCCTTTCACTACGCTAATGGCGTAATCCAAATAGGCGCGCTCTGCATAAACCGCTAGTGTTAGGCTATCTTTACCATCTTCATTCAAGTCAACGGTTTTGGGATCATGGTTATTTGATCCACCACCAGAAGATATGGTCACTGCTGGGGCTTCATCTACCTCAACGATATCCATCTCAACTGGATTGGAGAATAAGTCCGCCTGATCGGCTGGATCATTTTTTCCAGGAGTCTTTTTAGTTGTCATTAAATGTCTGCCTCCACCTCATTGCCGCGCTCTTCAAGCCAATCGCGACGTGCACCAGACTCAGATTTACCCATCAACATATCCATTGTTTTAAATGTTTCGTCTTCAGTCCAGGTGCCAAGCGTTACGGGTAGTAAGCGGCGGGTATCTGGATTTAAAGTGGTATCCCATAGTTGCTCTGCACTCATCTCGCCCAAACCTTTGAAGCGAGAGATCTGCCAGGCGGATTCTTTAACGCCATCTTTACGCAACTTATCTTCAATTGCCTGGAGTTCACTAGCATCCAAGGCATAAATCTTTTGTGCTGGCTTCTTGCCACGTGCTGGAGCATCTACCCTGAATAGCGGTGGACGTGAAATATGCACATGACCCAACTCAATGAGTTTCGGGAAATGCTTATAAAACAAGGTTAAGAGCAATACCTGAATATGCGCGCCATCGACGTCCGCATCAGACAAGATGCAGACCTTGCCATAGCGCAAATTCGATAGATCGGGATTGTCATTTGCTCCATGGGGGTCAACACCAATCGCCACAGCGATGTCGTGTACCTCATTGTTTGCAAATAAGCGATCACGCTCCGCTTCCCAAGTATTTAAAACCTTACCGCGCAATGGCAGGATGGCTTGATATTCTTTATTACGGCCCATCTTGGCTGAACCGCCTGCAGAGTCACCCTCCACGAGGAAGATCTCATTCATACCGATGTCTTGACTCTCACAATCAGTCAACTTGCCAGGCAGCACAGCTACGCCAGAAGATTTCTTCTTCTCGACCTTTTGGCCTGCACGAGTTCTGGCCTGGGCCTGCTTAATGACCAAATCGGCTAACTTGCGACCATAGTCGACGTGCTGATTGAGCCAGAGCTCTAGAGCTGACTTCACATAACCAGAAACGAGACGTACTGCATCACGTGAATTGAGGCGCTCTTTAATTTGCCCTTGGAATTGCGGATCCAATACTTTGGCGGACAAAATAAAGGAGGCGCGCGCAAAGACGTCCTCAGGCATTAACTTCACGCCCTTCGGTTGCAATGCGTGCATTTCAATAAAGCCTTTAACGGCATTAAAAAGACCTTCGCGCAGACCACTCTCATGAGTACCACCTGCAGGAGTCGGAATCAAGTTCACATAACTCTCACGTACTGGTGCGCCATCTTCAGTCCAGCAAACTACCCATGCTGCACCTTCGCCCTCGGCAAATGAATCATCGTCACTATTGCCAGTTGCGTATTGCTCACCTTCAAATGGTGGAATGACTTCTGCGCCATGACCAGCTTGTGCAATAGCTTCATTTAAATAGCCACGCAAGCCTTGTGCGTATTGCCAAGTCTGGGTATCACCGGATTTTTCTTGAATCAGTGTCACTTTCACACCAGGCAATAACACCGCCTTAGAGCGCAATAAGCGAATGAGCTCAGGCATTGGAATCACTGAGCTATCAAAATACTTACCATCTGGCCAAGCGCGTACACGTGTGCCATGAGATTTATCGTCTTTGGATGATGGGATCGATTTGAGCTTCTCAATCACTTTGCCATCAGCAAAGGTCAAGGTCGACATTTGGCCATCACGCCAAACAGTTACTTCTAATCTTTTAGATAAAGCATTTGTTACCGAAACACCCACGCCGTGTAAGCCGCCGGAGAAGGCATAGGCACCACCAGTACCTTTTTCAAACTTACCGCCAGCATGAAGTTGGGTAAACACAATTTCTACTACGGGCAATTTCTCGGTTGGATGCATCCCTACCGGAATACCACGGCCATCATCTTCGACGCTCACGCTGCCATCGGTATGCATGGTGACAATGATTTGCTTACCAAAACCGCCCAATGCCTCATCAGATGCGTTATCAAGCACTTCTTGAATGATGTGAAGTGGATTGTCGGTGCGGGTGTACATTCCAGGCCGCTGACGGACTGGTTCTAGTCCTTTAAGGACCTGAATCGACGATTCGCTGTATTCGGAAGTTTTACGGGTAGCCATGCGCGCAAATTGTAGTCATGTCTGAGGTCTAGACCGAATTTTTCGAGAATTCCCCTGCCATCCATGCCAAAATCAGGGGATGGGAGCCTTA
This sequence comes from Polynucleobacter ibericus, assembly GCF_018687955.1. NCBI lineage: Bacteria > Pseudomonadati > Pseudomonadota > Betaproteobacteria > Burkholderiales > Burkholderiaceae > Polynucleobacter > Polynucleobacter ibericus. The sequence goes on along the minus strand of NZ_CP061309.1, from coordinate 847,866 downwards.
AGTCATATTCGCGTTTTAGACCTCAGCCGAGTCTTGGCTGGTCCTTGGTGCGCTCAAAATCTAGCGGATTTGGGTGCAGACGTCATTAAAGTGGAAAGACCGGGGGTTGGTGACGATACCCGCCACTGGGGTCCTCCTTTCGCCAAAGATGCCAATGGCAAGGAAACTGATGAATCTGCCTATTTTATTTGCATCAACAGAAATAAACGATCGATTACGGTCGATATTGCTAAACCTGAAGGTCAAGAGCTTATCCGCAAGCTAGCCGCTGAATCCGATGTAGTCATCGAAAACTACAAAGTGGGTGACTTAGCCAAATACGGTCTTGATTACGACAGTCTTAAAAAGGTCAAAGCAGATTTAGTCTATTGCTCTATCACTGGCTTTGGTCAAACCGGTCCTTACGCACATCGTCCTGGCTATGACTTCATTATTCAAGGCATGGGTGGTTTTATGAGTGTGACCGGTGAAGCCCATGACTTCGAAGGTGCTAGCCCCCAAAAATCCGGTGTTGCGATCGCCGATATCTTTACAGGCATGTATGCCAGCACAGCAATCCTCGCAGCCATCGTTCATCGTGACCGCACAGGCGAGGGTCAATATATTGATATGTCCCTGCTAGATACCCAAATTGCTGTCATGGCCAATGTATCCAGTGCTTATCTCACCTCAGGCGAAGTTCCAAAACGCTGGGGCAATGCCTCACCCATTATTGTTCCCTACCAAACCTTTCCCACCTCTGATGGCTGGATGATTGTAGGAGCCGGCAATGATGGTCAGTTTCGGCATTTTGTGACAGCAGGTGGTGAAGCCCACTTAGCAGATAACCCGCTATTTATTTCTAATCCATTGCGTGTTGAGCATCGCAAGAAACTCATCCCACTGCTAGAACAAATGACGCGCAAAATGACTAAGGGCGAATGGATTGCATTGCTAGAGAAAGCCAATGTTCCTTGCGGTCCAATCAACAACTTCAAAGAAGTCTTTGAAAACGAGCAAGTGATTCATCGTGGCGTGCAGATCGACGTACCCCATCCCACCGCTGGCAATATGAAATTAGTTGCTAGTCCGATGCACCTCTCGAAGACACCCACCGAAGTACGTATGGCGCCACCAACGCTTGGTCAACATACCCAAGAGATCTTGCATGAACGCCTCAAACTGGATGAACAAGCAATAGCAGAATTGCGTACCAAGGGAATTATTTAAGCCTCATGACTGCGCACGCCTCCAAAGCGGGACTCTCCATGAAGGAGGTTCTTATTTATGGCGGTCTCATGGTGACCTTATCTATGGGTATTCGTCATGGCTTTGGTCTCTTCAATCTACCAATTACCTCAGCCAATGGCTGGGGTCGTGAAACTTTTGCCCTAACTATTGCACTTCAGAATCTGATTTGGGGCGCAGTTCAGCCGATTACTGGCGCATTAGCTGATCGTTACGGCGCATTCAAGATCATGGTTGCTGGCGGTATTTTGTACGCGTTGGGTTTAGCAGGTATGGCCATCTCTACTGATGTGATGAACTTCACTTTGGCTGGTGGCTTACTGATTGGCTTAGCCCAGACCGCAACAACTTATAGCGTGGTCTACGGCATCTTAGGTCGTAATGTACCAGCTGAAAAACGTGTTTGGGCAATGGGCATTGCTGCGGCAGCAGGTTCGTTCGGTCAGTTCCTGATGATTCCGGCTGAGCAAGGATTACTCAGCGCGTTTGGTGTGCAAGATGCGTTACTCATGTTGGCGTTGATGGCAAGCCTCATGATTCCTACTGCATTCATGTTGCGTGAGAAGAATTTTTCTCATTCGCACAATCTTGGTGATCAAACTATTAAGCAGGCATTAAAAGAGGCTATCAATAACCCTAGCTTTCGCTATCTCACCTTAGGTTATTTTGTGTGTGGCTTTCAGGTAGTCTTTATTGCAGTGCATCTAGCGCCCTACCTTAAAGATGTTTCTACAAATTACTCGGCGGTTGGCGCTCCAGTGGTTGCTACTACCGCCCTTGCCTTAATTGGCCTCTTCAATATCTTTGGCACCTATAGCTCGGGCTTCTTAGGTCAACGTTTTCCAAAGCGTTACTTACTATCCGCAATCTACATTGGACGCTCCATTGCCATCACTGCGTTCTTATTATTACCACCCACACCTATGAGTACTTATATTTTTGCGGCGGTGATGGGTTTCTTATGGCTGTCCACTATTCCGCTGACCAATGGTATCGTGGCGCAAATATTTGGTGTGAAGTATCTAACAATGCTTTCTGGTTTAGTGTTTTTCTCACATCAACTAGGAAGTTTCTGTGGAGCCTTCCTTGGCGGTTATTTGTTTGATCAGACGGGTTCTTATTTAATTGTTTGGGAAATTGCTATTGGATTAGGTGTGTTTGCTGCCCTCGTCAATCTTCCTGTAAAAGAACACGCTATTTACAGAGTTGCTAATGCTTAAGAAGTCCTTAATGACAAAAGTCATTGCCTATGGATTTGTTTCCTTGCTTTTGCTAGTTATTTTTTCAATGTACTTTGCGCCAGATATGATGGTGGCTGTTACTAACCAAGTATGGGCGCTATGTGGTTGGTAATTCATTAAAATTTCTCTAACATACTTTTAGATTTGCATCAGACTCGCCGTAGCACAATGGATAGTGCACATGCCTCCTAAGCGTGGGATACAGGTTCGATTCCTGTCGGCGGGACCAAATATTGCTCATACTTATCCACAGGTCTTGTGGATAAATCGGCAAAAGTTTTCGTAAGTCACAGATTTGTATAGGCTGACCTAACTTGCCTAATTAGTGTGCAGAAAGTATTTCCCGATTTTGGGTATTTACTGATCAATATTTTGACTAGTGGTGGGATATTTATGTGCTAGGCAAATCTAGCAAGCACAGCATTAGCCCCCAAGTTCCCTTACACTTAGGCCATGACCAGCCTTTCAACTAGCACGCTTGCCGCCCTTGAGGAGATGCTCCAGAACACGGCGCGCTCCGCTCCAGCCGATTACCTACCAATTTATCTATCACGTGGCACATTAGGCGAACAAATCATTGGCCATCTCAATCCAGAGTTTGTTTCTTATTTGCAAGAATCCTTACAAAAAGAATCTATTCCACTGGTAGCCATCAGTCATGACAAGCTCTCGATTCAATTGAGTAAGCCTAGAGATTTATCCAATAGCCTTTACCTTCTCGCAAATCGCATGCGAGCTGGTGGATTTATTCCTGGCTGGCGAAATGAAGACTTTGCTTGGATAGATCAAAATGGTCACAAATACTTTCGTATGGAACGTGCAGCTTTTCGTACCTTTGGCTTTCGCAGTATGGCAACGCATATCAACGGCTATACGCAAGGCAATAGTATTTGGTTGGGCAGACGCAGTGAGGCTAAACCAACTGATCCAGGCAAGCTAGATAACTTAGCTGCAGGTGGTATTACTGCCGATGAAACACCTTGGGTCAGCGCTCGCCGCGAACTCTGGGAAGAAGCTGGCGTACCCGAGCAAATTGCCGAGCAAATTGAGCCGGTGGGACGCATTCATATGCGCCGCCCAATTTATGGTCGTGGGTTTCATGATGAGCAGCTGTACGTCTACGACTTAGAGCTTGCTGATAACTTTGTCCCCACCAATCATGATGGTGAAGTTAGCGGCTTTATTGAAATATCGCTAGCGGAGGCGGCTGCCAGAATCTTGGCTGATGAATTCACCTCTGATGCTGCATTTGTAACGGCTGACTTTATATTGCGCCGCAATAAGTAGCCTATTGGATCTATTTAACCCAGCTTGACTCCTGTCATGCGGCGTTTCTCCCATTTCGTGGTTAAATCACTCTTAAGGATGAAACAGGGGTGCCCTTTATTGCGGTTATTGCATGAAGGCGCTGAGAAAGACCCTAGAACCCGATCCAGGTAATGCTGGCGTGGGGAGTTACATCAGACCGACACCCGGTTTCGTCCATCTAAAACAGCTAGGAGATGGACATGAGTACAGGCAAGACTTCAACTAAAAACGCTAAACACGAGATTCCAAGTTTAAAAAGTTTAGAGCGCGACTTTGGGCAAAAGTTTGCCTATCCAGCTTCAACTAAAACTTACCTCCAAGGTTCAAGGCCGGATGTCAAAGCGCCGATCCGCATGATTGAGCAACTACCTACTCGCGTTGGTGAAGAAATGCTCGCCAATCCGCCTGTACCCGTCTATGACACCTCGGGCCCATACAGCGATCCAGATGTTGTGATCAATTTAGAAAAAGGCTTACCAAGATTGCGTGATGCCTGGATTGCGGAGCGCAATGACACGATTCAATTATCAGGCCCTAGTTCTGAGTATGGTGTTGCACGCTCACAAGATGCAGCGACACAAAATTTACGCTTTTCACATATCAGCGCGCCGCGTGTAGCAAAGCCTGGCCAAAACGTCAGTCAGATGCACTACGCTCGCCAAGGAATTATTACGCCAGAAATGGAATATATCGCTCTACGTGAATCCATGGGCCTTGAGCAGCTTCGCAAAGACCCTGCCTACAAGCAGCTATTGAAGCAGCATCCTGGCAAAGGCTATGGCGCTAATCTGCCTGACATCGTTACTGGTGAGTTTGTACGCTCAGAAATTGCTGCTGGTCGCGCCATTATTCCTGCGAACATTAACCATCCAGAATTAGAGCCAATGATTATTGGTCGTAACTTCCGCGTGAAGATTAATGGCAACTTGGGTAACTCTGCTGTTACTTCATCCATTAATGAAGAAGTTGAAAAAATGGTGTGGTCCATTCGTTGGGGTGCAGATACCATCATGGATCTTTCTACTGGTAAACATATTCATGAGACACGTGAGTGGATTATTCGTAACTCACCTGTACCGATTGGTACCGTTCCAATCTATCAAGCATTGGATAAAACCGGTGGCATTGCAGAAGATCTCACCTGGGAAATGTTCCGCGATACCTTAATTGAACAAGCTGAGCAAGGCGTGGATTACTTCACCATCCATGCGGGTGTATTGCTGCGTTATGTACCACTGACCGCTGATCGCATTACCGGCATTGTTTCTCGCGGTGGTTCGATCATGGCGAAATGGTGCCTGGCTCACCATAAAGAAAACTTCCTCTATACGAAGTTTGACGAAATTTGTGAAATCATGAAAGCCTATGACGTGTCATTTAGCTTAGGTGATGGCTTGCGTCCTGGTTGTATTGCTGACTCTAATGATGCTGCCCAGTTTGGCGAACTTCATACCCTCGGTGAATTGACTGCTAAGGCATGGAAACATGATGTCCAGGTCATGATCGAAGGTCCTGGTCATGTACCAATGCAGCGTATTGAAGAAAATATGACGGAAGAGCTCAAGCATTGCTTGGAAGCTCCGTTCTACACCCTTGGACCATTGATTACCGATATCGCTCCTGGCTACGACCACATCACCAGCGGAATTGGTGCTGCGCAAATTGGTTGGTACGGCACAGCAATGCTCTGCTATGTCACACCAAAAGAGCATTTAGGTTTGCCAGACAAAGAAGATGTCCGCGAAGGCATCATCACTTACAAGATTGCAGCGCATGGCGCTGACCTGGCTAAAGGCTTACCTGGCGCACAAGTACGTGATAACGCCCTGTCAAAAGCACGTTTTGAATTCCGCTGGGAAGACCAGTTCAATTTGGGTCTAGACCCTGAGCGTGCTCGTGAATATCACGATGCGACTCTGCCAGCTGAAGGCGCGAAGATTGCTCACTTCTGTTCGATGTGTGGTCCGAAGTTCTGCTCGATGAAGATCACGCAAGAAGTACGTGATTACGCGGCAACATTGGATGCGGACGGTAATCCGAAGGCTAAAGTAATTCCGATTACTGAAGTAGCAGATGCCTCCAAAGGCATGGAAGAAATGTCTGCGGAGTTCCGTAAACGCGGTAGCGAGATTTATCAGTAAAGAATCACTAGTAAGTGGATCATTGATGACTAGCGCGAGTTTCTCTAATGGCAAGTACGCCATTGTTGGTGGCGGCCTCATGGGCCGTCTACTTGCGCTGGCTCTTGCTAAGGACGGAGCGCAGGTTGATCTTTTTGATAAAGGCGGGCCTGAAGCTGCTCATGCTGCTGCGCGCATAGCTGCGGCAATGTTGGCGCCCTTAGCAGAATCGGCGATTACTGAAGATTCTGTAGTCCGCATGGGTTTATATAGCCTGCCGCGTTGGAAAGAATTGACTCAGGGTTTAGCTGAGTCAGTCTACTTTCAGCAAGATGGCACATTGATTTTGTGGCATCGACAAGATGCGAGTGAGGCCGAACGTTTTGCCGCACATCTTGCAAAGAATTGTTTATCCAACCCTGACTTAAGCGCTCCACAGAAGTTGAATAATGAAGCGTTGCGTGAGCTTGAGCCTGGCGTCGCCGATCGCTTTACTCAAGGCTTATATTTACCTAATGAGGGTCAATTAGATAATCGCCAGTTACTAGACGCTCTTGCCGTGGAGCTAAAGCTACTGAAAGTGAATTGCCATTGGCATACTGAAATTGATCCAGCGATATTGCGCAAAGAGACTTCCTATAGAGCAGTCATTGATTGTCGTGGTACCGGCGCAAAAGAATCTTGGGCCTCTAGCGAGACTTCAAATAGCTTACGTGGCGTTCGCGGAGAAGTAATTCGCTTGCATGCTCCTGAAGTTAAGCTGCGCCGCCCTACACGCTTAATACATCCCCGCTACCCAATCTATATCGCTCCAAAAGAAAATGATATTTATGTTGTCGGCGCCACTGAAATTGAATCAGACGATCTATCGGAAATGAGTGTGCGCTCAGCTATGGAGCTACTGAGTGCTGTATACACCGTCCATAGTGGTTTCGCAGAAGCGCGCATTTTGGAAATGGCTACGCAGTGTCGTCCTACTTTAAAAAATAATCTTCCAGAAATTCACACTAGTAAAGATAAAGGACTGACGGATTTGATCATGATCAATGGTCTTTATCGTCATGGTTTTATGATTGCACCTGCAGTACTTGATTGTGCGTTGCAAGTTTTAGAGCAAGGATCCAGCAAGACGGCTTTGGAATTGGGTTTAAGCATTGCTCACAGCAGCCATTGTATTGAGGCGGTATGCGCATAATCGTTAATCAAGTAGCTTATGAGCTGCCCAGTCAGAGCATGGTGAGCGACGCGCTGGCTTTAATTAATGCGAAGCCTCCCTATGCCGTTGCCGTAAACCTAAATTTTGTTCCTAAGACTCAGCATGCTGAATTTGCCTTAAATGAAAATGACCAAATTGAAGTAATCGCCCCAGTGACTGGCGGCTAAAGTAAAAAAATTTAGAGCTGAAATGAACGCACCCTTACCAAGTAATCTCAATAGAGCCGATACGCTTGTACTTTATGGCGAGAGCTTTGCCAGCCGCTTGCTCTTGGGCACTTCACGCTATCCATCTCCTCAAGTCTTGGAGAATGCAGTACAAGCATCTAATCCAGGCATGATCACTGTGAGCTTGCGTCGCCAAGGTAGCGCGACCGCCGAAGCCCATAGTGGCTTTTGGGATTTACTGAAAAAAATGGCTGTTCCTGTATTACCAAACACTGCTGGCTGTCATAGTCCCCAAGAAGTCATTACTACCGCGCAAATGGCGCGTGAAGTATTTGAAACCGACTGGATTAAGCTAGAGTTGATCGGTGACGACTACACCTTGCAGCCCGATGTCTTGCGCTTAGCACAGACTGCTGAGACTCTCATTAAAGATGGGTTTAAGGTGTTGCCATATTGCACAGAAGATTTGATTTTGTGCCAACGTCTTGTTGATGTTGGTTGCCAAGCAGTGATGCCTTGGGCTGCACCCATCGGAACGGGTCAAGGTCCATTAAATCCTTATGCCATGAAACTACTACGTGATCGCCTAAAGGTGCCACTCTTAGTCGATGCCGGTCTTGGCCTTCCTTCGCATGCTTGCACGATAATGGAGTGGGGTTTTGATGGTGTACTGCTTAATACAGCTGTAGCCTTGGCAGACGATCCTATTGTGATGGCTAAAGCCTTTGCGATGGCAGTTGAGTCTGGGCGTGCAGCCTATTTATCCGGCGCCATGAAGCCTCAAGAGTCTGCTCAAGCTAGTACGCCGCTGGTGGGCACTCCTTTTTGGCATCAGTCGTAGTTACTTCGAGTTGAGTACACTGATCATATGAGCTTGATTCGTGACCTTGCCGACCAAATCGTTGCAGCACATCGCAATGAGGATCTCTGCATTCCGATTCCGGCCTTTACTCTCAATACTCCACCACCACTGATTGATAACGAGGCTGCTGCTGATCATTACGAATTAGCTGGTGCATTAGCTAGTATTGAGATGGGCTTTATTGAGTCTGACGCCAAAGTGCTCGGCAAAGCTTGGTCACGTATGACTTTGCAAGATGGTGGCTTTAATCCGCTTAAATGGCCCAGCAGGCCAGAGCATTTTGATTTATTGCCTTGGACTCGCAATATGAATTCCAACGCCTTTAAAGAATGTCCGAAGCGTTTGGGTTTGTATGGCGTAATGCCTGATGCTGATTGGGTTAAGCGCATGGTTGATGCAGAGCTGCCAACAGTGCAACTCCGCTTTAAGTCTGAAGAAAAATCGAAGATCAGAAAGCAAATTAAAGAATCTGTTGCTGCAGTAAAAGATAGCAAGACGCTACTTTTCATTAATGACTACTGGCAAGAAGCTATTGATGCGGGCGCTTATGGCGTGCATCTAGGTCAAGAGGATTTAGTAGATGCCAATTTAGATGAGATTCGATCTGCCGGCTTGAGGCTTGGACTCAGTACGCATGGTTATGCAGAGCTCGTCTTTGCGGATCGCTTTTGCCCAAGTTATATTGCGATGGGCGCAGTCTTTCCCACGAATTTGAAGAAGATGCCCACTGCACCACAAGGATTAGGGCGTCTGTACAAATATACCCAGTTAATGAGTCAATACCCACTGGTCGCCATTGGCGGCATAGATCAAGAAAGTATTCGTGCGGTAGCGAAGAGTGGTGTTGGCTCAGTTGCGGTGGTCAGAGCGATTACGCAAGCCAAAGACCCCAAAGCTGCAGTCAAGCATTTACAGGAATTAATGCTCTAAAAAAGATGGTGAATTAATACTTTTCTTTTTCATCTAGCAAAGCAGTTGGGTAAAAATCGTGCATATGCCACAAAGGTCCTGGACCTTCACCAATACTTAAGAAGCACCCTGCTTCTAAGCCCGCTTCCACATAAGCAATCGCTTTAGCAACCGCGTGGGCTAAGTCATGACCGCCTGCAAGGTATGTAGCAATAGCAGAAGCCAACGAACATCCAGTGCCGTGGGTATTTGCAGTGTTCACACGATAGTGTTTGAACTCTTTAGACTGAATGACTTCAAGGCCATCTTCAATCGTGCGCCACATTAAGTAATCCGTAATTTGCGTATGTGTACTATCGAGATGACCGCCTTTAATGAGCACTGCTTGTGGCCCCATCTCCATTAATTCTTCTGCAGCCAATTTGAAATCATTCGGACCGCTAATTTCACGTCCAAGCAGCAATGAAGCTTCATCCAAGTTAGGTGTCACAAGTGATGCTAATGGAAACAATTCAGTAATCATGGCCTGAGCCGTGTCATCACCACCCAAACTTGCGCCAGATGTGGCTCGCAACACTGGATCAAGGACGATTCGTTTAACGCCATGCTTGCGCAAAGATTTAGCGACTGTTCGGACTATTTCTGGGCTGGCAAGCATCCCAATTTTGACGATATCAGCCCCAATATCCATTAAAACAGCATCAATCTGAGCCTCAACCACATCCAAATCGACGTCCTGGATGCGCGTAACTCCCAAGGTGTTTTGCGCAGTAATGGCGGTGATAACGGACATCCCGTAGCCACCTAAGGCTGTAATGACCTTAAGGTCGGCCTGAAGCCCCGCCCCGCCGCCACTATCGGACCCAGCAATCGTCAGTACTTTGGGGATCTGCACAGAACTAGAGAGAAGTGATTTCATCTTGCTATAATATCGGCTTATTCCTCGATAGCTCAGTCGGTAGAGCGCCGGACTGTTAATCCGTAGGTCCCTGGTTCGAGCCCAGGTCGAGGAGCCAAATAAGTAAAGCCCCTAGAGCAATCTAGGGGCTTTTTCTTTGATAACTCTAGTCAAAGAGTCGACTTAGATCAGACCCTTCTTACGTAGATTAGCCAGACGATTATTCAGAGTCTTTATAGTCAGCAGATTGTATTTATCGCCCTCCTTCCACGCACTGCCTTTCCATTCAATACCTTCTGACGTGACATTGGCGAATGGCTCTTTGCCCTCTTTTGCGTATGCCTCTAAGATGGCAATCAGTGCCGCCCGATCATCGGAACCGCCTGCATCTTTGATTGCATTCAAAATTGATTCGGTGATCGGATCGCTATAAGTGACTTTAGAGTCAGGATGCTTTGGTGCTGCCGGTTCCTCATAAATGTATTCATGAGGCCATTCATAAACATTTCTTGCGGAATTTTTAACAGCCTGCGGACTCACAGAACTACTATCAGGATTTCTCGGGTCCGTTGGTAGTCGCAGCTCCAAAATCCATGCTTCGTATTCAGCGATACGGGCATATCGTTTTTCTTCGCTATCGCGCTTCTGTTCTTCTTGCGAAAGCAATAAAGTAACCCATGCCCAGGCAATATCTTTAGGTATCGCAAACTCTTGAGCCAAAATGCCGCTGGCTTTTTTCAGGATGGGCTTGGATGTCAATTTTGTCATTACATTCTTTCTGCATTCTTCAAGGAATGTCTTCAATTTAGGGTGAAAAGTTGAAGGGTCGGCTGCCCATTCATTTTTTACAATGCTCTCCACAGATCCACAAGAATACTCTTCATTGCTTAGCGGTTTACTTATTAGGGTGGTGTAAACCTAGCTTTAGCAAGCCCTAAGGCATGCCAATGAGACAAATTGAGCAAGATTAGCCGTATTCACTAAAATAGCCAGATGACTAAGATTCCCGAACTTCTTGCCCCCGCCGGCAGCCTACAAATGCTCGAAACTGCTTTTGATTTCGGAGCAGATGCGATTTACGCCGGGCAACCACGTTACTCGTTGCGCGTGCGCAATAACGACTTTGGCAAGATTGAAGTGCTAAAGCAAGGCATCGATACCGCACATGAGTTGGGCAAAAAGTTTTATCTAGTCTCTAACTTATTACCGCATGGTGGCAAAACTCGCACTTATATTAAAGATATGGATCCAGTCATTGCATTAAAGCCGGATGCTTTAATCATGTCTGATCCAGGTCTTATCATGATGGCTCGCGAAGCATGGCCAGATATGCCAATCCATTTATCTGTACAAGCCAATACTGTCAATGGCGCTTCAGCAAAGTTCTGGCGCTCAGTTGGCATTAGTCGCGTGATTCTCTCTCGCGAACTCTCTTTTGATGAAATTGAAGAAGTTCGTCAAGATTGCCCCGAAATGGAACTTGAGGTATTTGTTCACGGAGCTCTGTGTATTGCTTACTCCGGTCGCTGCTTGCTTTCTGGCTATATGTCGCACCGCGATTCCAACCAAGGTGCCTGCACGAACGCCTGTCGCTGGGATTACAAAGTAAAGCCTGGGCAACAAAATACCAGTGGTGACGTGGTACTGCTTCAAGAGGCCCGCCGTCCAGATGACTTTATGCCGATGGAAGAGGATGAGCATGGCACTTACATCATGAACTCCAAAGACTTGAGAGCAGTTGAGCATATTGAGCGTCTCACCAAGATGGGCGTAGATTCTTTCAAGATTGAGGGTCGCACCAAGTCGCCCTACTACGTTTCACGGACTGTTCAATCGTATCGCACAGCAATCAATGATGCGGTTCAAGGCAAGCCATTTAATACTGCCTTATTGGGTCAACTAGAAGGTTTAGCAAATCGTGGCTACACCGATGGCTTTTACGAACGTCATCACGATAAAGAATATCAACTCTATATGCGTGGCCACTCCTTATCTGGTCGCAGCCTATACGTTGGCGAGACATTAGAAATTGATTCAGCATCAGGCCGTGTCAAGGTAGATGTAAAGAATCGTTTTTCTGTAGGCGATAAATTGGAAATTATTGAGCCCAACGGTAATACAGATGTTGTGCTGACCGAAATGTGGAATATGGCTGGCGAACCGATTACTGTTGCCCCTGGCTCTGGTCATTTTGTCTGGATTAATGCTCCGATGTCTAGCAAACATGCTTTTATTGCACGCTATACCCAAGAGCCTGCACCAGTTGAAGTAGCAAGCTCTGGTTCTTGCTCTACTTGCGGCGATTGATGCCCCACCCTTTTGAATAAAGTTTTTAATGACTAATAGTGCCACCAACCAACCAAATAAGCCTGGCTTAAAAATAAAGCTTGAGGAAGAGGCGAAAAAAGCTTTTTCCTTGTCTCTTTATTTTGGTGTTTGGTTCTGCGCTATTGCCTTTATGGCTGCAACCGCCCTCGAAGAGCGCCCCATCCCCTTATCAATGTTTGGTTTTGCATTAATCAAAGCGGGTTTATCAGCAAAGTTTATGTTGATCGCTCAGGCCGCATATCCAATTAAGGTCAATAAACAAAATGGTATCGTTGGCTCTCTATTGATTGAGTCTCTCGTTTACATCATTGTCATTATTGCCCTGAACTATATTGAAGCCGGAGTAGATGGCTTAATACATGGTAAAGAATTTATCTCCTCCATGGGAGCCTTTGGAAGCGGTGATCCATTAAGAGTGTTTGCCATGTCGATTGTGTATTGGCTAATTGTTTGGCCTTACTTAATTTTTATTGGCTTCAATAAGGTCGTAGGCAATACTGAAACTCTTGCAGTTTTATTTGGCTCCAAAAAGTAATTGCTTTACTTGTATCGCGTGAGAATTTTTTGGTTTTGCTTGTTGGGGTTTTTTTGCCAGCAATCTCAAGCCCAGGAAATCGAGGCTCGCGCCTACTCCAATGCGCCCATTGGGATTAACTTTATCTCTGGCGGTATCGCTCAAGCTAGGAGCGGATCTTATACACTCGTTACCGAAGCGGCAAGTCTGACACGCATCATCGATGTCTTTGGTCAGTCCGGCAGGATTAGCCTCTTATTGCCCTATGCCCAACTTTCGGGATCTGGTAGTGCAAATAACCAAAATATGAATGCCTCAGCAGAAGGCTTGTCTGATCCGGTTGTCAAGATCTCCACAAATCTTTATGGCGCGCCAGCACTTTCTCTGGAAGAATTTAGACATTACCAACAGGATTTAATTATCGGTACCAGCCTTGCTGCATCCATCCCATGGGGTAAGTACAACAGCGAGCAAATGCTCAACGTCGGCGCTAATCGCTCTCTTTTTCAGCCCGCAATCGGAGCATCTCAAGCTATTGGACCCTGGCGTTTGGAACTTGCCGGAATGGCAACCATCTACACCAGTAATACCAATTTTTTAGGTGGGAATACGCTCTCACAAAATCCGATTTATTCAACTGAAGGTCACTTTATTTATTACTTTCCCAACACGGCTTACATATCCGCTGATGCCACTTATTTTATGGGTGGACAGAAGTATGTAAACGGTACGGCAATTAATGGTTCGCAAGAAAATTGGCGTTTTGGCAGCACTTTGTCCTACCCCATCAATAAGCAAAACTCAATACGTTTAACCGGCAGCAAAGGGGTCTATTCCAGTAGCAATACAAGCTATGATGCCCTGGGCGTTTCCTGGCAGTATCGTTGGGGTGGTGGCCTGTAGGTAAACACGCCATTCCATCGCTACAATGGGTTTTAAGATTGCGCAGCACCCTATAAAACCAATTAATAAGATGTGAGACATTGATGAGCAATAAGCCAAAAGATCCGACTGAAAGCGGTTTACGCAAAGGCCTGACTAGCTATGGAGATAAGGGCTTCTCATTATTTTTACGTAAAGCATTTATTAAGGGTGCTGGCTATACCAATAGCGCATTAGACCGCCCTGTCATTGGCATCATCAATACTGGTAGCGCATACAACCCTTGTCACGGCAACATGCCCCAACTATTAGAAGCGGTTAAACGCGGTGTGATGCTAGCAGGTGGACTGCCCATGGAGTTTCCGACCATCTCCATTCATGAAAGTTTTGCTGCGCCTACGAGCATGTACTTACGTAACCTGATGTCCATGGACACTGAAGAAATGCTCCGTGCACAGCCTATGGATGCGGTGGTCATGATTGGCGGCTGCGATAAAACAGTTCCCGCACAAATGATGGGTGCTGCTTCAGCGGGATTACCAGCCATTCAGCTAATTACCGGTTCGATGTTAACGGGCTCACATCGTAGTGAGCGTGTTGGCGCCTGTACTGACTGCCGCCGTTACTGGGGCAAGTTCCGCGCTGGCGAGATTGATGAAGTTGAAAAAGATGAAGTCAATGATCAGTTGGTGGCTAGTGTTGGCACCTGTTCTGTCATGGGCACTGCCAGCACGATGGCTTGTATCTCGGAAGCACTCGGCATGACCGTCCCGGGTGGTGCAACACCACCAGCAGTCACTGCTGACCGTATTCGTATCGCTGAAGAAACGGGTACTTGCGCAGTCAACATGGCGAAAGAAGGATTAACCATCGACAAAGTGTTAACTGCAGATGCTTTTGAAAATGCCATGCGTGTTTTGCTGGCCATTGGCGGATCTACCAATGGCATTGTTCACTTAGCCGCAATTGCGGGGCGCATGGGTCTGGAAATTGATTTGGATGCCCTTGATAAGATGGGCGATGAGACCCCAGTATTGGTAGATCTAAAGCCATCTGGTGATCACTATATGGAAAATTTCCATGATGCTGGCGGTATGACCACCCTGCTGCGTGAACTCAAGCCATTATTAAAGTTAGATGCAATGACGGTCTCCGGCAGAACACTTGGAGAGGAAATCGATGCTGCTCCACCAAGCTTCAAACAAGATGTCGTCCGTCCATTTGATAAACCGATTTATCCCCGTGGCAGCATTGCCGTGCTACACGGGAACATAGCTCCTGGTGGCGCGATTATCAAACAATCTGCTGCCAATGAAAAACTCATGGAGCATGAAGGACGTGCAGTAGTGTTTGTGGATGCTGCTGACCTTGCCAATCGCATTGATAGCCCTGACTTAGATGTCACGGCTGATGATATTTTGGTACTCAAGAATATTGGACCTAAAGGTGCGCCTGGCATGCCAGAAGCGGGCTATATTCCAATTCCCATGAAATTAGCACGTGCTGGCGTTAAAGATATAGTCCGCATCTCTGATGGCCGTATGAGCGGTACAGCCTTTGGCACGATCGTTTTGCACGTCACACCGGAGTCTGCTATCGGCGGCCCATTGGCACAAGTGCGTAATGGTGATCGCATTCGTCTGAGCGTTCAGAATCGGGAGATTAGTCTTTTAATCTCTGATGAAGAGCTTGCTCAGCGCATGAAAGACAACCCCATTACTTCGCCAACTGCTGAGCGTGGCTACAAGAAGCTATTCCTTGATACCGTCACTCAAGCAGATCAAGGTGTGGACTTTGATTTCTTGAGAGCTGCAAAGATGGTGGGCAAGACACCAAGAAAGTAATACGCCTAGAGATCTCTTAGCTCACGGCGTAGTATTTTGCCAACATTCGATTTAGGAAGCTCGTTCACAAATACAATTTTCCTAGGTCGCTTGTAACTGGTCAGTTGTTCTTTGGAGTATTGCAATACATCCGCTTCTGTAATGTGATGATTCGATCTCACTACAAAAGCTTTCACAATCTCACCAAGCTTGCGATGAGGCACGCCAATTACTGCAGATTCTTTAATGCCCGGCATTTGCGACAAAATATCTTCGACATCATTTGGGAACACTTTGTAACCAGCCACTACGATCATGTCTTTTTTGCGGTCAACAATCTGAACAAATCCTTCCGGGGTAATGAGACCGATATCACCAGATTTAAAATAGCCATCAGCAGTCATACAAAGACTGGTTTCTTCTGGGTTATTCCAATATCCCGCCATGACCTGTGGCCCCCGAATGCATATCTCTCCAGGAGTACCATGAGGAAGCATCACGCCGTCTTCACCTAAAATCGCCACATCCGTACCCGTAATCGGCGGTCCAATATGACCTGTGAAATGCTGCTCTAGCGGGCTATTCACACACACCACTGGGGATGTTTCTGAGAGGCCATAGCCTTGGGCAATGGGTACTC
The DNA here is from genome assembly GCF_018687955.1 of Polynucleobacter ibericus. Taxonomy (NCBI): domain Bacteria; kingdom Pseudomonadati; phylum Pseudomonadota; class Betaproteobacteria; order Burkholderiales; family Burkholderiaceae; genus Polynucleobacter; species Polynucleobacter ibericus. The sequence goes on along the minus strand of NZ_CP061309.1, from coordinate 831,731 downwards.
CAGTAATCGCCTGCCAATGGTCTGCAGTCTTCTTTTGCACTGCCATACCACCACCAATGGTCACCAATAAATTGGGTAACTTCACCTTTTTAAATTCAGGTCGGTGAATCAGCGCATGAAATAAAGTATTTACACCTGGAAAAATATGGATATTGGGATGCTTGGCCAGCATTTTAATAAAGCCTTTTATATCTCGTGGGTTTGCCACCATCACTAGTAATCCGCCTTTGGCAAGACCTAGCATCGCACAAGCAGTCAGTGCAAAGATATGCGTTAACGGTAAAGCACATAAAAAAACCAGCTGTTGATCAGGTCGACTTTTGAGGGCTGGCTTAAGCCAAGCCTCAATTTGCATCACATTCGAAAGAATATTGCGATGAAGCAATACGGCGCCCTTAGAGACACCCGTTGTACCGCCGGTGTATTGCAAAAAGGCAATGTCATCCAGCCCAATTTGGGGCCGGACAAAAGTCTTTCCACCGCCAATTTTTAGGGCTTCCTTAAATTGAGTATGCGGAAACTCCCAATGTGGGATCATTTTTTTGATATGCCGAGCTACCCAGTTAATCACATGGCCCTTGAGACCTAGTAATTCTCCGGGGCTGCTGACGATGACCGTCTTAAGAGCGAATGGTGCTTTTATTTGTTGATAGGTGGATGCGAAATTTTCCATCAACACTAAAACAGAGGCGCCACTATCTTGTAACTGAGCCTCTAGTTCGCGGGCTGTATACAGCGGGTTAATATTCACCACAACAAAGCCTGCCTTCAGGGTGCCGATCATCGCAATGACATACTCAACCACATTGGGGTACATGAGTGCAACGCGAGCACCCTTTTCTAATTGCAAACTTTGTAGATAAGTTGCAAATTCTGTTGATAGTTGATTAATTTGGCGATAAGTAAAAAAGGTTCCCATCGACTCTATTAGCTGACGATTAGGGAATCGATCGAAACACTCATCGATAAATTCACTCAAGGATGAATGACTTAAGGGTCCCAACTCATGAGGAACGCCTTCAGGATAATGTTTTAACCAGGGTTTTGATGCATTCACAGAAATATCCCGTAACTCAATCAATCATTTGCATTAACTTTTCCAAGAATAACTCTTGGCCATGGTGGACCTTAGACTGCCAATCATCGCCAGAGTTTTCATTGGCATCGTCAGTAATGTATTTAAAGGACTGCCAAGGTATGTGGTGATCATAGGCAATCGCTGCAATGGCATATAGCTCCATATCCACCACATCCACACCTTGACTTAGCAACCAGGGATCACGTCCGGTGACAAAGCTATCGCCTGAACCGCATAAAAACTGTCCGGTAGAAAGATATTCTTGGGGTCTTGGGCAAAATGGCGTACTACCACGAGGCGCCAATGGCTCTGCATCCATATCGCGCTGAATCACTTTCCCGATCTCTAGCAAACCATGCAAATCAGGATTAATTTTTCCCACAGTGCCAAAGTTGATGATTCTCTTTGGTGAGAATTGCTGAATCGCATTTAAAGAAGTAATAGCTGCATTGATTTTGCCAATACCTGAGTAGACGATCTCGACGCTGCTTGGTAATGCTGCGCGCTTGAGCTCAGACTCTAATGCGGTAATAATAAGGAGTTCTGTTTTCATATTGGTCGGCAATGAATTTATTAGATTATCTACCCGGAGTTCCTGATTTTCCAAAACCCGGGGTTCTATTTAGAGACATCTCCCCTCTGCTTGCTGATCCAAGTGCTTTTAAAGAGGCTATACGTCAGTTAGATGATCTGGCCAAGCAGTTTGACTATACCCATATCTTGGGGATTGAGTCACGGGGGTTTATCTTTGGCTCTGCCCTAGCCCACCATAGCCATAAAGGCCTGGCATTAGCGAGAAAGCCCAATAAGCTTCCTTTGGCTAGCCACCGAGAGGCCTATGGTCTGGAATACGGTAAGGATTCTTTGGAGATCCAGCAATCCACGCTACCTAGCGATGCCAGAGTCTTGCTAATGGATGATGTGCTGGCTACCGGGGGCACGATTATTGCGGCGGATAAATTAATTCGTAGTGCCGGCTTTGAAGTTGTGGGAGCAATTACCTTGCTAGAAATTACTTTCTTAAATGGTAGCGAGCTCTTAAATCAACATGGCATCAGCCATCAATCAGTATTGAAAAGCTAGAGCAGTTTTTTTGCGCTCTTGACTATTTTCATAGCACCCCAACCTACGGCTAGCACTTTACTTGCTAACTTGGGTTTGTAATGCGCTAAGGCAGCAAATGCGCTCGTCCAAAGCACTGGGTTGTTTTTGAGAAAGTGAACGGCATCAACCCCTTTGTCAGCCCAGGAGAGTGGCTTTTCCCAAGCTTCAAAATGCTCAGCAAATGCTTTACGCTCTCGATCTGCCTGCAGTTTTAACTGATGCTGGCGTGACTCCAAGGCTTTTAACTGGGCACTCATTTGGATAGCGCTTCGCGGTCTTTTGCTAATTCGGTGATGGAAGCCTCAAATAATTTAGGCATCTTGCGTAGGGACTGAGTAATTAGAATTGCCAGAATCACACCAACTGATAAAAAGGCTCCAGTCAGCAAACCTAAGGCTAGTATTCGGTCCGTCTCCCAGCTGTAGATCACAATCAATAGTGCCAACATCACTAAGCCGAAGAATAAAAAGAACAAGGCACTAATAATCATGACTAGCAAGCTAATGAATTTACTTCTAGCTATTTGCACGTCCAATGACAAAAGCTCTAATCGGGTTTGAGCAATGGATGCTCCCGTAGATGCAAGGCCTTTAATGGAGGATAGTAAGTTTTCTTGAGACATAGCGATCTAGCGACGTCCAATAAATAAACCAATCAGCAAACCTAAGCCAGCTGCTACACCTACAGCCTCCCAAGGATTGCGATGTACAAAATCATCCGCACCTTCAGCGGCTACTTTTGCTTTATCCAGTAACTGACCCTCAACACTAGAGAGACTCTCTTTGGCACCAGCTAATGTTTCTAGCGCCTTATTACGAATAGAACTAATCGTCTCACCTGGATGATCTTCAGTTGCCTGAATTAAAGCTTCTGCATCAGCCATCAAGGATTTGAATTCGCCAATCAACTGCTCAGCGCCTGTTGACTTAACTTCATGCATCAGAGATTGCTCTAGCTTTTTAGCGGTCATTGCGATATTTCCTAAGTATTAAATAAATTAAGTCGTTGTTACCGATAACCCTATTCTAAGCACTTCTAGACTGAGATCCTAGCAATAGAACAGTCATGCCAGCGTTACCTTCCTTAAAGCGCTTAAGGTATGGTTTTAGGCCTGGACGACGCTTCAGTAAGGCGTGATAAGCCTGGCTACCAAAAGCAACACTCTCACCAAAATAGTATTCATCCACCCTATCGGAATAACGATTATTTTCCAGGGCATCGTGAATGGCCCATTTGATGCGACCACCCTCACCGCTTGATCCATAGCCATGAATCAATACAATCGCTTTAATACCAAGATCAAGGGATTTGCGTAAATATTCCGTTAGCCGATCTAAGGCCTCATCAACGTAAGGTCCGTCTTGCTTAATATTGAGCTCAATCGTATCTGAGCTTAATACTGGCAAATTGTCAGAACCACAATGCGGACACTGATTAAACAATGCCCGCATATTCCCACAGTCAGGACATTGCGCGTGATTAGTCAACTAATTCAATCTCACTGAACCCCTTAAGAGCAGTACTTTCCTTCCAGACCTCTAACATCCGTAGTTTTATCGTCCACCATCAGGTTTAAGGTCTTTTGCGCTAAATCCCGGTTCTCTGGAGTCTTTAAGCTGGCGTTAATTAAGGTAGATACATCCTTGCGAATTGAAGTGTTGCCATAGCGCAAGCCCTTCAACGTGGAAACGGCTTCAGCAGAGATCCTGCACTGCTGATTGATTAACTCAGAAGAATCTGACGGCTTGGTATTTGCATAGGCAAATGCAGCTACAGAGATTGATACGGCTGCTAATAGAGTCTTTTTCATCTTAGTTCCTTATTTTGTAACCACATGTTGGGCAACAGCCCACTTCTTTCGCCTTCGTTTTTCTGAGAGCGGCATACACGCTGGATTCTGAAATTTGCATCTTTCTGGCTGCTTGAGCAGCAGTCAGGCCCTTCCCTACCCATTCCAAGGCTTGATGTGTTTTTGGTATCTGTCTCTTCATTTCATCTCCCAGTTCTAAGACTATATCACAAGTTGTGAACTTGTGAAGTTGTGAAGTATAGTAATTTACTAGTGACATTCCCTAATAAAGAATTCGGCTAGATGACTATTAAGTTCTCTGAAAATGGCCTCGATAAGGAACGAGCTGCCAGAGATAAAGGGGCTTCCTGGGTAGTTAGGAGGCTGCCTGGTAGTGAATGGTGGGTTGACCGGGAAATACGTCTAAGCCCCTGAATTTGAGTTCCAAACCCAAGGGATAGTATGATTTGGTGATACTAAGGAGCTTTATATGCATCGCATCATCTATCGGGTTGTTTTATTGCTGGCAATCAGTATTGGTCTAATCGCCTGCAATCAGAATGACAAAAAAATTAGCGGCTGGGAAATCAATGACGTCTATCACTCAACCATCATTACGCCGAACTCAGTAACTGGTGGAAAAACCTATCAAGGCCCTCCCATCAATTCGATGGATGAAAACAATACTTATCAAATGTTTAGCCTCAGGGCTGAGCAGCCAAAGCAAGGCGCTAAGTCTTACGAACTCGTTGCACAGCTGACTTATTTCTCCCAATGGCGTTACTACGATTCAGCATCACAAGAAGGTGTCCCTGCCTCTACATTCAAGGTTGTTGGCAGAGAAGCTGGTGCATGTGGTGACAGGGGTTGCATCTTTAGAGAAGTACTCTCAGTGCAATTAACTGAAGCCTTCCTAAAAGATCGCATGAAGAAAGGCTTCATCATGACTGTTTCTTCCAAGTCCGGAATTAAGACAGAACTGTTTGTGCCGCCGCAATACATCCAGGGCTATATGCAGGCAGTGAATGGGCCTAACTAGTGATTTAGTAGTGAGCAAATATTTGTGAAGAAAAAAACCACCATCAGGTGGTTTTTTATTGACTGAGACAGCGATATCTTCATTACATATTTTTTAAGATTTCTGCTTTCTTCTTGTTGTACTCTTGAGTCGTAATTAAGCCTTTTTGAAGCATTACGTTTAACTCCTCTAGTGTTTTTAACGCACTTGAATTATTGACATTCGACCCTGAAGATACGCTCGTTGGAGCGCTAGAAGCTATAGGTGCAACAGGGGCAACTGCAGGAGCTGGAGTTGCCTGATCGCTAGCTTGACTAGTATTGGCCGGCTGATAAGGGGCTGGAGGACAATTACGATCTATCCCCATTTGTTGCAGGCGCTCATATCGCGCCCTAGCAGCACGCTCTTCTATGGTGGGTGTATCACCGATATTCATAAAGAACCAGGGAATCCCAAGAGTAAATATTCCAGCAACCCCCAGTGCGGCATTGGTTCCCGTTTGTCTATTTTTATCGCCATTTGCTTGCAGTTGGGCAGCAATCATTTGCTGCATCTCATTTGTAATGGCATCGCAGCTTAAAGTGCTATCTCCAGCTTGAGCAACTGGAACGGCATTGGGAACGGTAGTTGTGCAACCCATTGAAATGAGCGAGGCAGACACCAAACTCAGCGCAGTCTTTTTAATCATTTTCTACTTTCATTACGTTGATTGCGCAAAGAGTTTCCAGTAACCATTGCGGGACATTATGGAGATTTATTACTTATATCAATTTCGTCATAATTATACTTATTTGATGCATTGATGCATTCACCGCCAATAATGGATTTCGCTTGATACGGAATTCTCAGCATGATTTGGATTGCTTAATTATTGAGTCATTAAAGAAAAAAATGGCGGAGGAATGGCAAAGGAGCTAAAACTCACCAGATTTAGTGCCAGAGAAACTCTTGTTATTAACCAACCCTAATCGCATGCAAACTCGGATCCTGGGGATTTGTATTTGAGGGTAAACACTCAAAAAATTCATAAGCATTTCATCAATTCGCAATATTTAAGACGGATGATGGAATTACCGCCCATAAGAAATGCGCCTTGTCATGACGACTTATCTTAGCTTCGGCTGAGTTTTTTAAGGACTATTTGCATGAAACCACCCAAGGAAAAAGAACTAAACGACCCTGACTTTGAATGCAGCGAAGAATTCAAAGTCAAAAAACTACTAATTGAAAAAAGGCAGAGAATGATGCTCTCAGAAATGGGTAAAACCATTTCTGAATTAAAAAATGGTGTTTATAAATTAGATAGGATGCCGGAGGATTAAACGCCTATCTGAGATTGGATAAAGTCGCAGACTAAAAGATTAAATGGCGCTGGATGCCCTGCATTCGGAACTTCAAGGGTTTCTATCTGTGGGATAAAGCTCTTGGCACCTTCTACGCGCTGCTTAGTACAAATCTTGGACTCTGCACCATAAATCAAGCCCACTTTTCCTTTAAAGCCCTCTAGGGCCTCATGAAAGTTCATACCCCAAACATCTGCTTTGTATGAAAGATCAAAATGCCCAGGAAGCTGAACATCAGAAATGGCTTTTAAATCAACGCTTAAATCTTTCGCCAGTTCCCGCACCTCCTTGAAGCCCAGATCATTTTTCATCGATTTATACAGAGCGTATAGGGAAGTCCAATTAACTGTCAGCGCAATATCATTCAAGATGATTCCATCAATTTTTTTGCTCAATATTTTGGTAAGGTACATAGCTAAGACCCCGCCCATGCTGGTTCCAAGGACAGTAATCTTTTTTTTCGACCTACCCTCATTCAAAATAGCGCCTTGAATTAACTTACTTATATCGGATAGATATAGTGACATTTTGTAATCGCCATACTCCTTAATGTAGTCAGACTCACCTCTGCCCGAAAAATCGACACTAATGACTTTACAATTTTCAAATTTAAGAAAATAAGCATGAATGACCATGAATGATTCTTTGGTCTCGAGTAATCCAGGGAGACAAATTAAAATATTATCTCCATCCATATCACCCGATACGGTGTAGGCAATTTTTCGAGGATATTCCGGATCCTCAATCTTAAAAAATCTAGTCTCCGGCGGAGTGCTAACCGCCATTCTTAATGGCTGACAGCTTATTACAGAATTATCCTCAATGGGCACAAACTCAATAGCAGGTTCGTGAACGCATATCTCAACATCATGAACGTCTTGAGCAATAGTGGTAACAGGTTTTTGGCTATTCAATTGAATAGATTTAATTACCCCCGCTTTAATTTCCTTCAAAACATCCAAAATATTCTTCTTCATAAAATCACAACCATCAATATTTCTCTGACCAATAGACTTCAATGCTTTCACTGTATAGAGTGTTCATGACAGAATTACTATAAACTGCACCAAATTGTGAAATTAAATAGTTAAACCACCATTAATGAGGTGATATAAAGCTTGCGCCTGCATAAGCTGTCTTTGGTTTAATTGGAAATGGCTGCTTCTACACTTATGACATTGTTTTAATTCAGAAGCGTTTGTAATTAAGTTATCTACAACTGTGACTACTCGTTATCGCCATATTTAGGCGTTCAGCGTCTTAAGCCCCCCAAGCTGGACCCATACGTACAAGCTTCTTAAGACTTTTTCCACATAGTGATCTAACTCGTTGACGCTCAGCCTTTAGCCAACCGAGCGCAAATAGCATATTAGGATCATCTTGCGTAAGAGCCTCAATGCGCGAAATTGCTACGCACATATCATTAAATAATCCGAAATATTCTAGCGCATCCGCTATTGATTTATTAAACTTTGCGTACTTGCTCTTATTGCAATAGTCCCTAAAAAATTCTAGGGAGTAGCGTATAAATTTCATCTTTTTTCTGACAGAATGAATTTGATCGTCTTGCAATTTAGAAAATCGCGATGCCCTATCTGCCACAAAAGAAAATCCACCATCCAATAGTTTATTGATCGTTTTTCTGACTAGCCTTACTTCCTCTTTATCGCCCCTTCTATCTTTTGGGTCAGTACTTATGGAAGCGCCAAAATAGCTAATCGACATTACATCTACCAACAGCAATTGAAACTCACTATTTTTTGTAATAAAACAAGGGTTTGGTAATTCCTTGATGCTGGCAAGCTTAATTTCAGGGCCTCCGAGGGATAAAAGAATTGGATTTAACGTGCCTGTCACATAATCGCCGTCTCTATAGCTTCCCAGCTGATCGAAAGCCCTCTTGAATGCCTCAAGCCCCTCATCCCCTAAATGAATGTCATGCCTGGCTAAATACTTGAAGAGCACCTTCAGTCTGCGCAACCCAACCCTCAGTTGATGTAGATATTCTGAATACTGATCTAACCCAGCATTCAGTGCGCTCTGGTTTGCCAACACTTGCTGCAGACACGAATCAATTAAGCAGACAATAATTTCTTGTGCATTCTTCGCCTTATTTAGGGATATTACTTTGGCCCTCATTGCAGGACTAGCCTGTAAACCATTGGCCAACAAAAATCCACGCTCGGATTTGCTTCGGGTATCTATATAAGCGCCATGATTCTTGATCAGATTTTTTGCATGGGAAAGAACATCGAGAGGCTCACCCGCTTTGAGCTCAATTTCTAATTCCAGCACTTTAATACTGGACACACGATCATTTAATTGAGAATAAATAAAGCCACTGTCTAATGCGTACTCCAGAGACCCAAGCTGAGTTTTTATAAGTGCTTTTCTACGCCAAATATCTGTTTGATAACTCACTCGTAAATCATCTGGCTTCAAATTTGGGCATTTTTTGCGCAAAAGTTGGCCAGCTTCGTGATTTTGATGAAGATCTAGATTCCACTCTGGCATCTCTTTGCCCACGGCCGACAGTGTCACATTGTGCTCAAGGCGCTCTAGCGGGTTTGGAGTGGAAGCTTTTAGTGCTTGAATCCATTGACGGCCTTCTTTTCGCAGACGAAATGCAAAGCCTGCTCGAGTTAATGCGAAATCTGAAGTGTCAATATAGGCAGCTTGCAAATGCTGTCGACGGATGCCGCCATTGGAAATAATCAGCTTTTCAATGGCCTCTAGTTGATCTCCGGGGAAAAGGAGTTTGATTTCAAATTCATTGGTATTTTCAACCGTCATAGTTAGTCACTAATTTAGTAAACTTAATTTGGCTGCTCTTTGAGTAAAAATTTCATGCCAGTCTTTAAAGTCGAATGTAAATTTAACTAGCGAGCAAGTTGACATGGCAATTGGTTCACCAGACATAAATGATGCCAGATTCATAAGCCCTGGGTTGTGCCCAACAATCAGTAACGAATCTATTTTCTTTGAGACAGATGAAATAATTTTCAGAAGCATCATGGTTTCGGCGCCATATAAGTCATCATTTGTTACCAAATGGGAACGCGACGAGCGCAAGGCATTTGAAATAATCTGTGCTGTAGTGATAGTACGAACTGCTGGGCTTAGAAGTATTAAATCAAACGATATGTTTTTTTTGACTAACTTATTGGCTAACTTATTCGCATCTCTAACGCCCTTATCCGACAAAGGCCTATCGATGTCCTGAATCATTAAACCACCCGTGACAGCTTTTGCATGTCGCAGGAGGAACAATGATTTAGACATACCTATTTTGCCTTTTTCTCTTTACCTAATTTTCCTAACTTCCCGTCTCCGTAGGTACACCAATATCGGATATAGTCACCCAGCTCATCAATCTCTTTTCTGGAAAGTTTTCTATATTCCATAAGATCTAAGACTCCGGTTTTTCTTAACTTTTTCAAGATGTCGTTATATAAACTCATAAAGCAACCATTCACTGTGTAAATTGTATTTTTTTAAATAACTAAACATCACACATCTGCTTAGTTAATTCAAATGCATGTCTTGCTATAACGCGCTCTTCGTCGGTATTGATTCTCAAGCAAAGAACCCTAGACGCCTTTGAAGAAACAATTGTCCCTCCATTGCGGTTAGACTCCCTATCCAAATCAATGCCAATCCAAGACATTTCACTTAGGACCCTTTCTCGAATCATTACCGAGTTTGAGCCAATTCCACCGGTAAAGACGATGACATCCAAGCCTGCCATTAGTGCTGTTAGTGCGCCAATTTCACGCTTTACCTCCCTAACATAATAATCAATTGCTTCTTTTGCCTCGGTAAGAGTGGATGCCTCGAGTGTACGCATATCATTAGAAAGACCTCCTGATAATCCCTTTAGCCCAGATTCTTTATAAAGGATTTCCGATATCTCATTAGCACTTAAACCTTCACGTTGCATCATATACAGCAATACGCCTGGATCAATTTCTCCACAGCGTGTGCCCATAGGCAATCCATCTAATGAGGAAAACCCCATTGTAGAAGCAATAGAAACACCACCTTTTAATGCAGTCATCGAGGCACCGTTCCCTAAATGAGCAATTATTACCTTACCACGGGACTCACTGGGAAACTTCGTCATTAATTGCTCCGCTATATATTCATAAGATAGACCATGAAAGCCATAACGACAAACGCCTTGGTCATAAAAATATCGCGGGATAGCATAGCAATCCTCCACAAATGAATGTGTACGATGAAACGCTGTATCAAAACAAGCAATTTGAGGTATGGCTCCAAAACTTTCTTGCGCAGCTTTAATTCCAGCAAGATTATGGGGCTCATGAAGTGGAGCAAGAATCATCAGCGCCTCTAAGTCCTTCATGACTTTTTCAGTAATAATAACTGGAGCGCTATATTTTTGACCTCCATGAACAACACGATGGCCTACTGCAATAATTTCAATTTCATTGGCAGTGCGATGTAACCAATTAATCAACTCGGATAAAGCCTCGCGATGATTTTTTGGTGGGGTAGCTTTAGACCAATTGAGGCTAACTTGATTATTGTCTGAATGCCACCTGACTGTAAAGCGAGCATCTCCACCAATGTCGTCTATCTGGCCTACCAAAATCTGGTTTAGCTGGGGTAGTAAGAATAGCGAAAATTTAATAGATGAGGAACCTGCATTGATAGTAAGTATTGCTTGACCACGTAAATTCTTTTCATTGTCCATAATTTAGAAACTAATCGGTTAGCAATGCTAAAGAGTAAAAGTCGAATATCCATTTTTAAGAAATGCATGGTACAGCTGAGCTAAAGCGCAAGAGGCTAGTCTTGCACGCTCATTGTCAGCACGACTTGTTAACATAATGGGTACTTGTGCACCAAGCACCAATCCAGCAGGCTGCGCATGAGAGACAAATGTCAGTTGCTTAGCTAGCATATTGCCCGCCTCCAAGTTAGGCACGACCAATATTTGCGCCTTCCCAGCTACCGGCGAAATTAAATGCTTGGTCTTCGCTGCACCCACATCTATGGCGTTATCCATAGCCAGAGGTCCATCAACTAAGCCACCAGTAATCTGCCCACGATCAGCCATTTTGGCCAAGATTGCGGCATCCATGGATGAGGGAATATTAAAGCTGACAGTCTCCACCGCAGAAAGAACAGCAACATACGGTAATTTAATGCCGCAGGCCCTTGCCAGATCAATGGCATTTTGAATGATGTCTACTTTAGTTGGAAGGTCAGGAGCAATATTGATGGCCGCATCAGTGATGAATAATGGCTGCTCTAGACTGGCTACGTTTAAAACAAAAACGTGTGATATCCGCCTGAGGGTTCGCAAACCCCCATCTTTCTTCACCACCTGCGTCAACAATTCATCTGAATGCAAATTGCCTTTCATAATGGCTGATGCTTTTTGCTGATGTACCAACTCAACAGCTTTGGCGGCCGCTAACTTATTATCGGCAATATCAATCAGTTCTATATTGCTAATATCCAACTGAGCTTCATCGGCAGCATTTTGAATTTGATTACGCGCGCCAATCAAAATAGGGATTATTAACCCCTCTTTCATGGCCAATACAGCACCCAATAAAGAAGTTGAATCGTCTGGACAAACTACCGCAGTCAGCATAGGCTCTAATTTTTTAGCCTCTGAAATCAATTTATCGAAATGATCATGTTGATCCATTAACAAGCCTGGTAATTCGCCAGGATTTAAATAGATATTTTGTAATGGCGCGTCAACAATAGCCTTACCTGATGCAATGCAATCACCATTTTTCCCCATCACAGTGGTGCCAAATATCACACTGGGACTATCGCTCTTTTCCAGCAAAGTTACCGTAATTTTTAAGAGATCACCCACGTGGGCTCTTCCCATAAACTCAAAATCCTGAGAGCGGTAAAGGGTGCCGGGCCCCGGAAGAATATTGCCTAAGACACTAGAAATCAGTGAACCAAGCCACATTGATGGAGCAACTACTGAGGTACTCCCCTCATTTTCTACATCAAGATGAGGAATATTCAACGGATTAAGGTTGCCTGAAGCATGAGCAAATAAAAATAAGTCGCGCGATGTCACTCGCTTCTCAATTGAGGCAGTATCCCCTACTTTAAGCTCATCCCATGTACGATTTTTTAATCCATTCACCGGTGCATTCATGATTATTCAGCCCTGGCATCTACTTGTACAAAGTCCGCTTCTTCATCATTTACAACGGTTGATTTAGTAGGCACAGTCTTATGGTGAAGCAACTCTTCAATTTGTCCGTACATCTTTAATGCAAATGGATGCATTGTGTCTCGTGGCCCAGCAATATCCATTACCAATTTCAGCGCCTTTTTTTGTGCAGTTTGTGTATTGAGCAAAACTGGGAGCGTATACATTGCTAACTTTGGCTCAAAATCTACGATCAGAGCTTGTTGGTGGACTATTTTGACAATACCTTCGTGATCCATATCAGGGAATAATTTAGAGTGGCCCAAAGCAATCAATTCGCGCTCTAAACGTGTTCTACGTACATATCCACGGGCATCATTCAATAGGTGCAATATACGAACCACCCCCTCGGCCAAGCCGCCTTTATCCACATTCTCCAATGCATGGTGCACTTCAGGCATCTGGCGGACATCCACAGAGGTGCGTTTTGGTATGCCGGTATCTTTAGGGCTAATAAAGGCCTTAATCATTGGCGAGGAATAAATAGAAAAGAAGCTTGTTTCTGTCATTGAGTCACGCATATTGCGATACAGATTTAATTGAGTTTCGATGAGTTCACTAGCCACCTTTTCAGCCATGATGAATGGATTATCTATACTTGCAGGCTTTCGCTCTCGAACAATGGACTCTGCCGCCTTATCAAGCATGGGCATGATTGGGTTCTTATCAGAGAAAATAACGCGTTGCGTTCTCAGGGGATGAGACTCGCGAATGAGCTCCGCAGTTTCTGGGGTGGCCATATTCTGAATTGCTGGGCGCACAAAACGATCGTATAGCTCAGTATTGATATTTGACATTTGAGCTACTTCAGTAAATAACTGCTCATCATCTCGGCCATCACCCAAAGCAAGGATATCCCCCATTCCGCGGGGCTCAAACCGAATATGCACTCGATCCTCTTCATCATCTAACTTCATCTCATAAAGTCCGGGTGATAAAGCTTCAATGGCACGAACAGTGTCGGTAATTGCTACGTGCTCTCGTCCGGCTATTTGACTAGAAACAAAAATGCCCAAGTGACCAATGGAGTCATGAAGCATATAGACGATTCTTTGACCACGCGCCTTAACTTCTTCAACACTTGCGTACAGATCAGGAATCCAATTGAGAGCCTGCTGTGGAGGCGTGATGTTATCGCCATGGGAAGCGAACACAATAATAGGTGATTTTATTGCCTTAAGATCTACGCGCTCCATACCTAGAACTGCATCGCCGGTTGCTAATTTATTCCCGATAAATAGATTATCTAAAATCCAACGCATTTCAGCTTCAGTCATAAAACAGTAGCCGCCCCACCATTTTTCAAAGTCCAGGAAGCGCTGAGCCTCTGAATCCACATTCGAATACAGCTTGTAATACTTACCAAAGAAACTGTTTGCAGGATTTAAAGATTCAAAATTGGCTACTAAATTAGCGCCATCAAATAAACCATTCCCAATATCAGCCAACATTAACGCAGACATTGCTCCGCCACGCATTCCTCCTGTATAGCGCATGGGATTATCACCAACCTTACCCGCCCAATAGGACATCGGTGAACCATTTAGAACAATTGGGCCCATCAACTCAGGAACGGCCGCTGCTATCAACATTGCCGCCCAACCGCCTTGACAGTTGCCAATCACAATAGGCTTAGGTGAATGCGGATGCTGCTCAATAATATGTTTTAAGAAGATAATTTCTGCATCACGGACATCTGCAATCGTTTGAGTTGGCTCAGGCATTGGTCTGAATGCAACGAAATAAACTTGATGGCCATCGGCAAAAGCCTCGCCTACTTGGCTATCTGGTTTAAATCCTCCGATACCTGCGCCATGACCTGCTCTAGGATCAATAATCATGACTGGTGCACGCTTCTCATCAATGACGACCCCTGCTGGAGGCGTTATTTTGAGTAATAAGTAATTTACCGGCGAACTTAATTCCTTGCCATCAATAATGACCTCATAAGCAAAATCCAAGACTGGCGGCATACCTGACTCTACGTGATCAAGGTATACATTCCCACGCTTGCGCAAAGTCTCAAAAACCAAAGCACTACGTTGTGTAGAGTCAGTTAAATACTCCTGCCACATCCCCCAAAGAGCGCGTGGCTCTGAAGTCATTAACGAATTTACCTTTTCTTTTGTCTCCTCAAGCAACTTTTCAATCTTTTTAGATTCTGAGAGGGCAACCTGTTGCAGTTTTTGACTATGAATTGATGTCAACTCTGAAATTTTGTGCAGCGATTGTTTTTGACCTTGACGTGATAATTCGGCGGCACGCATATTCTTTTGCAGAATATTTCTATAAGAATTGATGGGATTGTATTGGCTAAAATCAAACATAACTACCTCTCATTGACTCGAAAAATTCGAATTGAATTATTCACTTTAGATTTAAATAGTGTCAGATTCATGTAGCTTTTGTGACACTGTCTGTGGGTGCTGCTTAAATTGTTTGATTTATGGCGATGTACATCTTCATGTCATCTTCATCGGTATGTAATTCATAGCCTAGATGGCGCATTAATACCAACATATCGTGATTTTCTTTTAGAACGTATCCATAAATCTCTGATAAACCATTTAATCTCGCGCAATCTAAAATCCCCTGCATTAGGTGTGAGCCGATACCCTCATGGTGATAATCATCACTTACAGACAGAGAAAATTCTGCTCTAGTGCTATTTGTATCGCGCACATATCGTGAAATTCCAACCAAGCGCTCTTTTGGCCAGTCTGGATTTTTAATATAGGCCCCCAACGCGAAGTCATTTGGGGTACTTGCATGAATGATTTGGTCGAGCAATAGCTCGGGCAAGGTCGACATAGCATGTGCATATCTAAAAAATCGGCTTTGAGCAGATAAATGCTCAAATAGATCGAGAACTGCTTTGCGATCATGTGTGGAAATTGGCCTGATGTCGTACTCGCCACCATGAGCGAGCGCCCATTTTTTTATAAACCGTGAATTTAGAGCTTCGTTATTTGAGGTTAATTCCATTTATTTAGATCTCCGGAAAATTCATCTCATGGATATCATCGGAAGTAATTAATTGCGCCCCAGTTGCTGCAATGACATCATCTATCGTTACGCCCGGCGCCAACTCCTTAAGAATTAACCCGGCCGGTGTCGGCTCAATCACTGCCAATTCAGTCACAATTAAACTGACCGGACGAGTAGAGGTTAAGGGCAAACTGCATTTCTCAACAATTTTATGAACGCCTTTAGCTGTGTGCTGCATGGCGATAATCACTTTTTTTGCACCAGATACCAGATCCATTGCTCCGCCCATTCCAGGAGCCATCTTGCCTGGAATCATCCAATTGGCTAGGCGTCCTTGCGCGTCAACCTGCAATCCACCAAGCACCGTGATGTCTAGATGCCCTCCACGAATCAGCCCAAAAGAAAACACGGAGTCTATTCTGGCTGCTCCTGGTATTGCCATTACTGGCGTGCCGCCTGCATCGGTTAAGTCATCATCCTCCATGCCTTCTGGCGGCCTAGCACCAAGGCCAATGAGACCGTTTTCTGATTGCAAAAAGACAGTCATGTTTTTAGGAAGGTAGTTTGCAACTTGCGTTGGTAATCCAATGCCAAGATTGACAAGCATGCCCTCAGTAAATTCTTGCGCAACACGCCGTGCAATAACTTCATTCGGAGTAAGAGTACTTTTCATGAATAGGTCTCTTAGTGATGCCTATGTGGCATAGAAATGAGCTCAGTCACAATTGCCCCTGGAGTAATAACGTCATTAGGGGAAATCATTCCAACCGGAACAATCTCATTGGTTTCGCATATCACCACTTTTGCAGCCATTGCCATTACTGGATTGAAATTAGTTGCCGTTAGCTGATACGCCAGATTGCCAAGATAGTCTGCTTGATGAGCGTGTATAAGCGCAAAATCAGCAGCAATGGGAAGCTCTAAAAGCCAATTTTCGCCATTGATTTCAATGACTCGCTTACCCTCCTCAACCAAGGTTCCGATACCTGTTTGAACCAATACACCACCAAGACCATATCCTGCCGCTCGTATCCGCTCTGCCAAATTGCCTTGAGGCACAAGATCTACTGTGAGCTCTTTACTAAACATCTTGGCTTGGGTTTCTGGATTTAAGCCAATATGACTAGCGATCACATGCTTAACTTGCCCACTAGAGATGAGCTTTCCAATACCGTAGTTTGGCTTACCAGTATCGTTGGCGATGATAGTTAAATCGGAAGTGCCCGCTGCGACTAAGGCATCAATCATGCGATGTGGAGATCCTATTCCCATGAATCCGCCAATCATTAATGAGGCTCCATGAGGAATCATTTCAACGGCTGTTTCAACTGCGATTGCTTTTTTCATAGCAAATTAACACTCATTTTCATAATGACCTAAATTGAGCCTCTGAAAGATCTCCTCTTCCAAAGGGCTCTTACCATCTGGAACGCCATGCTCTTGTCTTAATCGGTGAATATGCCCTCTAAGCAAGATTAACCCCTTAAGAGTGGCTAATTTGTAAAAATGCTCATGATCATTTGGCAAATTATTTTCTAGAAGCCTTTCAACTACTGCTTCGTTTTTAATATCAATATTCAAAAAGAATGCAAGTCTCACTATCTCTACATTTAACTGATGAATATCATCATCAAGCCTGGCATCCTCTAGAGAAGTTTGGGGAAGCATGCTTATGCCACCGCATGGCAACCGCCATCTACGTAAATGGTTTGACCTGTCATACCGCTTGAACCGTCATCACATAAGAAGGCCGTTAAATTGGCAACCTCATCTGTAGTAACTAGGCGAGCTAATGGAGCCCTCTCAATTGCTCGCTTCATCAATGTGTCAAACTCCTCAATACCAGAAGCTGCGCGCGTCATGATCGGGCCAGGAGATACTGCATGAACGCGAATATTTTGTGGGCCCAATTCGAGCGCCATATATCTGACCAAGGATTCTAGAGCAGCCTTAACGGGGCCCATTAATCCATAATGCGGAACGGCCTCTTCAGCGCCAATGTAACTCATCGTCACCATACTGCCGCCATAGCTCATGTGCGGCACACAAAGATGGGCAATTACGGCAAATGAATGGCATGAGATTGCCATTGCCCTGGAGAATCCTGAACTTGAGCTATCAATTACTTTGCCATGCAAATCCTCTAATGGCGCCCATGCAATGGAATGCACAATAAAATCAAAATCTCCAAAACGCTCGGCAGCATCTCTAACAAATTCTTTTAGCTGCTCATGATCCTCAACATTGCAAGGTTGAACGGGAATATCTAGACTTAATAAACTGGGAGAAACTAGCTCGTAGGCTTTTTGGTTAAGGCAAGTTGCAACAACCAATGCCCCGTCCTCACGGAGCTTTTTAGCAACGGCATACGCAATACTCTTATCATTGGCTACGCCAAAAACAATCCCTTTTTTGCCTTTTAGCATCATTGCACCTAAAAAATTGCAGATACTTAATGTTCAATCTTAAATATGACAATTTAAAGGCTGAGGAAATTGATGCGGTATGTCAACTAAACGAATTTGAATTGATATATGTCAATCTTATGAACATTTCATGACAATTTATGTTTATAGATATCCATTTAGTTTTAGGATTAATGTCCCCATGGCAATATGGCCCTACCCCATACTGAATATGTTACGCAAAACCCGACATGCTAGTTAAAAGCAAGGTCTCTAAAAGTACGGGGGGCTTAGCTTTTTAGGAAATCGCATTTAGAGTGCTATTTTTTGACCCAAAATACTGATACGTGATCAACACCATAGCCAGAAAGACGGTACCGCCAAAACCAATAATGATGAGCGGTAGGCTGATGTTTATCCACAGGAGAATAGAGTAGATGAAGAGCATAAATAACACCGATAAATTCTCACTAAAACCTTGAACGGCGATAGATTGCCCGGTTGCCATTAGTGAATGCCCCCGATGTTGTAACAAGGCATTCATTGGAACTACAAAATAACCCGATAACCAGCCTAATAGCAATAATAAAAAATAGGCCGGCAAATCGTTCAAGGTTAATTGAATTGAATACAGGTGCAAAAGAACGATTGGCGGTAAGAGGTCATCGCTATACATTCCCATGATACAGACGACTAAGCCCATCAGTGCACCGTAGGGCAATACGTTAGCTGAATTCTGCAAAGAAACTTTGCATGCCGCATAAACAGCCCCTGCTGCAACTCCTATTGCAGAAACGGCTTGTAAAGCGGCGCTCTCAGAAAGATTCATATGTAAGGCATACTCCGCCCATTTCAACATCAGGAATTGAAGAGTTGCTCCAGCGCCCCAAAATAACGTGGTCACAGTTAAGGAAAGCTTACCTAGCCGATCTCGCCACAAGCTCACAAAACAGGTGGAAAAATCCCGCACCAAATTACCGCAATGTAGGTTCAACTTTTGATAGCTAAATCCCACCTTTAAAAGAGGTAAATTTAGTAAAGCAGCCGATGTATAAATGACTGAAATTAATAAGATAGCTATTGCTGCTGAGCTTGAAATATCATCTCTTATGAAGTCTAGATTAACCAGCTGAAAAAAATCATGCAGAAAATCACTAATTAGAAATCCTCCTAACAAGGTCCCAAAAATAATAGAACCAATAATGAGGCCTTCCATCCAACCATTTGCAGCCACCAACTTATCTGATGGCAATAACTCAGTCAAAATTCCATATTTTGCAGGTGCGTATAAGGCGGCACCTATACCAACGATGCCATACCCTAATAATGGATGCATCCCAAAAAGCATCAGGCCGCAACCGCTGGCTTTTAGCACATTAGAAATCAACATCACCTGACCTTTAGGTCTGGAGTCTGCAAAAGCACCTACAAATGGGGCAAAAAGAACATAAGGCAATACAAAAGAAATCTTGAGTAAGGGAGATACCCAATCCGGCTCTTGCATTGCAACTAAAAGAGCAATGGATACTATGAGTAATGCGTTATCTGCTAATGATGATAGAAATTGTGAGAAAGCTATCGTATAGAAAATACGATTCATTGCTTAATAAAGATTTCTCTTAAAACAGGCGACGAAGCTAGCTTATCTTTTGAATGGGAATTGATTATTAAATCGTGATAGTTATTTTCTAATTTTTTAGTAACTTGTTCCCATGAAATTTCTAAGGTTGTTTGCCTAGCCTGGACTCTCAAATTTTCCAAACTAACATCGTCTTTTATTAGCTCAAGGCCTGCTGCAACAAATGAGTTGACCTCATTTGGATTGGCTAAAAATCCATTGGCACGATGATCTATAAATTGCCGAGCTGCTGCGTAGTCATACGCTAAAACGGCTAAGCCACTAGCCATCGCTTCAATCGTTACATTACCAAATGTTTCACTCAGGCTAGAGAATAAAAAAATATCTCCGCTAGCATAGTGACTTGCAAGAGCCTCACCCCTCTTCACTCCAGTAAAGATGCTATAAGGGCAGCTTAACTTTAAGGCTCCTTTTTCAGGTCCATCGCCAACCCATACCATTTTCAAATTTGGATTCACTTGTAACATTGCTTTAAAGGCCTCTACAGTGACATTTAAATTTTTCTCTGAAGCAAGCCTACCGACACATAAGACCACATTTTCATGGTCTTTAACCCCCCAATGATTTCTCAATTCTTGACAACGCTTTGATGGATTAAATAATTCAGTATCCACTCCTCTAGCCAGTACTCTAAGCCTTTCAAAACCATTGCTAAGCAATTGATTTTTGAGCTCCTGAGTCGGCACCATTGTGAAGTTGCTATGGTTATGAAAATATCGAAGATACCTTTGAATCGGATTTTTTAGGAAGCTCATTCCATAGTGGGTTGAATAAGCATCGAAATTTGTTCGGAAATCTGAACAAATAGGAATGTTTAATTTTTTAGCCGCCTCCAGCGCTGACCATCCGAGAGGGCCTTCGGTAACAATATGGACAAGACTAGGTCTATCAGATGCCCATTGCTTTAACAGCATATTTTTTTGAGGGAGGCCCATCCTAAGCGAGCTATAACCCGGTATAGGCACTCCCAATGTCAGTATTTCTTTGAAAAGAGATTCATTCTTGGGTTTATCTTTTAATCCCTGACGAGGCCGGATGAGTGTGATGTCATGCCCCATCTCAGACAAACCCTTAATAAATCGAGCGATTGTGCTTGCCACCCCATTAACCTCTGGAGGATATGTTTCCGTAACAATAGCAACCTTAACTGAAGCATTCAGCATTGAATTGCTATTTTTTTCCATGGCATGTGAAGTCATTGCTGTCGAGTATTCTCGAAGAAAATAACAGTTTTATGACATTGTGAATTTATTTACATGTCTTAAATTTGTCACAAATAAATTGTAAATATGGGTGAGATTAATATTTTTGTAATAAAGTACTTCAATATTCAGAGGAACCAAAATTGATTCAATTTTTTGAAACCCTAAAAAAACAGCGCTGGGATGATCATCGCTATTATCACCATAGCCGCATCAATCAATCGCTACACCTTGTTAGCGCCCTGAGTTTCTTAACTGCCTACTTTTTATTGTTTACAGATCCTATTGCAGCTTCATTGCTTGCTTGGCTTGTTGCCATGACAACTCGTCAAAGCGGTCATTTCTTTTTTGAGCCAAAAGGTTATGACGAGGTTAATAAAGCCACCCATGAGTACAAAGAGAAAATTAAAGTAGGCTACAACCTCAATAGAAAAATTGTTCTTTTATCTATTTGGGCGGCAATCCCAGTACTGGTGTATTTCAATCCCGTATTCTTGCAAAAATTTGTTGCCTTAAATACTTTCACAAATACAGAGGGCTTTATTCGACAAACCGGCCTCCTATGGCTCTGGCTTGGCGTTGGTGGCGTGCTTTTTCGCACTTTCCATCTCTTTTTCATTCATGACGTTGAAGCTGCCTTGGCATGGATGACAAAAATTATCACTGACCCATTCCATGATGCAAAAATTTATGCGACTGCACCCCTGTATTTATTGCGCGGTCAACTCATCGACCCGATGAACCACCTTGAACTCAGCGAGGAAAACCTAGGCTCAATCAACTCCTAAAGCAGATGCATATCGGTTGTTTCTTCTTCCGAATAGCATCTCTTTGAAAATTTGACGTTTAATCGCTTTATTGCTTAGCCCGTTTCCATTCCACCACCAAGCATCCTGCTTCATAGACTGGGCTGCAGCAATAAAGCGCTCTAGGACGGCCAGCATGTCTGCATCACTATAGTTCAGACTGAAAATGAATCTTCCCGTTCCAATCCAGCTTAGTGCTAGGCCTTGTTCCTTCAAGTAGTACTGAAACATCCAGTTATAGCGGCTAGGCTCAGTGAAATAGATGGTCCAAATACTAGACATATTCGCGACCCTGACTGGCAAATTTAATGAAATTAATTTTTCATTAAAGAGATTAGCGCGACGATTCCAAACTTCATCTAAATCTTCATACATTTTTTTGATAGCTGAAGTTTCAAGCTGCTCTAAAAATACTTGCATCGCACCCATGACATAGGGGTGCGAGTTAAAAGTCCCCCTTGCAAAGCAGATGTCAGCTGGCTTTTCTTCCCTGAACCGCTTCATTAAATCACTACGTCCGCACACTACCCCAATCGGCAATCCACCGCCCAAGGTTTTACCGTAAGTCACCATGTCAGCCCGTACGCCAAAGTACTCTTGAGCGCCTCCCTGTGCCAAACGAAATCCGACGAATACCTCATCAAAAATGAGAACAATTCCATTATTTGTGCAAACCTCTCTTAATTCGTGGAGCCATTTGGTATAGGCGGCACGATCATAATGCGCAGTACGCGAGCTATCTAAGAGAGATGAGTCACCGGGCGCCCCCTTATTCGGATGCATAGCCTGCAATGGATTCACTAATACACAAGCAATATTTTTCCGGTTGCGAAGCACACGCAAGGTATCTTGATCCATCTCCTTGAGTGTGTAGGTTTCCCGGGGAGGAAGTGGATTACCTATGCCAGGCTGAACATCTTCCCACCAACCGTGATAGGCGCCATTAAACCGCACCACATGGCTACGCTTTGTATGGTAACGAGCCAAGCGCACCGCCTGCATTACGGCCTCTGTACCAGACATATGAAAGGATATTTCATCTAATCCCGAAATGGCCGTCAAACGTTTTACATTGTCAGCAACAATTGGGTTGTAAAACCCTAAGACAGGCCCCAGCTCAGAAACACGTTTGGCCCCATCTTCAATGGACTTTTTATAAAAGTCATATCCGAGAACATTGACGCCATATGACCCGGTTAAGTCATAAAAGACATTGCCGTCTAGATCAGTCAAGGTAACTCCAGATGACGACTGCATAAAGCTGCCAGATTTCAAATGCTCGCTAACAAAAGGGCTAAATTGAAAGGGCACTCGATACCTACCCGTGAATTGCAGATCTGATATGTTTTTAGCTGCCTGATTTGTCAAGGCAACCGATTTTGCAAAACGCTCTTGATAGATATGCGCTAAGCGCATAAAACCAGATTCTCTTAAGGAGGCGACATTGTCTGGCGCACCATCGACTTTAAAAAAGGCCTCTCGATTAAAGGAGTAAAAAGGGATTAAACGGGCTACCCTCTTTGCCATGCGAGAGTGTCCAGCCAGAGAGGGATGCTTGGCCTTAGATAGCTGTAATCTTGTATAGACCTTACGAGCAATCCACACTCCAATCCCTGCTCCGAATATACTTAGTGCGATCCAACTATTCATAAATACTCCAATTGATCTTTCTTGACACTTTTACTTCATTTGTTTGACAAAATTATGTCAATGAAAAAAACTATCCAAAGCATTCTGTCCCAGGAAGACCTCAATTTCCTTCTGACTAATCGCATCCCCCGCAATACGCTTACTCGCTTTATTGGCTGGTTTAGTCAAATTGAAAACCCTGTGATTGCCTATATCTCTATCCAGGTTTGGAAATTCTTTTCTGCACTTGATTTATCAGAAGCGAAGAGTCAGCACTTTAAAAGTATGCATGCCTGCTTTACGCGTGAACTGAAGCCCAATGCAAGACCAATTAATCAGAACTTTAATAGTCTAGTAAGTCCATGTGATGCTTTGATTGGAGCATTTGGAAAAGTGAGCAATGGTGAAATTTTTCAAGCCAAGGGCTTTCCTTACGACCTAGAAGACCTAATTCCCAACAAGAGCTTAGCCAAGAGTTATGAGGGATGTGAATATGTAACCTTACGACTTACTTCAAGCATGTACCACCGATTTCATGCTCCAACGGCAATGCGGATCAGAAAAATCACTTATATCTCTGGTGATACTTGGAATGTAAACCCGATTGCACTTAAGCGAGTTGAACGACTCTTTTGCAAGAATGAAAGAGCCGTAATTGAATGTGAAATAGACCACCCAGATAACAGCGCTGAAAATAAAACTCTGACTCTAGTGCCTGTAGCTGCCATTCTTGTTGCGAGCATACGAATGCACTGTATTAATCTCCTCTTTCATCTACAGTACAAAGGCCCCAATGAGATTGACTGCGATGTTGCTGTCACTCGCGGAGAGGAATTAGGCTGGTTTCAGCATGGCTCAACTATTATTGTTTTTGCTCCAAAAAATTATCGCCTGCTACCAAGCTTCAATTTGGGCGACCACATTCGTATGGGTGAAGCTTTATTTGAATATTCGCTAGAAAGATAGGCTATTTACAGGCCAAACTCAGAGTGTCGCGGCTGCGCTCCATTCCCTCAGCCATCATTTCAAAACCCTTCCGAATATTATTTCTCATGAAATATTCTATGACCCCATTTGGAATGACAGAATCTGGCTCCATGATGCTGGAATATCGCACCAGCACGCCCCTCTCATTGCTATGCAGTCTCCATGTACCAGAAAAGGCTTTGTTATCGCCTTTAATCTGTATGAAATTTAGACCCTGCTGAGGTAGCTCCGTAAACTCTAATTCATAACGCAGTTGAATCGGGAATAATAAAACCCGCTCCTCAATGAGCCTTTCAACAGTAACCTTATTACCATTTCTTCTGCGTATCTTAGATTCAACAATTCCCGGGGTCGTTTTTACGTCCTCATAATCTGTCAAAAAGGTATATGCCTCGCACTGGCTAACTGGCGCTAAGTAGCTTGCTTGTACCTTAAAAGCTGCTCCCGCTTTTTCTATAAATACCTGTAAATCATAAGGGGGTAGCTCTGTGACTGCAAAACAAGATTGAGCGCCTATTAGCAAACATAAAAGAAATGTTTTCTTCACAATAGAGCTAGCGAGCCAGGATAATGAATTGGCAATATTCAATATCCCCCCTCAATATTGAGATCTAGCAATACCAGTGACTCAGCATCGGCCAGTTCTGCGCACTCCACCCCATTCATCTGATCATCAAAAGAGAGTTGGGCAAAACGTTCGGCAGCTAAGAGATTATTCTGTTGATAATTATCTAAAGCCAATAATTGATTCCATGCTGCTTTTTGAAAATGCTCTGCAGCCATTCTTCTTAAATGAATAACCTTGTCATTGAGGTTTTGATCTTGCATTTTCTATCTCCTTCAATTTGCCATTGAACTTGACTGTGATGCTCTTCTTTTTATATGACAGCTATATGAATTTTTAAATGTCATTGTCATATTTGAGGTCTTGATATCAAGCCCAAATATTACAATTTCACCTCTTAAAATTTATTAAAAAAATATTTCAATCTGAGATAGAAATGTCACATTAATCAGCTCACACTGAAAGCCTACTTATGGGAGATGAAGAGCAATTCTGCTCCTTTCCGGTCTCCTCAGCTTGCTCTAACAGCCCATAAGTAACCATTCCTTAATTTTGGGGGCAATGATGACCACATTTACCACTGAAGACAGAGAAAAAGCGGCACAAGAACCAATCCCATTTTTTGGGTGGTGCTACTTAACTGATGCAGCGCATGTAGATAAAAGCAAAGCGGTGGCAGCGGCTACTAAAAAACCAGAGTTTCATTACAAGATTGATGAAGGTAGTGAAGACCTAGAAAATTAAGTCTTCACTTCATTTCGCTTATTACCCATCTGCGCAGCAAGCAAGCTCTATTGATCTTTTAGTGAAATAAGAGATTCATAGCTTCCACTGCATTAGCCACATGTCTGGAATCAAATATTATTTGAGTGGTAAGCGTACCGGTAAGCGGGAGTATTAAAGAAAAAGCCCCGGTTAGGGGGGGCTAAGTCACTGTTGCATATAGTAAAAAGCGGAAAAAATGCCAAAAGTGATGGCGGAGACGAGAGATGTCCCTTTAACGGAATTACAAGCCTACATTTTCTACTATAAACCATTAAATGACTTATAAATAAGTAATTAAATCACTTAAAGACTCATTTATGAGTCATATTTATTGACCTATGGCGTATAAACAGGTATATTAAAGCCTCATACTTAACAAAATGCATGAGGCAACTATGCGCGTAGATCAAGAACTGACCCTAGCATCAAAGCAACTTGGCCAATCCGCTGAAATAGCGCAATGCCTTGTTTCTTTGCGTCTTGCGCGTCGTGTTCGCCAAGGTGAAGCAGCAATCCGTGCCGGCCTATCTCGCGCCACTGCACAGCGCATTGAAAAGGGTGATCCTGGTGTAGCCGTTGGTGCGCTCCTGCGTTACTTAGATGCAATCGCTCCAGGCATGAACTTGTTGCAACTCTTAAGCGGAGATGATCCTGCGATCATTGCTTTAGAGCGTCGCTCACGTCCACAACGCGTGCGTGATTTAAGTGCAGCGGAAATGAAAGCGCTTGATTTCTGATGGCCAATACCACTAAGGATCTTTTTGTCTTTGCCAATCTTGATGGGCAATTTGTACCAGCAGGTCAACTGCAAGTAGATGAAGAAGGCTCAAGACTCATTACCTCATCATTTGCTTATGGCTTGCGTTACTTAGATAGGAGCAACGCACAAGAAGTGGATCCAGTCGCCCTTAGTCTTAGGAGTAAAAGTGAGATCAAAGGTAAACGCCTCATTCCACCTAACGGCTTAGAGGCTTTTGGTGGAATTCGGGATGCTGCTCCTGATTCTTGGGGAAGAAGAGTGATTGAAGCTAGGCTTAAGGTTCCAGCCAATAGCCTGCCAGAATCAACCTATCTACTCGAAGCAGGCAGTGATCGTGTTGGGGCTTTAGACATTCGGTCTTCTTTAGATCAAGAGGAGCGCCCTGCTCATGAAAGTATTCACAATCTGTCATACGTACTCGAGGGTGCACAGAAGATTGAGGCGGGCTTGCCGGTATCAGAAGCACTATCCAAAATTTTGATTGTGGGTAGCGGTCTTGGGGGCATGCGTCCTAAGGCAAGCGTGCGCGATGATGAAAACATTTTATGGATGGCTAAGTTCCCAGGTAATAAAGATGGCGCTTTAGATGTACCAAGCATTGAATACGCCACACTCAAACTTGCGCAGTTAGCCGGTCTTAATGTAGCGCAAACTCAATTAGAACAAGTTGGCAAGAAAAAAGTGTTGATGGTCAAACGCTTTGATCGCTCTTGGACTGCTTTTGCTCGGCCAATAGAAGTTCGTAATCATGTCGTTAGCGCCCTCACCTTAGTTGCCTGTCACGAATCAGAATCCAATACAAAAAGCTATATGGATATTGCGGATGCCATCCGCAGATATTGCGTAGTTCAAGTAGTCAAAGCTGATATTGAAGAACTATATGCACGCATGATCTTTAATATTTTTGTTAGTAACGATGATGATCATCTACGCAATCATGCATTCTTATGGAGCCACGCGCTTAAAGGCTGGAGCTTGAGTCCACTCTATGACGTGATGCCTCATGCAGTCATTGCAAGTGAGCGTTATCAACATCTAGGCGTTGGACCACAAGGTAAATTGGCCACACTAGATAATGCCTATGGTGCCAAAGAGCGCTTTGGCCTATCCGCACAGCAAGCATGCGACATTATCGATCGTGTATGGCGAGTAACTAGGCAATGGAAAACACACTTTGAAAGCCTTGGAATTGCTGCAGTTCAAATCGAAGAAATCTCTCTAGCCTTTAGACGTATCGATGATATTTGCAGCCCTGAATTAATCAAGACCCTAGCCAAAAACTAAGCTCTCATTATGAAGCGTATGGTGGGTAACTAGATTTCAATTATCAAAGATGGATTAAATGCTGGGTTCTCAGCATGGTTAGATCGCACATAACCGCGAGGATTACAAACCACCCTAGTGCCATTCATTTCATAATCACAGGAATCATGTGTATGCCCATGAATCCATAGAGACATCTTTCCAAAGAGATGGGCTAACTCGGATGAAAAACAGGCGGATAGTAGATCCGGTTTATATCGCTCTGCTACTGAGCTCATTGAGGGTAGATGATGAGTAACCACTACCGTCTTGCCTTTAAAGGGACTCTCTAACTCTTTTTGCAACCAAGCCAGTGACTTTTCATGCAATTGGATAGACTTTTTTGGGGAAAAATTTCTACCTCCGTCACGGATTCTTCTGAAGTCATTTAAGTAAAGCTCGCCATACGATAAGCATTTAGATTGAAGATCTTCGCCAAATAATAAAAAGTCCGTCCATAACGTAGCTCCCAAAAAGCGGACGGGAGTATTTAACTGCGAATCATGTAACTCAATCCCATAGTCATCAAGGAAATGAATGTCGTTTTCTGCGCATGTATTTTGGATGTCCTCAATGACATGAGAACGCTGAGAACCATAGAACTCATGGTTGCCAGCCACATAAATAATTTCTTGATCCGGAAAAGATTTCCTGGCCCAAGTTACACCTTCCGCGCGAAGGCCGATATCACCCGCCAGAACAATCACATCTGCCGTATTTGATGCAGGGGTAAAGTCAGCAAACTCTAGATGCAAATCACTCAGTACATGAAGTTTCATAAATTGGATAAGACACGATTTTGGCTTTTATATTGAAATCTAGTGTATTCAATTAATTAACCATGCTGCCAAGATGCAACAAGCGATTATTGGCTTAAATGGTATTGGCCACATATCTACAACCACATATTATTTGGGTGGTAAGCGTACTGGTAAGCGGGAGCAATAAAGAAAAAGCCCCGGTTAAGGGGCTAAGTCTATGTTGCATATAGTAAAAAGAGGAAAAAATGCCAAAAGTGCTGGCGGAGACGAGAGGATTCGAACCTCCGATCAGAGTTTTAGCCCCGATGCTCCCTTAGCAGGGGAGTGCCTTCGACCAGCTCGGCCACGTCTCCGTACTTCTTACTATTACAACGCCCCACAGTTTAACGGATAACCGCTTCTGAGGGGTTTATTGCGCTTTTGACTTACTTCTGATCCAGCTCAAATGCCTTATGCAAGGCGCGTACAGCCAATTCCATGTATTTCTCATCAATCACCACTGAGATCTTGATTTCGCTAGTGGAGATCATCAAGATATTGATGCCCTCTTCTGACAAGGTGCGGAACATCTTGCTAGCGATACCTACGTGTGAACGCATGCCAACGCCCACTACTGAAACTTTAGACACCTTTGGATCGCCAGAGATTTCTTTTGCTTCAATATGCGCTTGAACGGTGTTCTTCAGAATGTCCAATGCTTTTTGATAATCAGCACGTGGCACTGTGAATGTGAAGTCAGTCTTACCTTCAACGGATTGGTTCTGAATAATGATGTCTACATCAATATTGGCATCCGCAATCGGACCCAGAATTTGATAGGCGATACCTGGACGATCAGGTACTCCAAGAACGGTAATCTTCGCTTCATCACGCGCAAAGGCGATGCCGGAAATAACTGCGGCTTCCATAGTGCTGTCCTCTTCAAATGTAATCAAGGTGCCCGACTTCATCTCTTGGTCTAAAGGCATCAATGGGTCTGTCAATGAAGACAGCACCCGGGTTTTAACTTTGTACTTACCAGCAAACTCAACTGAACGAATCTGCAATACCTTTGAACCTAAACTTGCCATTTCTAGCATCTCTTCAAAAGTAATCTTGTCTAAGCGTCGTGCATCTTCACAGACACGTGGGTCAGTGGTGTAAACGCCATCAACGTCGGTATAGATCAAACACTCATCGGCTTTTAAGGCTGCTGCCATTGCAACTGCTGATGTATCAGAACCGCCGCGACCTAATGTCGTAATGTTGCCCATAGGATCAACACCCTGAAATCCAGTAACCACAACTGCGCGACCTGCATTGAGATCTTTCAAAATCTTGTCGCTCTCGATACTCTTAATGCGTGCTTTAGTAAATGAGGAGTCAGTGTGTACTGTGACCTGCCAGCCAGCGTAACTCACTGCATCAATACCTTCACGCATTAATGCCAAAGCTAATAATCCAGAACTGACTTGCTCACCAGTGGAGGCGATTTGGTCGAGTTCACGTGGATTTGCATCAGGATTAATCTCTTTTGCAAGGCCAAGCAGGCGATTGGTCTCGCCAGACATAGCCGAAGGCACGACCACCACTTGGTGGCCAGCGCGCATCCATTTAGCTACGCGTTTGGCGACATTGGCAATGCGCTCAGTTGAGCCCATTGAGGTGCCGCCATATTTATGAACGATAAGAGCCATAAAAACCGTCTATTTAACTATCTGTAACAAGGAAATGATTCCTTGAGGGTCTAAAAAGGGCTTATTTTACAGGGTTTTGCACCCATTCCGGGAGTACTCGCCTTCCCGTGGATGTGAGGTGCGGATAACTCAGCCCAATCGCAGCTACAGCGATCAATTCATCGTTGATATAGAGCAAGGGTACCTGACGCTCCCAGGGCGGCACATCAGCCTCCTGATAGAGGTTTTTGAGCGTTTTACGCGGGGTCTTAGGCTTAATCTGGATCTTCTCGGAGCCTAGGCGTTCTCTGAGGGTGATTAGTTGATTCTCTTGGGCCTCTTTAACCCAATCAGCTGAAAGACCTAGTTTCTTGGAGTTGACTGGCAAGGTTTTTAAAACCCAGCGCCCTTCTTCTGTGGTCCCGACTTGAAGCATACCGCGCCATAGATAGATCTTGCTCTCGTCATGCAGCCACTCGAGTTTGGCATCTGCTTTGACTTTAGCAAGCTCACGCCACCAAGCTTGTAAGCGCTCTTGAGATGGCATCGCCAATTGCTGCGTTTGCAACCAGTATCTCAAAACGTTGTTAGCTGCTGGCAAGTCATTCTTAGCTAAAGCAAGTAATGGCATTACTTTTACTTGTTCTTGAATGAGGATGTTTATCCCATCCAGTTGTGCCAAACGATTCAACAATGTTTGTGCCTCACCTAAGAGTTCCGCACTACGCGCCATATTAGCCAAAGCTTCTGGTTGAATCTTTTCTAATTTTGGAATGATGTCTTTACGAATCGCATTACGTCTGTATTTGCGATCTTGATTGCTGGGGTCCTCAATCCACTTGAGCTTATGTTCTTTTGCATAAGCTTCAAGCTCTTGTCGGCTTTGATCCAAGAATGGTCGCCAAAGCGTGATGCCTTGATTACCCCGAACCCCTGAGCTGATTTTTCTACTGGTTGGCATACCTGATAACCCCGCCACCCCTGATCCGCGCAGGAGTTGCAAAAGCACTGTCTCTGCTTGATCGTTTTGATGATGGGCCAAAAGCAGATCTTCGATACCATATTCTTCACAAAGATCTGTGAGTGCTTCGTAACGCCCTGCTCTCGCCCTCGCTTCGATATTGCCCTGGGCTTCATCTGCGTTGAGATGAAGCAGTCTGAAATCAAAATGGACCCTGTATTGCTTGGCAAGCTTCTCGCAGAAGATCAACCAATCATCTGCAGGTTTTTGCAAACCATGATGAATATGAAATGCATAGATTTCAGTTTCAGTTTGAGTTTGAGTTTTGTTTTTGCTCCGAGCTTGCGCTTTGCAAACCGTGTCGAGCAACACAACCGAATCGAGGCCACCACTCAAGGCAACCGCAATTCGTTTTCCTGACTTAGGACTTTGCTGTGATTTCCTTGAACTTGCCATAACTCATCAAACGCTCATGACGACGCTCCAGCAATGCATCCACTTTCATGCCATCAAAGGTTTTTAAAGACTCAGCAAGTGCTTTGCGCATATTGCTCATCATATTGTCGTAATCACGATGGGCGCCACCAATCGGCTCAGCCACAATCTTGTCGATCAGACCTAGAGCCTTAAGGCGTTGTGCTGTAAGACCTAACTGCTCAGCAGCCTCTGGAGCCTTATCAGCAGTCTTCCATAGGATGGAAGCACAACCTTCAGGAGAGATCACAGAGTAAGTGGAGTTTTGCAACATCAAGACCACATCACCCATGGCAATCGCTAAAGCGCCACCAGAACCACCCTCGCCAATAATCGTAGCGATGATAGGTACTTCGAGTTCCGCTTGTACATAGAGGTTACGACCAATCGCTTCAGACTGATTGCGCTCTTCTGCATCAATACCAGGGAATGCACCTGGCGTATCGACGAAAGTAAACACCGGAATACCAAACTTTTCTGCAAGACGCATCAAGCGCATGGCTTTGCGATACCCCTCAGGGCGACTCATACCAAAGTTACGCAGAGCACGCTCTTTAGTGTCACGACCCTTTTGATGACCAATAACCATACAAGGTTGGTTTTCAAAACGGGCTAAGCCACCAATGATGGATTGATCATCAGCAAATGTGCGGTCGCCATGCAACTCGTGGAAGTCAGTAAATAAGGCGCCAACATAATCTAGGGTGTAAGGACGCTGTGGATGACGTGCCACTTGAGAAACTTGCCAAGGAGTGAGATTGGCGTATACATCTTTGGTGAGCTGCTGACTTTTCTCGGCAAGCGTTTTGATCTCATCGGAGATATCTACCGATGACTCATCTTGTACAAAACGCAGCTCTTCAATCTTTGACTCTAATTCGGCGATTTGCTGCTCAAAATCCAGGAAAGTCGTTTTCATAGTCTGATTTTAATATTCAACTGGGATTGGGTCCAAACTTCTCCACATATACCAAGTGGCAACCGTTCGCCACGGGGCCCAATTTGCAGCCACCTCACGGGCTTCATGGCGGCTCACAGGCTCTCCGCTGAAGTAATTAAGGGACATGGCCTTAATCAGACCAACGTCGTCCAGGGGCAGGATATTGGGGCGAACCATATTGAAAATGAGGAACATTTCAGCTGTCCAGCGGCCAATGCCCCGAATAGCGCTTAATTCCTTAATAACACTCTCGTCATCCATATCTTTCCACTGATTGGCATGCAAGCGCCCAGAATCGAAGTGGTCTGCTAAATCGCGGATGTATTCAACCTTGCGTCCAGATAAACCCGCGGCGCGCAATTCTTCTACGGAAAGTGCCAGGATATTTTTAGGGGTGACCTTCTTTTTACTGGCAACAAGCACTTTATTCCAAACTGATTGCGCTGCCGCTACCGAAATCTGTTGCCCAACAATGGATCTGGCCAAAGTATTAAAAGAGTCGCCACGTGTCACTAAAAATCCTGCGCCAATTTTAGGAATGATTTTGTTCAGAATACGATCTTGCTTCATCAGCTCTTTGCAAGCCTGCTCCCAATAGTCAGGGGCAATTACTTTTACAAGAGCTTCTGATGCTGCATCTGCTTTTGCTGCTTTTTCTGAATTGATTTCTTTTGCTGCTGTCATTAAGCCCTACGCCATTCTGTTAAGCCGCCGGGTTTATCTTCAAGAACGATGCCTTGCTCTAATAATGTTTTTCTGATGAGGTCAGCCTGAGCAAAATCTTTTGCTTGTTTAGCTGCAACGCGTGCTGCGATTTGTTCTTCAATTTGCACAGGACTTAAGCCATCTTGATCTTTCGAGCCTGATTGCAAAAACTCAGTAGGATCACGTTGCAAGAAATTTAAGGAAGCGCCAAGAGACTTCATGGTGTTTGCGAGTAAATGCTTTTCATCACCTTGTGCACGATTGACTTCACTTGCTAAGTCAAATAAGACTGCAATTGCCTCTGGCGTATTAAAGTCATCATTCATGGCATCCGCAAAGCGTTTAGCCCAGGGATTATTCGGATCGAGCGCACTCGTTTGAGCTTTAGGTCCTTGTGCTAAGGCGGTGTACAAACGCGCCAAACCAGAACGAGCCTCCTCGAGCTGAGCATCGCTGTAGTTAATCGGACTACGGTAATGCGCTTTCAGCATGAAGAAACGCACTACTTCAGGGTCAAAGCTTTTGAGCACGTCGCGGATTAAGAAAAAATTACCCAATGACTTGGACATCTTCTCTTCATTCACCCGAATGTGACCGTTATGCATCCAGTAATTCACAAAGGGCGCATCGTCATCTTTTCGGTCTTTGCCATATAAAGCACCTTCGCTTTGGGCAATCTCATTTTCATGATGCGGGAACTGCAAGTCAGCACCACCGCCATGAATATCAAAGTGCTCGCCGAGCAAGTCACATGACATGGCAGAACATTCGATATGCCAACCAGGACGGCCCTCACCCCATGGTGACTCCCAGCGGGTATCAACGGGCTCTTCAGCCTTTGCACTTTTCCATAAAACAAAATCTAAGGGATCACGTTTACCGTCACCTACCGCTACACGTTCACCAGCATTGAGTTCATCTAAAGTCTTGCCAGAGAGTTGGCCGTAACGCGGCAGAAGACGCACAGCGAAATTCACATCGCCATCATTAGCCTGGTACGCCAAATCATTTTCAATCAGTTTGCCGATCATGCCCTGCATTTGCGCAATGTAATCTGTAGCACGGGGCTCTTGATCCGGGTGCATTAAATCCAACTCATCAGAGTCGGCATGCATGGCAGCAATAAAGCGATTGGTTAATACTGAAATCGGTTCGCCATTTTCGATCGCCCGTTTGATGATTTTGTCATCGATATCAGTGATATTGCGTACATAAAGCACTTCATAGCCACTAGCCCTAAGCCACCGAACCACCATATCAAAGACTATCATGACCCGGGCATGGCCAATATGGCAAAAGTCATAGACCGTCATACCGCAGACGTACATCTTCACCTTGCCCGGCACTATGGGCTTAAAGACCTGTTTTGAACGGCTAAGGGTGTTATAGATTTGCAGCATAGAGCTATAAAGGTGAGGCAAGTAGCGCCAATTTGTTAGACTGAGCGCTGAGTATATCGAATGAGCCCGTTTCACACCCCTTCCCCTATGCCCCATACTGTTCCAGCGCCGCGTCCTGCCAACTTTACCGCCCTAGCTCCAGCCTTTGCGATTTTGGCTGCCTTGGCCCTGATTACTGGCTGTAGCACCCCCGCGCAACAGCGTGCAGATGCTGAAATTGCTGCATTAAATGCCCAGGAACAGAAATCTGGTCAATTAGCCCAACAAGCTTATTTAGGTGGTTACAGCCCGACTGATCCCCCCAGGCTTTCAGCAGATATAGGCTACGACCCATTAAGCCCTGAACTATCGGAGACCGTCGGCGTACCGTTCCTCTCCTTCTTAATTATTGAGCCTGATCCAATCAACAAGAATGCAGTGCCGTCCGATGTTGAAAAACTCATTAAGGCCCGCAAGTACCAAGATGCAGTAACGCAAATTAATGTCGATCTTAAAAAGACACCGCGTAATGTACAGCTGCGTTTTGTCAAAGCGCGCTTACAAATTGAGATGCGTCAGTTTGATCAAGCCAAAAAAACTTTGATTGAAATTACTCAACAGTTTCCAGAGCTACCTGAGCCATATAACAATCTTGCAGCAATTGCCGCCAATCAAGGGCAGTGGATTGAAGCCCGAGATTATTTAGAGCTTGCATTAAAACTACGCCCTAGCTATGCCATCGCCTCTGCCAACTTAGGCGAGATCTATGTTCGTCTTGGTGCACAGGCATATGAAGATGCTGCAAAAAATGCTTTGCTAAATCAGCGTCAGTACTCCAACCGAGCTAAGGCACTCTTGGATATATTGAAGCCGCCAGCAAAGCGCCCTGTTAATCGCGCAGCCAATGCAAACTCAAATAGTTTAAATTCTGTGCCAAGCAACAACCCATCCACCAACCTTCCAGAAAGTAGACCCAATAATGGCGAAAGTACTCCTAAAAACCAATAAGGGTGATATCACCCTCACTCTTGATGCAGCTAAGGCACCTAAAAGCGTTGCAAACTTTTTGCAATACGTAAAGAGCGGTCATTACGATGGCACCATCTTTCATCGTGTAATTGATAACTTTATGGTTCAAGGCGGCGGTATGACTGCTGGCATGAAACAAAAGCCTACTGGCGCAGAAATTGAAAACGAAGCAAACAACGGCCTCAAGAATGATCGTTACACCGTTGCAATGGCTCGCACTAGCGACCCGCATTCTGCCACCGCTCAATTCTTTATCAATGTGAATGACAATGATTTCTTAAACCATACAGCTCCGAACGCTCAAGGCTGGGGCTATGCAGTTTTTGGCAAAGTCACTGATGGTATGAATGTAGTGGATACCATCCGCAAGGTAAAAACTGGTAGCTCCGGTTTTCATCAAGACGTTCCTGCTGAAGATGTTGTCATTGAGAAAGCTACCGTTCTCGAGGAATGATTCCGCAATACGCGAGCGCACTGCTCATATCAGATTTACACCTTACGCCGTCAATGCCCTTGACGGCGCAACGCTTTTTTGACTTCTGCGAAAAAGAAGCTCCAAAAGTAGAGGCTGTATTTATTCTGGGTGACTTATTTGAATACTGGGTAGGAGATGATGCAGCTGCATCCTCCCCTTTCCAGCAAGAAGTTCAGCGTGCGATCGCCAACCTCTCCACCAAAGTCAAAACGTATTACCTGCATGGCAATCGAGATTTCTTAATCGGGAAAAGCTTTATTAAAAAAACGGGTATGACTTTTTTATCCGATCCCAGCTCAGTAGATATTGCCAATCAAAAATGGGTTCTTGCCCATGGTGATGCCTTATGCACTGCGGACATTGGCTATCAAACTTTTCGTAGCTGGGTAAGAAAGCCTTGGGTTCAAAAAATCTTCTTGAACCTGCCGCTCAATTGGCGCAAAGGTGTGGCACAACAACTACGTAGCAATAGCCATCAACAATATCAACACACGCAACACTCTGAAGCACGTCAACTCAAGATGGATGTGACTAAAGAAGCTTGTGCCGCAGTATTAAGAGATCAATCTGGAGATAGGCTGATCCATGGGCATACTCACTTACCAGCCCATCATGAAGAATCTTTAGGGTCACAAAATTGGCAGCGCTGGGTTTTGTCTGATTGGGATCTAGATCACCCTGAGAGCCTGCCACCAAGGGCAAGCGCTTTACTGATAGATAGCGCTGGAACGCGCTATCTTGATCTCATTAAATAATATTCTGATCGAATATTTGCTTAATTAAGCAACTGAATATTTAGAAAGTGATTGCACCATCTGCGCAAAGATGCGGGGATTTGCTGCCATCACTTCACCGCTTTTGAGGAAACCTTCTTCGCCGCGATAGTTACCAATCAAACCACCAGCCTCAGTAATTAACAAAGCACCAGCTGCCATGTCCCATGGCTTGAGATCGCTCTCAAAGAAACCATCGTAACGACCAGCGGCTACGTAAGCCAAATCCAATGAAGCAGCCCCAGGACGACGAAGGCCTGCACATTGACGCGACATCTCAGCAAAGATCTTTAAATACTTTTCAAGGTCTTGGTCTTCACGATATGGAAAACCAGTGCCCAACAAGGAATTCGCTAAACGATCTTGTGAGGCGACTCGTAAACGCCGGCGATCTAAATACGCACCAGCACCGCGAGTAGCAGTAAATAATTCATCACGGGTTGGGTCATACACCACGGCTTGCTGAATGACTCCACTCACTGACAAAGCAATCGAGACTGCATATTGTGGAAAGCCATGAATGAAGTTGGTTGTGCCATCTAATGGATCAATGATCCAAACATTTTCTGCATCTGCATTACGTTCGCCAGTTTCTTCAGCCAAAAATCCATGGGTTGGATAGGCCTCGCTGAGCGTCTCAATAATGGCCGCTTCTGCGGCTTTGTCCACCTCGGTAACAAAGTCATTGTGTTGCTTACGGTCAACTTGTAAGCGCTCCAAATTCAATGAAGCACGGTTGATCACAGTTCCAGCGCGACGGGCGGCCTTTACGGCCACATTTAACATGGGATGCATAGTATTGATGGACAAATTAAATAAGAACAAGCTCCTTGTAGTGCCGACAACTTGGGTAAATTGCATGACAATACGAAGCTAACAGATTGATTCTAAACGATTAGCAACTATTACCAACTATATTGCCCTCATTTAACCACTCCATAGCGCATTAATGAACCTTGATACCTCCGAATTACTACGCTGGGTTTTAGTCGAAACCAGTCACCCCGGAAACGTGGGTTCAGCCGCTCGCGCTCTAAAAACGATGGGCTTTAGCGATTTACACCTCATCAATCCGAAGATTAAGGGCGTAGCAAATAACCCTGAAGCAATCGCCTTAGCTAGCGGTGCTGCAGATATTCTTGAGAGTTCCTCCGAGGGAGATTCTCTAGCATCCACTATTGAGGGCTATACGCTAGTTTTAGGTCTCACCAGCCGCGATCGGGAATTTGGCCCTCCTGCCATAGATTGGGAGTCGACTCGATCTCTGATTGCCGCAACCACTCTTGCTGGCGGAAAGGTCGCCCTCCTCTTTGGCCCAGAGAGAACAGGTTTGGACAATGAGCACTTAGCCTTATGCACTCATCGAGTGTGGTTAGATGCCAATCCCGCCTACCCCTCGCTCAACCTCGCCCAGGCCATTATGGTCTGCGCCTATACCCTTAGGGAAACCTTAGCCCGAAATCTCGGCGGTCAAAACGCCTTAGCCAAACGCGCAGAAATGGCGGATTTTGCTGATCCGGCTGCTGTTGCAGCGATGCTCGAGCATTGGCGTGAAGGCCTTGAGGCTATTGGCTATTTAGACCCAGCCAATCCAAAGAAGCTCATGGCTCGCATTCAGGCGCTGTTTGCACGTAGCCGTCTCCATAAGGAAGAAATTGATCTCTTGCGAGGCATCGCCAAACAGATGCTCCTGAGAAAATAAGCACATCCCGTTAAAATCAAGCTATGTCTAAATTCCTCTTCGACCAAGTCGACTCCATTATTGCCAGAGACCCAGCAGCACGGAATCGTCTCGAGGTCATCACTTGCTACCAAGGTCTGCATGCAGTTTGGTTGCATCGGGTTTCCCATTTTTTGTGGAACCTAGGTCTGAAATGGATAGCGCGGGTACTCTCAATGTTTGCGCGCTTTTTGACGGGGATAGAAATTCATCCGGGCGCCAAAATTGGTCGTCGAGTTTTTCTGGATCATGGTCTTGGTATTGTGATTGGTGAGACTACTGAAATTGGTGATGACTGCACCATTTATCAAGGCGTTACCTTAGGTGGTACTTCGCTATACAAAGGCGTTAAGCGTCACCCTACTTTAGGCAAAGGTGTTGTTGTCAGCGCTGGCGCAAAAGTACTGGGTGGATTTACTGTGGGCGATGGTGCACGCGTTGGTTCTAATGCAGTGGTGTTGAAAGAGATTCCTGCAGGCGCTACTGCTGTTGGTATTCCTGCGCGAATATTGCATCCCGATTTGCCACAAAGTCCCGATAGCAAAACAAAAGAATACTTTTCTGCATATGGTGTTACACCGAATGTGGATGATCCTGTGTCAATGGCACTCAAAGGTTTAATTGATGCCACGATCGAGCAAGAAGCCAAAATTGCAGCCCTAGAGAGAGCACTTGCAAAATTAAGCAATACTCCTGCAGAAGCCGATGCTGTTGGCGCAAGTGACACTAAGCGGGATCTAGATGCTATCAAAGAATGGTTGAGGGAATAAGATTGCCTAAATAGCGCTTAATAGATAGTGTCATGGTCATGATGCAATAAAAAAGGAATAGCGTGCTATTCCTTTTTAGGTTTTTATTGGCCGATTGATTAATGCAGCGTACGCGGACCCGCGCTATCTTTCCCTGCTAAGCCACCCGGAAAATCTTCGTCATCGTCACCATCGTCGCCACCTTCACTAGGCATGCCAAATGAAAAACTATCGCCCCCTTCAGGATGGCGATTTTCAATTTCATCATCAGTGGCAGCGCGTACATCTTCGACTTGCACCCAAAAACGCAACGCCATACCGGCTAGTGGATGATTACCATCGAGCACTACTTGATTGTCTGCAACATCAGTTACGGTATAGATCAAAGGCTCATCATCTACATCATCGGCGCTCGCATCTTCTTCCGCGTCTGGTACGCCCTCAAATTGCATACCCACTTCCAATGGCTCAGGAAAACGAGTGCGAGGCTCAATCTTTAAAAGTTCAGGATCGTACTCGCCAAACGCTTCATTTGGCTCAAGCTGAATCTCAGCCTCATAGCCAATATCTTGACCATCTAGCAGAGTCTCAATTTTAGGAAAAGTACCTTCATAACCACCGTGCAGGTATACCATCGGAGAATCAGGTTCTTCGATGACATTATTTTGCGCATCGGTTAACTTATAGCGAAGGGATACGATGGTATTTTTTTCAATCTTCATGCGGAATTTGTCGAACATTCGTTTTTAATCAGTTTCTAAAAAGCTTAGACCTTTTACTTTATGACCTCATTTTACTTGAGCAAGCCCTACGAACCGCCTCAAGCCCCTGCAAAGCTCCCTTTAGATGAGTCCTGGGCCTTGTTTGGGGGTATTAGCCCAGAACAGTTCATGGCGCGCTATTGGCAGAAAAAGCCCCTTCTTGTCCGTGGGGCGATTCCGGCTTTTGGCCTTTCCGAGCAGCATGGTGAGTTACTTGATAGCCCTATTCCCGCTGCAGAATTGCTCAAATTTGCCCTACAAGAGGCAGTAGAGTCGCGACTAGTCCAATCAAAACCTTGGAGTTTTGAAAATGGGCCGTTCCCCAAAAAGAGCATTCCCTCGGTTGAAAGACCCAATTGGACCCTGTTGTTTCAGGGGATGGAAGCCCATCACCCAGCTGCCGCAAAAATACTTTCCTGGTTTCGCTTTATTCCTGATGCTCGGCTTGATGATTTGATGATCAGTATTGCCGGGATTGGAGGTGGCGTTGGACCTCATTTTGATTCTTACGATGTCTTCCTGATACAAATGTCGGGCAGAAGGCGTTGGCAGATTTCGGAACAAGAAGACCTCAGCCTCAATCCCAATCTCCCACTCAAAATTCTGCAAAACTTTAATGTTGAACAAGAATGGATTCTGGAGCCAGGTGACATGCTTTACTTACCGCCCCACATTGCTCACGACGGTATTGCTCTTGATGCTGGCTGCCAGACATGGTCTGTTGGCTTTCGCTCCCCGAGTTTTAAAGAGTTACTTCAAGAAGGTCTGTGGCGACTTGCTGAATCTTTGGAGGATATCCCTGCCTTAGAGCAAAAATTTGCAGATCCCAAGCAAAGAGCAACTCATGCTGCCGAGCAATTGCCTGAAGAGCTCATGAAACAGTTAAGTTTGAAGCTTAAGGAACTGAAATTAGACCAAATCGCTGGCTTTTTACCGGGCATCACGGCCTACCTCTCAGAGCCGAAGCAACAGGCCCTTTTTGAGGCTCCAGAAAACCCCCAGAATCCCAAGGCATTTCAGAAGAACTTGGGTATCAGCAGGCTCATTCCTCACCCACAAACCCGTATTTTGAGCCTTGGAAAGCAGGTTTACTGCAATGGGGAGCCCGTGACTAAGGGACAAGCCCCCGACATACTTCTGGCCTGGCAGACCCTGTCAGCCAATAAGGAACTGAACACTAAGAAACTAAAGCAGCTTGATCAGTCCAGCCTGTATGAGGCCTACTTAGCTGGATGGTTAATATTTGAGCCCTAAATTGGGAGATGGATATAATAAATACTGGAAACTACTTAGGGATAATCCCTTGGTAAATCCAAAAAACAATTACCGGTAATTGTTGTTAATTTTTTAAAGGAATTTACAAATGAAGAAGTCACTCGTACTCGCTGCTATGTTAGCAATCGCCTTGGCCGCTTGCGGTAAAAAAGAAGAGCCAAAACCAGTTGAAGCTCCAGCTGCTGCTCCTGCTGCTCCTGCTGCTGAAGCTCCTGCTGCTGCTCCAGCTCCAGCTGCTCCTGCTGCTGACGCTAAGAAGTAATCTTCTTCATGAAGAAAAAAAGCCGCTGAAAAGCGGCTTTTTTATTTGCTCTAAAAAACGGATTACTTTGTAAGCTGATCCGTTAGCAAGGTTAACAACTGGAATCCAGCAGGCGTATTTTCTGGTTTACCGTCTGCATTCTGGACATAAACACTGACAGAGTTTTCACCAGTACTCTTCACAAGCACCTGATACTTTTTAGCCTTTAAGCTAGAGTCGTCCTTGCTGCTAAACAAGTTTGAGAAAAACCCTTTGGTATCACCCAAGTCTTTTGGGTTAACGTAGCGCACATAGTAAACACCGGTAGAGCGATTACGATCTTCAACTGTGAAGTTTGAGCGATCTAAGGCCAATCCAACATCACGCCATGAGCGATCAAATCCAGTACTTAAATCAATATGGGCTTGATTAGTACCCTCTTGAACGAATTTTGCTTTAGGAGTCTTAGGACCAAGCGGTGCCGCAACCATTGCCTTGGCCTGCTCTTGAGTCATGCCCAAGCGCTCCATTAAGCGAGCCAAAAACACAGCTTCTAACTCTGGATCATTGGGGCGTGCCGTCCAAATAGTGTACAAACAATTACCGGTAGCATCGGAGACGCACTTTTCTAGAGCGCCCTTTTGAGTAATATAAATTTCGGTTTCGTTTGGCTTAGCAACTTCCAAACGCGTTTTATATTTATCGCGTTCACCAGTATCAGCAATGGAGTCCAAGACCTTATTCAGCGTTGATCGAATCCAATCTTGCTGAATCTTCGCGCGATTCTCTGCCCAGTCGGTTTCCATAATGCCAGTTGATGGTGAGTCAATTACCAATAAGAAACCATTTTCTTGCCAGAAATCTTTCACCTGGGGATACAACTCAGTAGCAGGTTTATCTACCACCAACCAACGACGCTCTCCATCGCGTGCAATACGCATGCCCGGAATACCCGTCATCACGTTGCTGCGCATCTGAGCAGATTTTTTAGCTGCAGCATTGTATTCAGACATCGTTGCCGTGCCGTCCTGAACGATATAGCGGCGATCGGCTTGAGCCGTAATTAAGTCAGGGGGGTAAGACAAATTAGGCCCACGAACTGCGCCTGCGCTCTTGTAGTCAACTGTATCGCTGCTCGTTACTGATTTGCATGCAGTTAGCACACTTGAAGCAATAAAGATTACAGCCAAAATCGATAGATATCGACGGCATAACTGGAGCAAATTCATCATAATAAGTTGGCCTGTTTTAACGCTGCCTTTAAGGGCTCGCGCAAAGAATTGCTTAAAGGAGTTAGTGGCAAGCGAATGCCTGCTGTAATCTTGCCCATTTCGTGCAGGGCCCATTTAACAGGAATTGGGTTTGCTTCTGTAAACATCGCCTTGTGAACTGCGATCAATTGATATTGAATTTCACGGGTTCTTTTCACATCATCTGACATCGCTGCAACGCAGAGTTCATGCATTAAACGCGGTGCGATATTAGCGGTAACAGATATGTTGCCTTTACCGCCCATCAACATCAACATGGCAGCAGTAAGGTCATCGCCAGAGAATACTGAGAAATCTTCATGGCCCGCGCGCTTGAGATCATTGATCAATAAAGTTCCACGCTCCAAACTGCCAGTCGCTTCTTTGATGCCAATAATGCCAGGCACACTAGCTAAACGGACAACGGTATCGCCAGCCAAGTCAGCTACCGTTCTACCAGGAACGTTATACAAAATCACCGGCAAATCTACAGACTCAGCAATCTTTTTAAAGTGGGCAAACATACCCTCTTGTGTAGGTTTGTTGTAATACGGTACCACTTGCAAGCTAGCGTCGGCACCAACCTGCTTAGCAAATTGAGTTAATTCAATTGCCTCGATCGTCGAGTTTCCACCGGTACCTGCAATCACCGGAATACGTCCAGCAATTTGCTCTACTGTTACGCGTATTAATTCACAGTGTTCCTCAACAGAAACAGTAGGAGACTCGCCACTGGTACCAACAATCACAATGCCATCGGTGCCTTCAGATACATGCCAATCCAATAAGGAGCGCAAACTAGCAAAATCCAAACTGCCATCTTCAAACATGGGAGTAACGATAGCCGGCATGCTGCCAGCGATGGGCTTTTTGCTATCTTTGGAATGCGCTGTATTTGTCACCGAATATGTACCGATTTTTTAGCTGTCTTAACCCTGAAATTGTAACGGAATGCGCTGTTTTAGCTCACCTTTTACGGCGCATAGGCGCTGAACCATAGCTGGTTTGGGCTGATCCACATAAATATCCTCATATGCCACTACCTTGAGCCCATTACGGGAGGCAAAAGTGAGCAATTCCCCGGGGTTTAAGAGGAAATTAGGGTTGGAAGGTTTGCCAAAATCACCATTCCCTAAGGCAAACGTTTCGTAGATGAGTACGCCGTCTTTTTGGAGCATTTTGGGCAGTTCATCCCAATGTGGGCGATAAAGATAGTTGGTCACCACAATCGCACTGAACTCAGGGCCAGTAAGAGGCCAATCCGCCTCTTCAAGATTGAGGTGCTTGGGAGTAATTAATGGATTACCGAGAGACTCTACAGTTGTGACATCTTGATCAACCGCCAAGACTTCATAACCCAGGCCTGCAATGAATTCAGAATGACGCCCAGATCCACATGCTAAATCCAGCACCACCCCGCCCTTTGCAATGAGTGGCGCAAATCGTCTCACCCAAGGAGAGGCATTCGGAATAACATCATGCGCATTAGGCAAGATCAAACCTCAATCGTAAGCAAGGCCCATTGACTCACGAACCTCACGCATGGTTTC
This sequence comes from Polynucleobacter ibericus, assembly GCF_018687955.1. Classification (NCBI taxonomy): domain Bacteria; kingdom Pseudomonadati; phylum Pseudomonadota; class Betaproteobacteria; order Burkholderiales; family Burkholderiaceae; genus Polynucleobacter; species Polynucleobacter ibericus. The sequence goes on along the minus strand of NZ_CP061309.1, from coordinate 787,439 downwards.
TTGCGCGACTTTACGAGCCTTATCACAGCCATCAGCAATAATCGAGCGCAACAGACTTGGGTCATCCAAGTATTTCTGGGCGCGTTCAAACATGGGTTGCTGTTCAGCCAAAATAGCATCAATGACGGGCTGCTTACACTCAAGACATCCAATACCAGCTGATTTACAACCCTTTTCTACCCATTGCTTTGTCTCCTCACTGGAGTAAACGGTATGCAGCTGCCATACCGGGCAACGTGCTGGATCACCCACATCTGTTCTACGAACCCGTGCAGGATCGGTTGGCATCGTGCGAATCTTTTTAATTACATCTTCTGGATTTTCACGAATGCTAATGGTGTTGCCATAGGATTTGGACATCTTCTGACCATCAATACCAGGCATACGTGATGCCGTAGTTAGTAATGCTTGCGGTTCAGGAAGAATAATTTTTCGCGCACCCTCTAAAAAACCAAAGAGTCTTTCGCGATCAGCCATAGACAGGCTTTGGGCTTCATGCAGCAATGCTTTAGCTTGCTCTAATGCCTCCTCATCACCACGCTCTTGGAATGCTACGCGTAATTCTGCATACATCTTGGCACGCTTACTACCAAGCTTCTTGACGGCTTCTAAGGCCTTTTCTTCAAATCCTGGTTCACGTCCATATAAATAGTTAAAGCGACGTGCTACTTCACGAGTCATTTCTACGTGAGGCACTTGGTCTTCTCCCACGGGCACAAACTGCGCTCGATAAATCAAAATATCGGCCGCTTGCAGCAGTGGATAACCTAAGAAACCATAGGTCTGCAAATCCTTTTCCTTAAGCTTCTCAATCTGATCTTTATAGGTAGGCACCCGCTCAAGCCAGCCTAATGGGGTTCCCATAGAGAGCAATAAAAAGAGTTCGGCGTGCTCAGGCACTTTGCTTTGAATAAATAACGTGGCTTGATTTGGGTCTACACCTGTCGCCAACCAATCAATCACCATATCCCATACGGATTGCTCAATCACATCGGGAGTTTCGTAATGGGTAGTTAATGCGTGCCAGTCAGCCACGAAAAAGAAGCAAGGGTATTCGGACTGCAAGCGTACCCAGTTCTTTAAGACACCATGGTAGTGACCCAAGTGCAGGTTACCAGTTGGTCGCATGCCAGAGAGAACGCGTTCAGCAAACATCTGTATTCTTTTTCTTAGTAGTTAATGAGTTCAGCGGTTAAGCATTTAATGAAAGGCAGACCATACTGGAGTTAGATGGTCTGGTAAATGTGGCAAATTGCCTAAATCAATATGACTCTCGTTTGGATCATGAAAATCCGAACCTCGAGAAGCCAAAAATCCGTATTGTTGTGCGATCTTTGCAAAAGTTTTGTACTGATCTGGGCTATGACTGCCAGTAATCACCTCAATCGCCAAGCCGCCAATATCCTTAAAGTGTTTATAGAGCTCATCCATTTGCATGGCATTGAGTCTACTGTAACGACCAGGGTGCGCAATCACCGCCACACCACCAGCAGCCTTAATCCACTGAACTGCATTGTCCAGGCTAGCCCATTGATGAGGCACATATCCTGGCTTGCCTTCAATCAAATAATTTTTAAATACATGCTCTGTATTACGACAGACACCCTGCTCGACCAGAAAACGGGCGAAGTGAGTTCTTGAGATCAACTCATGATTGCCAGCAAAATGCAGGGCACCTTCATATGCACCTGGAATTCCTACCTTAAGTAGTTGCTCTGCCATTAGCTGCGCGCGATTCGCACGACCGTCACGCGTCATACGCAAGCCCTCGATAATTCCAATATGCTCTGCATCAATTCCCAAGCCAACGATGTGAATAGTCTCACCCATCCAGGTCACAGAGATCTCTACACCAGAGAGGTAATCAATCTTGAGTGCGCTAGCCGCATCTCGAGCGCGCTGTTGACCACCTAACTCATCATGGTCGGTCAGCGCCCACAAATGTACCCCATTCGCTTTTGCGCGTTCCGCCAATTCCTCAGGCGTCAAAGTACCGTCAGAAATCACTGAATGGCAATGCAAGTCGGCATTTAGGGGTGAAAAGCTGCTCATGACCCTATTTTAGGTCAAGCTGGTATCAATTACCCGGCGCGGCGCATCTAGGTAGTCACGGGACTGCATCTCGATCAAACGGGACACGGTTCGGGAGAATTCAGCGGTAATTTGACCCTCGGTATACAAATCTGGGGCTGGAACCTCTGCTGAGATGATTAGTTTGATCTTATGGTCGTATAGAACGTCGATTAGCCAAATAAAGCGACGGGCTTCATTCGTCATCCTTGGCGGCATATAAGGAACCCCAGACAGAATCACCGTATGAAACTGATTGGCTATCTCTAGGTAGTCATTTTGAGAGCGCGGACCACAGCACAGCGTTTTAAAGTCAAACCAAACTACACCATCAGCCATATGCAGTGGACGCAGTTCACGCGACTCAATATTTAAGATTGGATTACTGGTCTCTTTTTGATTTCCAATCAATGTTTGGAACATTTGCCCTAGTGTTGCTTGAGTCTCTGCATTGACCGGGGTGAGATAGGCCTCTACCTGGGCCATCTGCACTCTACGGTAATCATTACCTGCATCCACATTTAGAACATCAAGCTTTTCTTCTAATAACTTAATCGCCGGTATAAGTCTATCGCGATGCAATCCATTTGGATAAAGCTGATCAGGGCGGTAGTTTGATGTCATCACAAATTGCACACGATCCACAAAGAGCGCGTCAAGCAAGCGATACAAAATCATCGCATCAGCGATGTCGTTAATATGAAACTCATCAAAGCAGATAAGACGATAGCGATTTGAAATACGTTTTGCTAACTCATCCAGTGGGTCCGATAGACCTGAGAGCTCATGCAGTTCGCGATGCACTTCCCGCATGAATTCATGAAAGTGAATGCGAATCTTTTTCTCAAGCGGTGAGGCTGCATAAAAGCAATCCATCAAGAAAGACTTACCGCGACCCACCCCACCCCATAGGTACAGACCACGGGGAAGCGTAGGTTTAAAAATCTTTTTCTTTAGGGTGTTGCTGCGGATTTCTTTGTAAGCAATCCACTCGTCTTCACATTCCTGCAGACGCTCTACAGCACGAAGCTGCGCGGGATCACTCTGATACCCGCGCGCTTTTAACTCTTGTTGGTAATACTCAATGGTTTTCAATTACATATTTAATGCACGTGAGTCCGTCGCTAATGCTGCTTCGCGCATCACTTCAGACAAACTTGGATGTGCATGACAGATACGAGCAATATCTTCTGCTGCTGCTTTGAATTCCATAGCAACCGCTGCTTCAGCAATAAGGTCAGAAGCATTGGCACCAATGATGTGAACGCCAAGAATCTCATCGGTCTTAGCATCAGCTAACACTTTGATGAAACCATCGGCACGACCCATGCCTAATGCACGGCCGTTAGCAGCAAATGGGAACTGACCTGCTTTATAAGCAACACCAGCTTCTTTGAGTGCTTGTTCTGTTTTACCAACCCATGCAATCTCAGGATCAGTGTAGATAACCCAAGGAATGCAGTTGTAATCGATATGTGGTTTTTGACCAGCAATCACTTCAGCAACTAAGACACCTTCGTCTTCTGCTTTATGTGCCAACATTGGTCCACGCACGACGTCACCAACAGCGTACACACCAGGTGCTGCAGTTGCGCAAGTATGGTCATCAATAGGAATGAAGCCGCGTTCATCTACTTTGAGACCAATCTTGTCTAAACCTAATTTGTCGGTGTTTGGTACGCGACCAACAGAAACGATTAAGCGATCGCATTCCAACTTCGCAGCCTTACCAGCGCTATCGGTGTAGTTAACCACTACACCCTTCTTATCGGCCTTCACATCGCCAATTTTTACGCCAGTATGAATGTCTAAACCTTGTTTAGCAAAAAGCTTTTGGGCTTCCTTAGCAATACCGATATCACAAGCACCCAAGAATGAAGGCATTGCTTCAAGCACAGTCACTTCAGCACCAAGACGGCGCCATACAGAACCTAACTCCAAACCGATTACGCCAGCGCCGATGACACCCATTTTCTTAGGAGCGGAGTCAAACTTCAAAGCACCTTCGTTATCGCAGATCAACACATTGTCTACAGTGATGCCAGGAAGATGACGCGCCTTAGAGCCAGTTGCAATGATGACATTCTTGCCTGTAACTGTAGTTTTATCTTTGCCATCAATTTTGATTTGATAGCCATCAGCGCCCTTACCTTCAAATGAAGCATGGCCTTTTAACAAAGTGATTTTGTTCTTGCGGAACAAGTACTGAATACCACCAGTCATCTTGGTAACAATGTCATCTTTACGGGCAATCATCTTCTTAGAGTCGATGCTTACAGCACCTACTTTAATTCCATGATCAGCAGCGTGATGATTAATCTTCTCAAATTCCTCAGAAGAAGCTAATAAGGCCTTAGAAGGAATGCAGCCCACATTCAAGCATGTACCGCCTAAACGTGGCTCACCCTTAGGATCATCATATGAACTAGATTCAGCACAGGCAACCTTGAAACCGAGTTGCGCTGCACGAATTGCGGCGATGTAGCCACCAGGGCCACCGCCAATAACTACTACGTCAAATGCTTGGCTCATGATCTTCCCTTCTTACAAATCAAGGAGAAGACGTGAAGGATCTTCCAACGCATCCTTCATAGCAACCAAACCAAGCACAGCCTCGCGGCCGTCAATGATGCGGTGATCGTACGACAAAGCCAGGTAGTTAATTGGGCGCACAACGACTTGACCATTTTCAACTACAGCACGGTCCTTAGTTGCGTGGATACCCAAAATTGCAGATTGCGGTGGGTTGATGATCGGTGTAGAGAGCATGGAACCAAATACGCCACCGTTAGAGATGGAGAATGTACCGCCAGTCAACTCTTCAATAGACAACTTCCCTTCGCGAGCCTTAGTACCAAACTCAGCAATCTTCTTCTCGATGTCGGCCAAGTTCATTTGGTCAACGTCACGCAGAATTGGCACTACCAAGCCACGCGGTGAGCTCACTGCGATACCAATATCAAAGTAGCCGTGGTAAACGATGTCGTTACCATCAACAGAGGCATTGAGTAATGGGAATTTCTTCAAAGCGTGTGTCGCTGCTTTTACGAAGAAAGACATGAAGCCTAACTTCACGCCATGAGTCTTCTCAAATTGATCTTTGTATTTATTACGCAAAGCAATTACTGGACCCATATTGACTTCATTGAAAGTAGTCAAGATAGCGTTGTTGGCTTGTGACTCAAGCAAACGCTCAGCAATACGAGCACGCAAGCGGCTCATTGGAACGCGCTCTTCAGGGCGATCGCCCATCGGGATTGGTGCGCTTGGCAATGCAGCAGACTTAGCTCCACCTGCAGAAGCGTTCAATGCATCGCCTTTAGTGATGCGGCCATCGCGTCCAGAACCAGCAACTTGTCCAGCGTCGACACCCTTCTCCGCCAGAATTTTTGCAGCAGAAGGAGCAGCAGCTGCGCCCGCTTTAGCGGCAGGAGCCGCTGCTTTTGCTGGGGCTGCTGCAGGAGCAGCAGCTGGTGCAGCTGCAGGTGCAGCGGCAGCAGGAGCGGCGGCTGCAACAGCGGTGCTATCGATCTTTGCAATCAACTGCTCAGCAACTACAGTGCCACCGTCAGCAACTACGATTTCTGTCAAAACACCAGCGGAAGGTGCCGGAACTTCGAGAACCACTTTATCTGTTTCGATTTCGATCAAGATCTCGTCTTGACCGACAGCGTCACCAACCTTCTTTTTCCATTGCAACAAAGTTGCTTCAGCAACTGACTCTGAGAGTTGGGGAACTTTAACTTCGAAAATAGCCATGATTAATCCTGTTTATATATTTGTGTGTATGTTGAGTTATGAAGACGATTATTTCGTGATCACGTAACCTTTGAGTTTGGCAAATGCCGCATTCAGTAATGACTTCTGCTGTTCTTGGTGGAGATGGGCGTAACCACAAGCTGGTGATGCTGATGCAGGACGGCCCGCATAGCCCAACTTCATGCCATCAGACATATTTTCCAAGATATTGTGCTGTACAAAGAACCAGGCACCTTGGTTTTGTGGCTCATCTTGACACCACACCACATCCTCTAGCTTTGGATACTTTTTCATTTCAGCAGTCACTGCTTTGTGCGGGAATGGATACAACTGCTCTAAGCGAATAATGGCAACATCGCCAATCTTCTTCTCAGCACGCTGCTTCACCAAGTCGTAATAGACCTTGCCTGAGCACATTACCAAACGGGTAACTTGCTTTGGATCAATGGTGTCATCACGCTCACCAATCACAGTTTGGAAACCGCCTTTTGTGAACTCAGATAAAGGTGACGCAGCTTCTTTATTACGCAGCAATGATTTTGGTGTCATCAAGATCAGCGGCTTGCGGAACTGACGAATCATCTGACGACGCAATACGTGGAAGATTTGCGCAGCAGTAGTCGGCTGAATCACTTGCATATTGGTATCAGCACACAACTGCATGAAACGCTCCAGACGTGCAGAGGAATGCTCTGGACCCTGGCCCTCATAACCGTGCGGCAACATCATGACCAAACCGTTGGCGCGACCCCACTTCACCTCACCTGATGCGATGAACTGGTCAATAACCACTTGAGCGCCGTTAGCAAAGTCACCGAACTGCGCTTCCCAAATAGTTAAGGTGTTCGGTTCTGCAGCGGCGTAACCGTATTCAAAACCAAGTACCGCCTCTTCAGAAAGAATCGAGTCAATCACCACAAACGGTGCTTGATCTTTAGTCACATGCTGGAGCGCAATGTAAGTGCCGGTATCCCACTTCTCACGGTTTTGCTCATGCAATACCGCATGACGGTGGGTAAAGGTACCGCGTCCGCTATCTTCGCCAGATAAACGTACTGGATAACCGCTTGCAACCAAGGAAGCGAAAGCCATGTGCTCACCCATGCCCCAGTCAACATTTGCCTCGCCACGACCCATTGCTGCGCGATCGTTATAGACCTTCGCAACTAATGGATGAGCCTTGAAGTCGGCTGGAATGGTTGAAATCTTCTCGGCCAAACGTTTCCACTCAGTTAATGGAATCGCTGTATCGGCTTCATCAGTCCACTTCTTATTCAAGAAAGGCGCCCAATCAACCGCAAACTTACCTTTGAAGTTACTCAAGACTGGATCAGAAGTTTGCTTACCCTCGTCCATCGCGGCACGGTACTCTTTGACCATCAGGTCGCCGGTACCAACAGGTAATACACCTTGAGCTTCTAATCTGTCGGCATAAACCTTACGTGTGCCAGGATGCGCAGCAATAATTTTGTACATCAAAGGCTGGGTCATTGCAGGCGTATCTTGCTCGTTGTGACCCAATTTACGGAAGCAGATAATGTCAATTGCAACATCCTTGTGAAACTTCATGCGGAATTCAAGAGCTAACTTTGTAGCTAAAACTACCGCTTCAGGATCATCACCATTTACATGCAATACAGGCGCATCCACAATCTTCATGATGTCGGTGCAATACAAACTCGAACGCAAGTCGCGCGGATCTGATGTAGTGAAACCAATCTGATTATTAATAACGATATGGACGGTGCCGCCAGTGGAATACCCACGTACTTCAGACATCGCCAAAGTCTCTTGCATTACACCCTGACCTGCAATCGCTGCATCACCGTGAACTAACACTGGCATTACTTGCTCACCCAACATGTCACCACGACGCTCCATACGAGCGCGAGCAGAGCCTTCAACGACTGGGTTAACGATCTCTAAATGGGATGGGTTAAATGCCAATGACAAGTGAACCGGTCCGCCAGGAGTGGAAATATCGCTGGAGAAACCTTGGTGGTATTTAACGTCACCGGCAGGCAATGTTTCTGGGCCCTTGTGCTCAAACTCAGCAAACAAGTCTTTTGGCATCTTGCCTAGAGTATTTACCAGTACGTTGAGACGACCGCGGTGGGCCATACCAATCACAATCTCTTGAACGCCTTTATTACCAGCATCACGGATTAGCTCATCCATACAGGCGATGAAACTTTCACCACCCTCGAGGGAGAAGCGCTTTTGACCAACGTATTTGGCCTGGAGGTAACGCTCTAAGCCTTCAGCAGCAGTCACGCGATCCAAGATCTGACGCTTCTCTTCCACATTAAATTGTGGAGTTGAGCGAATAGACTCTAATTTTTCTTGCCACCACTTCTTAATTTTCTGGTCGGCAATAAACATGAACTCGACACCAATCGTGCCGCAATAGGTTTCGCGCAATGCTTGAAGCAAATCGCGCAAGGACATTTCGTTTTTGCCGAAGAATGTATTACTGGTATTGAAGACGATATCCATATCGCCATCAGTGAAGCCATAGAAAGCGGGATCTAACTCAGGAATATCCTGGCGCTCTGTCCGCTTTAATGGATCTAAGTTTGCCCAGCGATTGCCAACGTTACGATACGCGGCAATTAACTGCTGAACAGCAACGCGTTTGCGGCCCATCTCTGAGTCAGCCGAATCAGAAATCGTTCTGATAGGACCTTGCTTAGCGCGCTCAGCAAATGAAGCAACAATCGGTCCATGGGCAATGTCAGTTCTAGATGAACCGTCAACTGCTGGAACCTGTTTTACGTTATCGAAATAATCTCGCCAGTGATCAGCTACGGAAGCTGGATCGTGCAAGTAGGATTCGTAGAGTTCCTCTACGTAGGGGGCGTTTCCGCCGAAGAGATAGGAGTTATCTCTTTGATCCTGCATCATGATGCTCACCTTTCATCGGGTTTCCCGATTAAAAACTGTGGTTAAAACCATCCGCTCTACGGCTATACCGCTTCACGAATTGATCTGTGCAAATACCGGTACTACGACAGTAATTTAACACGAATGACCATTGATACATAAAGGGCTTTCCCTGATTTTCAGGGATTCAGGGGTATCTCCCTATCCAAGAGGAATGAATAAGAACTTTCCTACCCCGCTTTAAAGGTTTGCCGACAGATTCAAATGGATTTGATTTTTATTCTCTAAATCTTCAAACAATTAAATGAAATCAAGGGAAATATGAAATCAATTACCCCAGAAACGGAATATCTCAGTACTCGTCAAAGCGCCAAGATTTTGCAGGTTTCCTTGGGTACAGTTCAGAAAATGGTAGAACTCGGTGAGCTGATTGCCTGGAAAACCCGTGGCGGACACAGGCGAATATTGGCCAGCTCTTTAGAGCAGCAGTTACAACGCAGAAAAAGAGCCATGCGGCAAAAAACTACCCAAAACTGCGTAGCCATGGGGATATTTAGACGATCTGAGAATGGTCAGGAGCTAATGGAATCTATTGCCGACTGGCAACTCAAAGTTGATATGGAAATGGCGGTTGATAGCCTAGAGGGGCTCATGAAAGCAGTCTCAATTGCCCCTGATCTCATCTTTTTGGATGCCCTTATACCCCCTGTTGAGCAGGTTCATCTGATACATTATCTGAGTAAAAACAAGGACACACAGCGCATACCTATTTTAGTAGATGAAGGTTTTATTAAGCTTCACCCTGGGGTAGTAACACTGGTTGATGAAAATTCCGGCGCCAAGCACCCTTTGAGTGAAAATATTAAAAAGGAGCTTGAAAACGGCTTAATTGACCTTAATCCGCTCATTATTGGCTATCCTGCCACCAATCCAGAGGCAGAAGATGCATGGGCACAGGGATCCAGACATGACTTGCTTGAACCCTTATTTGTGGAGGCTCTTGCTAGAAAGTGTGTTTAGGGCAAGCAAAGGAAAGAAAAGGCCGCTAAAGAGCGGCCTTTACATTTAAACTCAATTAAAACAATAGCTTAGATCAAGTAGCTGCTACGATCCCTACCCTCAATCCACTTAGGCGCTTTACCGCGACCAGTCCAAGTCTCACCTGTAGAGGAATTGCGATACTTAGGGGCTACCTTGCCACCAGTACTTTTAACGCCGGCTTTACGGCTAAATAAATCAGTAGCGGTAAGGTTGTACTGCTCAATAATTAACTTAGCCTTAGCGATACCATCAGCCTTTTCCAAGGCAATTGCTTCTTTAATCTGTTTATCCAACTGCTCACGTTGGGCTAAAAGCTCTTTGTAAGAAGGCATATTGTTTTCAATCTCCGAGTAATAAATTGTTATATACAGACTATATTAATCTGTAATAGAAGATCATTATATATAAATTAATCTATCAGGCAATATATTATCGGATGATTAACTTATATTTAATAGTGCTATATTAATTAAATTAAATAAAATATATAATCATTATAAATACTATGATTAATCAAGGTGCACCTGATTTTCTAAGCATAAATGTGCCACTAGATTTAGCGGTTATCTCCCCCGCCTCATTCAAAACAATGGCTTCACAATAATTAATCGTTTTACCGGACTTCAGGATACTGCCTTCAACCGCAATTTTGCCAACACTAGGCCGTAGGAAGCTCACGGTCATATCTATAGTCATCGCACCCAAAGGGACATCTGTAGTACTTCTGGCTGCTGCCCCCATCGCAAAATCTAACAGGGTCATGATGACGCCGCCATGCGCGATACCAAAACTATTCTCATACTCAGGCCTTATTTCTAGACTGATACGAGACTTCCCGTCTTTTGCATATTCCGGAACCACACCTAAATGCGCCAAAAAAGGAATTTTTAGGCCGAAGTATTCAATGGATTTATTTGTACTTGTCATGGAGTGGGCACTTTAGAGATTGAGGATTTGAATGGTCGGGGCGAGAGGATTTGAACCTCCGACCACATGCACCCCATGCATGTACGCTACCAGGCTGCGCTACGCCCCGACGAAAGACAAAATTGTAGCAGTAACTATTTAGAGAGAATCTGCAGAACGGCTTGTAATTCTTCGCGAAGACGTAAGTCGCCGCGAGCTTCCTCAAGGCGATTGCGTGCACCACTAATCGTAAATCCTTCTTCGTACAGAAGTGAACGAATTTTTCTAATTAAGACCACCTCATGATGCTGGTAATAGCGGCGGTTACCACGACGCTTCTGAGGGCTAAGCTGGGTAAACTCCTGCTCCCAATAGCGCAGAACGTGTGAGCGAACACCGCAAAGATCGGCTACCTCACCAATAGTGAAGTAACGCTTAGCGGGTATCGGAGGAAGTTGAGAGCTCAGCAGCGCTGAGCTGGCATCAAACTCGGTTTTCTCGAGCATGTGACTCCACTACATCTTTAAGCTTTTGACTGGCGTGAAAAGTAACTACGCGTCTGGCAGCAATCGGAATCATTTGACCTGTTTTTGGATTTCGGCCAGGACGAGCCGATTTATTGCGCAACTGGAAATTACCAAAGCCTGAAATCTTGACTTCAACACCCGTCTCAAGTGACTGGCCAATGCGATCAAAGAAAGCATCAATCATGTCTTTCGCTTCACGCTTATTTAGTCCCACTTGATCAAAGAGAGCTTCAGATAGCTCATTCTTGGTAACGGTGTCGTTAGAAATCAATTCAGTCATTGCTTGTCTCTTTGGTAACTAATTAATTATTTGATTTATGCCTAATATTAAACCTAGCGAAGACGCGCTGCGCATTTTTTCTCAACGGCGCTCAATAAAGCAGCCATTACTGCATCAATTTGGGGGTCCTGCAAAGTTTCACTAGGGTTTAGGAGGTTGACTCGGAAAGCTAAGCTTTTCTCGTCATCGGCCATGCTGCTCGATCCTGCCTTAGGTTTGAACTCATCAAAGAGCTCAATATTGCGCACAAAATTCTGCTTACTTGCAAACATGGCATCCAATAAAGATTGCGCGGAAACACTTTGCTTGACTACCAAAGCTAAATCTCGTTGCACTGCAGGAAATTTACTTAACTCTTCTGGAATCGGTAAACCCAGTTCGCGAATAGGATCTAAATCCAACTCAAATAGAACTGGTGCTTGCGGTAATTCGTAGGCTTGTTGCAAACCAGGATGCAATTCACCTATCCAACCAATGGCAATATTGTTTTTTCCGGACTTCAAAGTTACCCGGGCAGAGCGACCGGGATGCAGTGCTGGATGTTGTGCGCCTTCTGTTACAAAATGAAGCGGATCTAAAACACGCTCAAGGTCACCCTTTACATCAAAGAAATCTACTGCACGCGTTGCATTAGCCCACTGCTCAGGTACGAATGAACCATAAGCAAGGCCACCGATTTTTTGCGGTTGATGAAAACCGGTTACTTTGCCAGCTTCTTCTTGCACATTAGAGTCACGCTTAAATACGCGACCAGTCTCAAACAAGCGAACACGACCTGCTCCGCGGTTCAAATTAGCTTTAAGGTTGCCAAGCAAGCCACCCCATAGATTGCTGCGCATCACGCCATATTGATTGGCGATTGGATTGAGCACCTTAATGAGGTCCTGCTCTTTAGCTCCCGCTAAACGCTGCTCACTTTCAAGATCCGTGAAACCAAAGTTGACCGCCTCTTGGTAACCTTGCAAAGCTAAACGTTGACGCAATAAATGAATACCACGCTTCGCTTCCGCTTTAGCACTCATCTTCAATGAGGCTACTGGTGGTTGATCAGGGATATTTTCAAAGCCGTACATGCGTGCGACTTCTTCAATTAAGTCTTCTTCGATTTCAATATCAAAGCGATAGCTTGGAGGTGTAACAACAAAAGCATCACCCTCTTGCTTGAATTCAAAACCGAGACGCTTAAATACATCCGCTACTACTTCACTTGTTAGTGGAATGCCGATAACTTTTTCGGCCCTAGCCAAACGCATTTTGACCGGCTTACGCTCAGGAAGATTGAGAACTTGATCATCGACAGGGCCTGCTTGACCACCGCAAACCTCAATGATTAAAGCACTGAGATATTCCAAGCAATTAACTGTGTTTTGCGGATCTACGCCGCGTTCAAAACGATGAGCAGCATCTGTGCTGAAATTAAAACGACGTGCACGTCCTTGGATTGCTGAAGGCAACCAATAAGCCGCTTCAACATAGATATTCTCAGTGTCATCAGTTACTGCGCAGTGATTTCCGCCCATGATGCCTGCAAGTGCTACTGGACCATTCTGATCAGCAACAACCCCTGCTTCTTGCATCTTGCCTGCAGAGTCTGGGCCTTGCAAGGTCACTGTTTGACCGTTGAGAAGCTCCAGTGTTTCACCTGCTTTTGCCCAGCGAACATTGATATCGCCATTCAATTTATCAATATCAAATACATGGGTTGGTTGGCCCATTTCTAACATCACATAGTTAGATAGATCCACCAAAGCAGAAATACTTCTTTGACCAGCATTACAAAGACGCTGAATCATCCAATCAGGAGTTTTAGCTTGCGGATTCACACCACGAATTACTCGACCAGCAAAGCGTCCGCAAAGCTCTTTATTTTCTACTGTGACTTTACGCTTATCTTCGATTGTTACTGCAGGCGGAGTCCACTTTGGCGCACAGAGTGTAGCGCCAGTGATTGCTGAGACTTCTCTTGCCATCCCCATTAATGAGAGGCAATCGGCTTTGTTTGGCGTTAATTTAATGACAAAGATTTGATCATCGAGATTGAGGTACTCACGAATATCTTTTCCAACTGGGGCATCTTCAGGTAACTCGAGAATGCCTTCGTGATCATCACCTAAACCAAGTTCACGACCTGAGCAGAGCATGCCTTGACTCTCAACACCACGCAGCTTGCCAACCTTAATCATGAATGGCTTGCCACCTGCTTCAGCTGGAGGCAGCTCAGCACCAACTATCGCGCATGGGATTTTGATACTAGCACGTGCGTTAGGAGCTCCACATACGATTTGCAGTTCTTGACCGGTACCCGCATCTACTTTGCAAACTCGTAAACGATCTGCATCTGGGTGTTGCTCTGCAGACAGAATCTGTGCAACGACGATCTTGGTAAATGCAGGTGCAACTGAATGCTGCTCTTCAACCTCTAAACCAGCCATTGTCATTGCATGACCCAGTGCATCACTGTCGAGTGATGGGTTTACATACTGACGAAGCCAAGATTCAGAAAATTGCATAGCGCTCTATATAAATTTGTAATATTGATTTGTTATGCAGGGAACTGCGCTAAGAAACGAAGATCGTTTTCAAAGAAAAGACGTAAATCGTCAACGCCATAACGTAACATCGTTAAACGCTCTAAACCAGAACCAAAGGCAAAGCCGGTATAGCGTTCTGGGTCGATACCCATATTACGCAGTACGTTTGGATGCACCTGCCCTGCCCCAGAGATCTCTAACCAGCGGCCGGCAAGCTTACCGCTACCAAAAGCCATATCGATTTCAGCAGAAGGTTCTGTGAATGGGAAATACGAAGGGCGGAAACGAACCTGTAATTCATTTGTTTCAAAGAAGGTTCTCAAGAAATCGGTGTATACACCCTTTAGATCTGCAAAAGAAACTGTTTCTGCAATCCAGAGGCCTTCAACTTGATGGAACATCGGAGAATGCGTTGCATCACTATCTACACGATAGGTTCTTCCTGGTGCAATCACTTTAATTGGTGGCATCACATCAGTGTTGGCGTATTTCTTGACATGCTCACTTGCATAACGAACCTGAATGGGGCTGGTATGCGTGCGTAATAACAAAGGCTTCTCGTTCGAGTCTTTGCCATCAATGTAAAAGGTATCCTGCATTGATCGCGCAGGATGATTCTCAGGACTATTTAAGGCGGTGAAATTAAACCAATCGGTTTCAATTTCTGGGCCGTCTGCTACATCAAAACCAATCGAACGGAAGATCTCCTCAACACGTTCCCAGGTTCGCATTACAGGATGTAAGCTACCTACTGCTTGGCCACGGCCAGGCAAGGATACGTCAATGGACTCTGCCGCGAGACGTTGCATTAACACAGCATCAGCCAATGCTTGGCGACGCTCTTGTAATGCAGTTTCTACTTGAGTTTTGATTTGATTAATTTGGGCGCCAGCACTCTTGCGCTCCTCAGGCGACATTCCACCAAGCGCTTTTAAACGCTCAGTGAGAACACCTGACTTACCGAGATACTTGGCTTTCGCGTCCTCTAGAGCTGCCGCATCGGCAGCTCCGAGGAAATCACGTTTAGCATCCTCGACAATGTGGTCGAGAGAAACCATTGCAGCTTAGTTTAAAAAACTAAGATTAAGCTGCAGCGTTTACTACGGATTTGATCCGAGTAACCAAAGCAGCGAAAGCCGCTTTGTCAGCAATGGCCATATCAGAAAGCACTTTGCGATCGAGTTCGATTGCGGCTTTCTTCATACCATTCATGAATACGCTATAGGTCATGTCATGCTGACGAACTGCCGCGTTGATACGAGCAATCCACAAAGCGCGGAATACACGTTTCTTATTGCGACGGTCACGATATGCATATTGACCAGCACGCATAACCGCTTGCTTAGCAATACGGAATACGTTCTTGCGACGGCCACGGTAACCTGTAGCAGCATCGGTGATTTTCTTATGACGGGCTCTTGCTGTAACCCCACGTTTGACTCTTGGCATTTAATTCTCCTAATCTAGTCTGAGGTTAAGCGTATGGAAGCATGGAGCGAATTGACTTAACGTCAGCTTTCGCAACTTCTGTGGAACCACGGAGGTGACGCTTATTCTTTGTGGTCTTCTTGGTGAGGATGTGGCGTTTGAAAGCCTGACCTCGTTTAATCGTTCCGCCTGCGCGAACCGTGAAGCGCTTTTTAGCGCTACTCTTGCTCTTCATCTTGGGCATAAAGCACCCCTTCAATTACTTGTGCAACATAGGTGGTAACCGACGGTTACGCTTCCTGTACCTAGGAGCACTTCAAACTACCAGCACCTTTCAGTGCCTCCCTACATAAGAACCAGGTAGAACCTGGTTACTTAGCCTTACGAATGGGGGCCAATACCATCACCATCTGGCGGCCTTCCATCTTTGGAAACTGTTCGACTTGGCCGTATTCAACGAGATCCAACTTCAAACGCTCCAACATTCTGACTCCGATTTCTTGGTGGGCCATTTCACGACCCCGAAACCGCAGCGTAATCTTTGTCTTATCGCCATCTTCCAAAAAGCGGATTAGATTGCGTAGCTTCACACCGTAGTCACCATCATCAGTACCAGGGCGGAATTTCACTTCCTTCACCTGAATAACTTTTTGCTTCAGCTTTGCTTCATGCATCCGCTTAGCTTCTTGGTATTTGAATTTGCCAAAGTCCATGATGCGGACTACAGGTGGCACAGCAGTCGGAGCAATTTCAACCAAGTCGGTTTCTTTCTCTTCTGCTAAAGCCAAGGCTTCACTCAACTTAACTACACCGATGGGCTCTCCATCTATTCCAATCAAACGCACTTCAGGAGCAGTAATTTCCCGGTTTATGCGCTGCAATTTTTCAGTAGCGATCTTCTTAATTCCTTTAAAAAAACAATAAAAACCGTTCTAACCCTAGCTAGGCTCGGGTCCGACTTTTTGGGATACATCCTGCTGGAGTCGGGCAACGAAAGCATCAATAGGCATTACACCTAAATCCACTCCGCCACGGGCACGAACGGCCACCGTATTACTTTCAGATTCTTTATCCCCTACAACCAATAAAAATGGGATCTTCTGTAATGCGTGCTCGCGTATTTTATACGTAATTTTCTCGTTCCGCAAATCCGATTCGACTCTAAACCCTTGTTTTTTCAGTAATTGCTGCACTTTTTGTGCGTATGCAGCAGAATTTCCCGAGATATTGAGGACTACAGCTTGGGTCGGAGCCAGCCAAACTGGCATGTTTCCAGCGTGATTTTCAATCAAAATACCGATAAAACGCTCTAAAGAGCCCACAATTGCCCTATGGAGCATGACTGGAGTCTTACGACTATTGTCTTCAGCCACATATTCAGCACCTAAACGGGCCGGCATGGAGAAGTCCACCTGGATCGTGCCGCACTGCCATGTACGCCCAATAGAGTCCTTGAGGTGATATTCGATCTTCGGACCGTAAAAAGCACCCTCGCCTGGCAATTCTTCCCATTCTTGGCCAGAAGCCTTGAGGGCGCCACGAAGTGCCTCTTCAGCTTTATCCCATATTGCATCGTCACCGACACGCTTAGCAGGACGTAAAGCGAGCTTTACAGCCACTTCGGTAAAGCCAAAATCTTGATAGACGGCGCGCACTGCTTTATCAAAAGCTGCAACCTCAGATTGAATTTGATCTTCAGTACAGAAAATATGGCCATCGTCTTGTGTGAAACCACGTACACGCATCAAACCATGTAAGGCGCCCGACGGTTCATTGCGGTGACATTGACCAAACTCACCAAAGCGCAATGGCAATTCACGATAGCTATGCAAACCCGAGTTATAAATTTGTACGTGACCTGGACAGTTCATCGGCTTTAATGCATACGCACGATTCTCCGACTCCGTCGTAAACATATTTTCTTTGTAGTTTTCCCAGTGGCCTGATTTTTCCCAAAGACCGCGATCCAAAATCTGTGGTGCTTTAACTTCTTGATAGCCTTCTTGTTGATATACACGACGCATGTATTGCTCAACTTCTTGCCAAATAGACCAGCCTTTTGGATGCCAGAAAATTAAACCTGGAGCTTCTTCTTGGAAATGGAATAAATCGAGTTGTTTGCCGAGGCGGCGATGATCTCGCTTCTCAGACTCTTCAAGCATATGCAAGTAAGCATCTTGATCTTCTTTACGTAACCAGGCTGTACCGTAAATACGCTGCAACATCTCATTCTTGCTATCGCCACGCCAGTAAGCGCCAGCCAGCTTCATGAGCTTAAATACCTTGAGCTTACCAGTGGATGGTACGTGAGGCCCACGACATAAATCAGTGAACTTACCTTCGGCATATAAAGAAACATCTTCGCCTTGAGGAATGCTGGCAATCAATTCTGCTTTGTAGTTTTCGCCCTGCTTTTTAAAAAACTCAACTGCGTCATCGCGCGGCATCACAGTACGAGTCACCGGCTCATCTTTTTTAGAGAGCTCAGTCATTTTCTTTTCTAAAGCAACTAAGTCATCCGGAGTAAATGGACGATGATAAGAAAAGTCATAGTAAAAACCATTCTCGATCACTGGGCCAATTGTGACCTGTGCTTCAGGGAATAATTCTTTAACGGCATACGCTAATAAATGTGCAGTCGAGTGGCGAACAATCTCTAAGGCTTCTGGACTCTTATCAGTAATGATGGCAAGTTGGCTATCTTTATCAATGACAAAACTGGTATCCACCATCTTGCCATCAACTATGCCGCCCAAGGCAGCTTTTGCAAGACCACTACCGATGCTTTGAGCCACATCCGCAACGCGAACTGGTGCCTCAAACTCACGTTTTGATCCATCGGGCAGAGTAACTACAAGCATGATGACCCCATCTTCTTTACTGAACTTCATTTCTGACATCTTTCCCAAAAAGAAAGCGCGGTAGCTTTTGGGCATCCGCGCCTCTTTGGATTCCTAATGGAGATCCTTTTTGGGTCTTATTCGTTGGTAGGCTCGATTGGACTCGAACCAACGACCCCCACCATGTCAAGGTGGTGCTCTAACCAGCTGAGCTACGAGCCTATATAGCCATAGAGTTTATCACCGGCGGCGCACTTGGGTGACCCCTTTGACCTCTTCTAAGCTGTTTTGCACCAGTCGTAGGACCTCGGAATCCTTCACCTCAATCGTTAAAAGGATCTGGGTAAGGCCTTTTTTAGCGGATTTACGCAGATCAATGACATGAACGCCTTGCCTAGTGAGAATCTCAAACAGCTCCCGCATTAACTCAGGTCGATCTAAGCCCGTCACTACTAAATCCGCAGGAAACACCTTTTTTTGCTCTTGATTTGCCACGGGATCAGCCGCAGAAGCAGTCCACGCAGTTTGAATCACGCGCTCTGGTGCTCTTTCTAATAAACCTCTAAATGTTTTGCAGGAGCGCCGATGTATGGAGACTCCTCTACCTTGCGTCACAAAGCCTGCGATGGCATCCGGAGGAACAGGCCGGCAGCAACGAGCCAACTGCGTGAGTAAAGAATCCACGCCAACCACCAAAACATCTCCACCTCGTCCCGCTTTATGACTGCTACTACGCAGAACAATTTCAGGCGCAGTGGCCACGACTTTGATATCTGAGTTTGCGTCTGGTTTATTTTCTACAGCCTTGTGCGACTGACCAGCCTCTTCATCATCAAGCGCATTAAACCAAGCACGCACTCGTTGACGCGCTCTTTGTGAGCGCACATAATTTTTATCGGGACTAATCCAATCCCGTGATGGACCACCATGTTTAACAGCGATGATCTCTATGGTTTGACCATTCATTAACGCTGTCTCTAGCGGCACCATCGCGCCATCTACTCGTGCGCCTCTGCAGCGATGACCTAGATTTGTATGGACTGCATAAGCAAAATCAATCGGTGTTGAACCCTTCTCCAGGGAGATCACTTTTCCTAAAGGAGTAAGTACGTAAATGTGATCATCAATCTCATGATGTTTGAGTTGCTCCCATGCATCTTCTTTCCAAGAGATCAGCTGACGAGCCCAGGCAATCTGCCTCTCATAGGCCACCTCAGCACTATGCGTGCCTTGTTGATGGGCAATACTGGGCTTATTGGTTTTTACAGGATTGGGCGGCGTTGCCATACCAATATAAGCGCCCTCTTTGTAACGCCAATGCGCAGCCAAACCAAATTCAGCCTGCTGATGCATTTCTTGTGTACGCACCTGAACCTCAAAGGCAGTGCCATCCTCATTCATCACCACTGTATGCAGGGATTGATAACCGTTTGGCTTAGGTCTTGCGATGTAATCATCAAACTCGCGAGGAACTGGTTGCCAGACGTTGTGCACGATACCTAGCACGGCATAACAAGACTTCACATCATCAACCAAAACGCGAAATGCTCTGACGTCATACAGATTAGCAAAATCTAAGGATTTGCCTTCCATCTTTTTCCAGATGCTATAGATATGTTTTGGTCTACCAAGTACTTCACCTTCAATGTGAGCAGCTTTTAATTCTGCTTGTAATTGCAAGACGATTTGATCGATGAATAATTGGCGCTCAATCCGTTTTGCATCGAGCATCTTAGCGATCTCTCGATAAGTTTGCGGTGAGAGAGCCCGAAATGCCAAGTCCTCCATCTCCCACTTCATCTGCCAAATACCTAGACGATTGGCCAATGAGGCATCGATGTTGAGAATTTCTTGAGCCCAAGCTGCAGGCATGTCAATCTTCTCTTGTGTAATCCAACGTAAGGTCTGCAGGCGGGAGGCAAGGTAAATCAGAACTACCCTTAAGTCATCACCGAACGCTAAAAGCATTTTTCGGAGCATCTCTTCTTGGCCAGTAACACTTAAGCCACCATCGTCACGCAGCAACTTTGCTTGTGCCTGACGTAAACCGCGGTAACCAATCAGTAACTTGGCAGACTCTTCACCAATAAGCTTGATAAGCGCTTCTTTGCCATGCGTACGAGCAATATTGCCTGCTGCAATGAGGGTTGCCTCGTCTAAGTTGAGAGTTTGCAGGATCTGCGAAACCCCAAGAGCGTGCGATTCTGCTGGCTCCCCATACCAAGCATCAATGAATATTGGATCTTTTTCTGAATTGCTAGGAGGGTTTGCCATCGGCAACTAAAAGTAATTAACTAAAGAACTCTTTTGCTAAAGCAATTTGCTCTTGCTTCACAAATGCTGGCGCATGACCTACATTGGGAATCTCGATACTCCGTGCATAAGGGTTGACTTTGCACATCTGCGCAACGGTGGCAGCAGAAAGCAGATCCGAATCACCACCACGCACAATCAACATCGGAATATGAATCTGCTTGAATGCGTGCCACATTGCCATCTCACCCGCTTTTGCCATGATGGGATTTACAGAAGCAAATGGTACAGAGATATCTGGGTCGTAATGCATGATCCATTTACCGTCCTTCTGAACGAGCATAGGGCCGTTATAGATCTCCCACTCCTCTGGAGTATGCTCACCAAAGGTGGCGCAGATTTCATTTAAACGAGTCATTGCAGCAGCGCGATCAGCAAAAGCAAATGGCTGGCCTACATAAGAACCAAGGCGTTTAATTGCCTCGGGCTCAATCTTGGGACCCACATCATTAATCAACATACGACGTATTGGTGAGTTTGGCATTGCGGCATACACCATACCAATCAAACCACCCATCGAAGTGCCTAACCAATCAATTTGGGAGACGCCTAACTTCTTCACTAACGTTGCGATATCAGATACATACTGAGGTACGGCATACATCATTGGATTGGCAAGGCGATCAGAGTCACCTCGACCAACGATATCCGGACACACTACGTAATAGTCTTTGCACATTGCTTGAGCAAGAGTCTTAAAGTCACTACCCCGTCTTGTGAGGCCATGAACACACATCAATACTGAATTACTTGGATTACCCCAAGCGTGATAGGCCATGCGGTGTTTTTCATCGCCACTAGTGCAATCAACATAAAAAGTTTCGCCATCATGAAATACATTTGCAGCTTGTGCTTCATTGTGAACTTCATGGCTCACGTGATCATGCTCATGATCGTGATCATCACCTACCTCTTCTGGCTGTAAAGTCACGTGATCGATACCGTGCTTATCTAGAAGCATCGCATTAATTCTGGCCATGATCTGTGGCCACTCTTGCATATTGGCTATTTCAATATGGCCAATCAGCGCTGGAAAGCTAGGGGTCATCTCCCAGACATGCAAATCATGTACCGCGAGCACACCGGGAACATTTCTTAAATCAGTACCCACTTGCAAGTAATCGATATGAAGCGGTACACCCTCCATGAGGAAGTGATAGGACTCTTTCAGAATGGAGATAGTCGATTTCAGAATAAGAAGGGAGACCAAAATCGAGAGAATGGCATCAATTGGCATCCAGCCTGTCAGCTGAATAACTACACCGGCAATCAGGGCTGCAATAGAGCCCAGTAAATCGCCCATGACATGAACCAAGGCAGCACGAGTATTAACACTTTTTTTATCGCGGGATAACACCCATGCAACCACGAGATTCATCACCAGGCCAATAGCGGCAACAACCGTTACCGTCAAGCCATCTACCTTATGTGGATCATAGAAGCGCGTGATTGCTTCATACACAATCCACACCACTAAAGCGAGCATCACAATACTATTTACAAAGGCAGCAAGTGCTTCAGCACGACCAAAACCAAAAGAATGCCTCGGGGATGGCGGACGACGAGAAATAATTTGTGCCAATAAGGCAAGACCCAGAGCTGCCGCATCAGTCACCATATGACCGGCATCGGAGATCAATGCTAAGGAATTCGCAAAGTAAGCCGCTGCACCCTCTACCCCTGAAAAGCCTAAAGTTAGAACAAGGGCAATTAAAAGTAAATTCTGATTGGAGACTTGCTTGCTATGGGTATGCTGTGCATCACCTTTTTTATGAGCATGGAGAGAGGAATCGGTTCCAGAGTTCATCATTGGCAAGGTGGATTTTGAATCAGAAGAATGGGATCCTGACATAGTGATCCCATTATTTCATTCATCTTGATAAATTGCTCAAAAACCCGTTGTATCAACAGGGGCTCCCGTCTTAGCAATTACCTCTTCTTTAGTAACGCCTGGAGCTAGTTCAACCAAGTTCAAGCCCGAGCGGGTAATGTCCAAGACGCAAAGATCGGTGATGATCTGGCTAATGACGCCTACACCAGTCAAGGGTAATGTGCACTTAGGCAAAATCTTCAGCTCTTCAGTGCCATCTTTTTTCTTAGCAACGTGCTCCATCAACACAACAACATGCTTTACGCCGGCTACCAAGTCCATCGCACCGCCCATGCCTTTGACCATCTTTCCTGGAATCATCCAGTTAGCCAAATCACCATATTCACTTACTTGCATGGCACCCAAAATCGCAATATTGATTTTGCCGCCACGAATCATGCCAAAAGAATCTGCCGATGAAAAAATGGATGAGCCGGGTAAAGTAGTAATTGTCTGCTTACCAGCATTGATTAAGTCTGCATCAATTGTTTCTTCTGTTGGAAAAGGTCCAATACCCAATAAACCATTTTCAGACTGAAGCCAGACTTCCATATCTTTGGGCACATGATTTGCTACTAAGGTTGGCATACCAATACCTAAGTTCACGTAGTAACCGTCTTTTAATTCTTTAGCAGCACGTGCTGCCATCTCATCTCTTGTCCAAGGCATATCGATCTTCCTAAATATTCTGTTCTATGGCTTTACTGTTTGGGGAATTACGCTGTTGCAGTCATGGTGCGCTGCTCAATACGCTTTTCTGGTGTCTTGTGCAAGACCAAGCGGTGCACATAGATGCCAGGCGTATGAATCTGATCAGGATGTAGCTGACCGTTCTCCACGATCTCCTCTACTTCAGCTACCGTGATCTTGCCAGCCATTGCCACAACCGGATTAAAGTTGCGCGCTGTATAGCGATAGACCAAGTTCCCAGACTTATCTGCTTTCCAAGCTTTCACTAAAGAGATATCGGAAACGATTGCACGTTCCATAATGTATTTTTCACCATCAAATTCTTTTTCCTCTTTACCTTCTGCAACTAAAGTACCTACACCCGTTTTGGTATAGAAGGCAGGAATACCGCAACCACCGGCACGCAATTTTTCAGCCAGAGTTCCTTGCGGCGTGAACTCAAGCTCTAACTCACCAGCCAAGTACTGACGCTCAAACTCTTTATTCTCGCCAACATACGAGGCAACCATTTTTTTCACTTGACGTGAATTGAGCAGTAAGCCCAAACCAAAACCATCAACGCCAGCATTATTAGCAATAGCAGTTAAGTTCTGAGCACCTAAGTCCTTCACTGCCTGAATTAAAGCCTCAGGAATGCCGCAGAGACCAAAACCGCCAACCGCCAATTTTTGTCCGTCTTTTAAGATGTCCCGCAAGGCATCAACTGCCGATGGGTAAGTTTTATTCATAACTTTTGTCCTAATATTGCCAAAAAGGGTAAAAAAGTAATCATAACGCTTTGGGGCTGTTGATCTAGGTGGTCTTGGCACTAATTCCGTTTTTGGCAGTTGGAACTAAACTATTAGCTCATAAATGCCCTATTTTTGAGAAATTTCGGAGAAATTGAATGAATGCTGCAGAGCTGGTTGCGCAATTTGGACCTAGAGACTCTATGGACTATGACCTAGTCATCGTCGGTGGCGGGCCTGCAGGTTTATCAGCCGCCATTAAAGCTAAGCAATTAGCCAATGCATCTGGCAAAGAAATCAGCGTTTGCGTATTAGAAAAAGGCTCTGAAATCGGCGCTCATATTTTGTCTGGCGCAGTCATGGATCCGAAAGCACTCACCGAGCTATTTCCAGACTGGAAAGAGCTTGGTGCTCCATTAGATACAGAAGTCACTCAAGATCAGTTTTTATTCTTAACTAGCGATAACTCCTACCAAGTTCCCAATTGGATGTTGCCGCACTGCTTTAAGAATGAGGGCAACTATATTGTGAGCCTAGCTAATGTGACTCGTTGGCTTGGACAGCAAGCAGAGAATCTTGGTGTTGAAATCTTCCCAGGCTTTCCTGCCGCTGACATTCTTTATAACGAGCAAGGTGCAGTCTGCGGTGTTATCACCGGCTCAATGGGTTTAGATAAAGAAGGTAATCCAACTGATCAGTTTCAACTGGGCATGGAGTTGCGTGGTAAGTACACCCTATTTGCCGAAGGTTCACGTGGCCACCTTGGTAAACAGCTAATTACTCAGTTTGCCTTAGACAAGGATGTTGATCCGCAAAGCTATGGCATTGGCATTAAAGAATTGTGGGAAGTAGAACCCTCCAAGAGCAAGCCTGGACTAGTAGTGCATACGGCTGGCTGGCCCTTAGAGAGCGATACCTATGGTGGCTCCTTCCTATATCACTTGGGTGATAACAAGGTTGCGGTTGGTCTAGTAGTAGGACTTTCATATAAGAATCCCTACCTCTCTCCCTTTGAAGAATTCCAACGCTATAAATTGCATCCAAAAATTCGTGAAACATTTGAAGGGGGCAAACGTATTGCTTATGGCGCACGCGCATTGACTGCGGGCGGCTTAAATAGTCTTCCTAAAACTGTATTTCCTGGTGGCGCACTGATCGGCTGTGATGCCGGCTTCCTCAATGCTTCGCGAATTAAAGGTAGTCATGCAGCGATTAAGACCGGCATGCTTGCTGCTGAAGCAGCAGTTGCCGCCATTAATGAAAATCGCTCCGAGGATGTTCTCTCTGCATATCCAACGGCATTCCAAAATAGTTGGTTACATACCGAGCTCAATCAAGCACGCAACTTCAAGCCGTGGATGTCAAAAGGTCTCTACCTTGGTACTTTGATGGTGGGCTTAGAGCAAAAGCTCTTGGGCGGCAATATGCCGTGGACTGTGCACCTGAAGCATGCTGACCATGAGTGTTTAGAGCCAGCAGCGTTGCACAAGCCAATTGACTACCCAAAGCCAGATGGCAAGATTTCGTTTGATCGTCTGTCTTCAGTATTTATCTCCAATACAAACCATGCCGAGAATCAACCCATTCACTTAACCCTGAAGAATGATTCTGTACCAGTAGATATCAATTTGAAGACTTATGCAGGTCCCGAGCAACGCTTTTGCCCTGCTGGCGTTTATGAGTATGTAGAGACTGATGGCAAGCCTCGTCTGCAAATCAATTCACAGAACTGTGTCCACTGTAAAACATGCGATATTAAAGATCCCACTCAAAACATCGTCTGGATTACACCAGAAGGTGGTGGCGGTCCAAACTACGCATCCATGTAAACATCAACCCCGGTCACATGCCGGGGTTTTTCATCTCAACACGAATAAATAAATAGCGTTATATTTAAACTATGATGATCCTACACACTATGCTTCGCGTCGGCGACCTAAATCGCTCCATCGATTTCTACACCAAAGTATTGGGCATGAACTTACTACGTAGAACTGAACGTCCTGAACAGAAATATTCACTCGCTTTTGTGGGCTTTGGTAAAGGTAATGCTGACGGTCAAGCAGAAATCGAGCTCACCTATAACCATGGTGTGAGCTCATACGAAATGGGTACCGCTTACGGACATATTGCGATTGAAGTACCTGATGCCTATTTAGCTTGTACTGCCATTAAAGCAGCTGGTGGCAATGTCACCCGCGAAGCTGGACCAGTGGCTGGTGGTGACACCATCATCGCCTTCGTTACTGATCCCGATGGTTACAAGATAGAGCTTATTCAGCGTTAATCGTGGCCCAGCCCGATTCAATTCAGTTAGAAATAGTAGATCGTTTAAGCGATATTCCATCTAGCGATTGGAACGCCCTACTTCCTCAAGATGTAGGTCCTTTTCTTCGTCATGAGTTTCTCAGTGCATTAGAGGAGACCGGTTGTGTTGGCGGCAATACGGGGTGGCAAGTTGCCCACCTTGTTCTAAAAGATGGTCAGAAGTTACTAGGGGCGATGCCTCTCTATCTTAAGCAACACTCCTACGGTGAATTTGTATTTGATTGGTCATGGGCACAAGCTTATGAGCAACAAGGGATGCAATACTTTCCCAAAGCACTCTGCGCCATTCCATTTACACCAGTTCAAGGATCAAGAATTCTGAGTGCTGGCTGTAGTGATCCTAGCTTAGTTCAGCAACGCTTGATTCAAGGCTTAAAAGCAATTGTTCTGCAAAATAATCTGTCGTCAGCCCATGTCTTATTCCCTTATGCCATTGAGGCAAAAGAGTTCAAAGAGCAAGGTTTTATGCTGCGTGACTCTGTGCAGTTTCATTGGCATAACCAGGACTTCCGAAGCTTCGAGCAATATTTAGCAGCATTAACGATGAAGCGCCGTAAAAATATTCGACGTGAGCGTGAGCAAGTTGCAAGAGGGCTAATCGGTTTCAGACATGTTCCTGGGAGAGCGTCGACTGATGCCGATTGGGAGTTCTTTTATCGCTGTTACGCAAATACCTACTTAGAACATCAGTCCAGTCCATACCTTAGTGAAACATTCTTTAAATTATGGGCGCAGCGTATGCCCGAGAATTTGCATTTGATTATTGCTGAGCGCTCTGGAAATCCAATTGCTGCATCCATGCTAGTTGTAGACCCCACAAGCTCTAAGGCGTACGGTAGATATTGGGGGGCTGTAGAACATATTCCCTGTTTACACTTTGAGACAGCTTACTATCAAGCGATTGAATACTGCATTGCCAATCAGATTCAAACCTTTGAAGGTGGCGCCCAAGGTGAGCACAAGATGGCTCGGGGATTTTTGCCTACAACCATTCAATCTGCGCATTTCATCGCCGACCCTCAATTTGCAAAGGCAGTTCAGCTCTTCCTGAATCGCGAGCACCAAGGCATTGGAGCTTATGTAGATGAGCTTGCCGAGCACAGTCCTTTGAAATCGTCTAAAGTACAGCCATGAATTCTGAAGACACCAAACCAAATATGCAGGATGGCTCTCACTCCCTTTCTACCGGAGATGCCGACTCTGATTCCCCTTGCATTGGCGTGTGCACTACTCTTTACGATGAAATCTGCCAAGGCTGTGGTCGTACTTTAGGTGAAGTGAGTAACTGGGTATTCTTTTCTCAGGAGGAAAAAGATTCGGTCTGGCAGCGTATTCGTGCAGATGGTACTGCGATGCGCTTTCAACGACAAGCCAAAGAAAATAAGCCCAATTAACGGGCTTATTTTTTTACTAGCAGGTTTATTGCTGAAATTGAATTAGCCAGCTAATGCTTGGCTACGCAAATACTCTTCATAGGTACCCGAGTAGTCCACTACCGTACCATCCATCTTCACTTCTAAGATGCGGTTAGCTAAGGCAGATACAAACTCACGGTCATGCGAAACAAATATTAATGTGCCATCGAATTTCTCGAGCGCAATTTGCAAGCTCTCAATCGATTCCATATCCATATGGTTGGTTGGCTCATCCATTGCTAGTACGTTGTATTTTTGGAGCATCAGTTTTCCCCAAATCATACGGCCCTTCTCGCCACCAGAAAGAACTTTGACTGACTTACCAATGTCATCACCTGAGAACAAGAGGCGGCCTAATGTGCCACGGATGACTTGATCGTCGTCACCAGTATTGCGCCACCAATTCATCCAATCCATCAGCAATTCGTCTTTTGCGAACATCTCGGTATTGTCTTGAGGCATCACACCAACATTAGCATTTTCGGCCCACTTCACATCACCGCTATCAGCAGCAATACCTTCAAAGCGTTTACTTAGAATGGTCTTGAGTAGCGTTGTCTTACCTGCGCCGTTTTGTCCGATGATGGCAATCTTCTCGCCAGCACGAACACCGAGTTTGAAATTCTTGAAGATGACGCGGTCGTAGGCCTTAGTCAGTGCATTGCACTCTACTGCCATATTGTGTAATTTTTTCTCAGTATCAAATCGAATAAACGGGTTTTGACGTGAAGAAGGTTTTACTTCAACGATCTCAATCTTCTCCAACTGTCTCTGACGTGAAGTAGCTTGACGCGCTTTAGAAGCATTTGCAGAGAAGCGCGCTACGAAAGCCGCTAATTCAGCAATTTTTTCTTTAGCTTTGACGTTATTGCTGAGCTGCTGTGTTCTTGCCTGCACAGAAGCAAGCATGTAGGAGTCGTAATTACCCGGATAGACCTTCAACGTTCCATAATCCATATCCGCCATATGCGTACAGACTTCATTGAGGAAGTGACGGTCATGGGAAATGATGACGATGGTGCTCTTAATTTGATTGAGGATGTCTTCAAGCCAATGAATGGAGTGAATATCCAAGTTATTGGTTGGCTCATCTAGCAGCAATACATCTGGATCAGAGAACAATGCTTGCGCAAGTAATACACGCAACTTCCAACCCGGTGCAACATTGCTCATCGGTCCATTGTGTTGCTCGATAGGAATACCAATACCTAATAGCAATTCGCCTGCCTTGGCTTCTGCGGTATAGCCACCGTATTCGGCGTACTTGCCTTCGAGCTCAGCCGCCTTCATGTAATCTTCATCGGTAGCATCTGGGTTAGCGTAGATGGCATCACGTTCAGCGGCCGCCTTCCACATCTCTTCGTGCCCCATCATGACTACATCGAGTACGCGCACATCTTCGTAAGCAAATTGATCTTGACGCAACTTACCCAAACGAATACCGGGATCCAAGCTCACGTTACCGCTGGTTGGCTCA
The DNA here is from genome assembly GCF_018687955.1 of Polynucleobacter ibericus. Classification (NCBI taxonomy): domain Bacteria; kingdom Pseudomonadati; phylum Pseudomonadota; class Betaproteobacteria; order Burkholderiales; family Burkholderiaceae; genus Polynucleobacter; species Polynucleobacter ibericus. The sequence goes on along the minus strand of NZ_CP061309.1, from coordinate 758,353 downwards.
AGCTCGCCACCCAAAATCTTCATGAAGGTCGATTTACCGCAACCGTTGGCACCAATCAAGCCATAACGATTACCGCCGCCAAACTTCACGGAAATGTTTTCAAACAGAGGCTTTGCCCCAAACTGCATAGTGATATTAGATGCTGACAGCACGGATGTTTTCTAGCTTTCTGAAATTCAATTCAATAGTTACCCCCAACTTTGGGGTAAAGACCGTTATTTTAACGGCTTAGAGGCGCTGGATGGCAGGAAGCCTTAACCCTAAATTAGACTTTGACTCTAAATGGGGTGAAATTCGTATGAATATCGTAAAAATCTTCATTTTCTTTGCGCTTAAGGAAGTTCACGACCCAATAGGTCATCGGGGTAGCCAGAACCTCCCAGGAAGTCTTGAGTACATATTGAGCTAACGCTACCTGAAGAATTTCATGGGTAGGCCAAATGCCATAGAAAGCCAGCACATAGAAGAATGAGGAATCCACCATCTCCCCTACTGCAGTTGAGCCAATTGTCCTCATCCACAGAAAACGACCCTGAGTCCACACCTTCATTTTGGCCAAAACGTAGCTATTGACTAGACTGCCGCACCAAAATGAGAACATTGAAGCTAAGGCGATGCGCCAAGAGTTTCCAAAAACCGTTTCTAGGCCTTTTTGATAGTTGGCCATATAGTCGCCAGGGGCCACCGGTAGAGCTATCACAATTTGCGCCATGATCGCAGCAAATGCCAAGGCGGCAAATCCCGCCCAGACCGCCCTGCGATCATAGGCGTAGCCATAAACCTCAGTCAAAATGTCGCCAAAGAAATAAGCGATGGGGAAAAATAAGATCCCAGCGCCAAACGGCATGCTGCCGAAATAAGGTAAATCTATTTCTGCCGCCTTACCAGCACCAATAAAATTCGAGCACAGCAATACGACTACGAAGGCAGTCAGAATGAGGTCGTAATAACGGTGATGACGTCTCGGCAAGTCCATAAGTCAAGAAAAATGGATAATAGAAACAAGAATATCTGCATTCCTGAAAATTCGCAGGAAGCAGGCAAAAATGAAGACAAAACTAAAAATAGGATGGTAAGGCGATGAGTAAAGCGAGCTTTAACTGGGCAGACCCCCTTCTTCTAGACACTCAACTTTCTGAAGAGGAGCGCATGGTACGTGATGCAGCTGCTGAATACGCTCAAGGGCGCCTTATGCCCCGCATTCATGATGCATACCGCAATGAAACGACTGACCCAGCCATCTTCCGCGAAATGGGTGAGCTTGGCCTTTTAGGCATCACGATTCCTGAGCAGTATGGCGGCGCTAATTTGAACTATGTGTCTTACGGTTTAATCGCTCGTGAAATTGAGCGCGTCGACTCTGGTTATCGCTCGATGATGAGCGTGCAGTCATCCTTAGTCATGGTTCCTATTAATGAATTTGGTAGCGAAGCTCAAAAGCAAAAGTACCTACCTAAATTAGCGAGTGGTGAATGGATTGGTTGTTTTGGTTTAACCGAGCCAAACTATGGATCCGATGCTGGCGGCATGATTACCCGCGCTAAAAAAGTTCCAGGTGGATTTTCTTTGACAGGCTCAAAGATGTGGATCTCAAACTCTCCAATTGCCGATGTATTTGTAGTGTGGGCCAAAAATGATGAAGGCATCATTCGCGGCTACATCCTTGAAAAAGGTATGAAGGGCTTAAGCGCTCCGAAAATCAGCGGCAAGATGGGTCTACGTGCCTCCATTACTGGCGAAATCGTCATGGATGAAGTCTTCGTGCCAGCTGAAAATGAATTCCCAGATATTGAAGGCCTCAAAGGTCCATTTACCTGCTTAAACTCTGCCCGCTACGGTATTGCCTGGGGAGTGTTAGGTGCCGCTGAATGGTGTTGGTATGCCGCTCGTCAATACACCATGGATCGTAAACAGTTTGGTAAGCCCTTGGCTGCAAACCAGTTGATCCAGAAAAAATTAGCCGATATGCAAACTGAAGTCACCCTTGGACTTCAAGGCTGCCTTCGTTTGGGTCGTATGAAAGATGAAGGTATCGCTGCTCCAGAAATCACTTCCATCATGAAACGTAACTCTTGCGGCAAGTCTTTAGACATTGCCCGGATGGCACGTGATATGCATGGTGGTAACGGTATCTCTGATGAGTATGGTGTTGTTCGTCACATGCTGAACTTAGAAGTCGTTAATACCTACGAAGGTACTCACGATATTCACGCCCTCATTTTGGGTCGTGCTCAAACGGGTATTCAGGCATTTAGCTAAATAAAAAATAGCCAGGTAATAAAAATGCCCTTGAGTATTTATTCAAGGGCTTTTTTATTGGCAATCATTGATCACCGCCCTCAGCACTCTTTTTAATAAATAAGCGGGCAAAGAAAATGACCATACCGATCATAAATAGAATCACCGCCAAACTTAATTGGCCCGCAAACGATCCAAACAACTCAACTAACATTTTCATTTTTCTTTCCTCCAGTGAGTTCACTATAGGGTCTTTAAAAAATGATTAGTTGATTAACATCAAAAAAACACCAATTAGATTGCTGGATAGAGTTGTTTTTGGGTACTGTCAATCACAAACACATTTACAGGAATTCCTGCGCTCACACTTGAAGAAACCGTACAAAATTCTTGAAATTGCGCCAAGACTCTATCTAAGTTTTCCAAAGATTCCCCAGGTACGCCAACATGTATCTCAACGCGTATAGACAAGATGCGGAGCCGATTCTGCTCGTTACGACCTATCTCACATGTAGCTATGGTCTCTATTGGGTCAGGGTTTTGCTTAAATTTTCTTAAAGCAAAAAGTAATGAATCTGATAAGCAATTAGCTACAGCCGCAATTAATAACTGCGATGGAGTTGCACCTTCAGACTTACCCAGTGGCGGTGGCTCATCCCCCATGATCGGAGGTTTTTCTTCGTTGTAATAAATCGCAAACTGATAATCGGCTTGCTGCTTCAGTCTTACGGTTGGATTTCCACTCATACTGAACCCCTATTGTCTATTTAGTAATGAACTTATTCAAACACAATTGGCTCTGGCTTAGCAATAGGATTGCCTGCCTGCGCCCATCCATCGAATCCGCCTGCAATAGATTGAACATTCATATACCCCATTTCATGCAACGACTTTGAGGCTAATGCTGCTCTACCGCTGTTTTTACAATACAGCACTATTTTGAGATCCCGTGCACTCAAATTAGGATCATTACTTAACTTAAACTCCAGAAGACCTCGTGACATATGAATTGCCCCTGGAATGTGTCCATTTGCATATTCATCCGCCTCGCGAACATCTAATAACAAGTCTGCATCTTGAATTGCATGAGGTACATCGTTAAGAGAGACCTCATTTACTGACAATTTAGCCTGTGCAACCAAGTCATGTGCTGTTTTCATTAGCTTTCCTTTTAAATAATGTTCATTCATTATATTTTATTATATAATGTTTTAGAAATAGAAGTCAAATTTTGCGTCTTGAATCAACACCATAAGGAATTCAATACATATGCTGATTAAATGCCAAAGCTGCAACAAGTTCAACCGCCTACCTCTTGATCGAGTTAACCAAAAACCAATATGTGGAGTGTGCAAGGCAAGCTTATTGTTGGGGCCTATCGATGCCGATCAAGCAAGCTTTAAAGAGATTCTTAGTCATAGCAAGCTACCTGTAATAGTGGATTTTTGGGCGCCATGGTGCGGTCCCTGCAAAATGTTTGCTCCAACCTTCCAGGCTAGTTCCGCAAAACACGGTGAGCAGGTTCTGCATATTAAATTGGATACAGAAACAAACCCAGGTATTGGGCAGGAGTTTTCAATCAGATCAATACCAACATTGGCAGGCTTCAAAAATGGAATTGAGTTGAAGCGTATCAGCGGAGCTATGCCGCCAGCTCAGCTCGAACAGTTTGTGAAGGAGTTAGCTAATTAGTGTCTGTTGGATTTGATGAGAATCTCTTTAGCTGATGCCTTAAAAGCGTCATCACTATCGCTTTCCAGTTGCACGAAATTTTCCACCTTGTATTGAGGAAAATTTCGTACGATCGATGATTGGTATGAGGGGTCGTAATGTTTTACCAATAACTCTTCAACAAGCTCTGGAAAATTACCCGCATCAATTGCATCATTCCATTTGGCAATCTGCACTTTACCGTAGTGAGCCGTCAGTAAAGCTAGCTTGACCTTAAAAGTATTGGTATCAGTTAAAAAGTGATGGTACTCACGAATCAACCAAGAGACGCGGGTCTGCGTACTAGAACGTAATTCGATACAAGCGCCATTACGAATTTTTTCCATCAAAGCATCGGGCACATGCAAGCCCCCTACCTTCTTGCTCTCGGACTCTACATAAACCTGCTTGGTGGGATCTAGCAAGCGCAAGGCATTCCATAGGGCAGTCTCAAAACCCTTTTGCGAAGGCTGATCTTCATTCGGCTCATTACCAAGCACCGAGCCACGATGAACTGCTAGACCCTCTAAATCAAGGATCTGAGCCCCTAGAGCGCCAATCTCTTGGAGTACTCGCGTCTTGCCACTTCCTGTCATTCCACAAATAACCTGAAATGAAAATTGACCAGCTGCCTGATCTAAACCATCAATCACCGTACGACGAAATCCTTGATAGCCACCCTCAAGTTGTCTCGCTTTCCAACCAATCCGATTGAGGATATGCGTAAACGCCCCACTACGCTCTCCACCACGCCAACAATAAATTAATGGGCGCCATTCACGAGGCAATTCTAGAAAGTGATTTTCAAGATGAGTGGCAATGTTTTTGGAGACTAAGGCTGCGCCCAGCTTTTTAGCTGCAAATGGCGACTCTTGTTTATAGAGTGTGCCAATAGTGACGCGCTCTTCATTGCTCAACACCGGGTAATTGACTGCACCTGGAATGTGATCTAGAGCGAACTCTGCGGGCGATCGAACGTCAATGATGACATCAAAACCATCTAGTTCTGATAGAAATTGTTCTGATTTGAGGATATGGGGATTGCTTGGTTGCACGATCGGCTAGCGCAACTTCTCTAATACATGCTCAGGCCATGGCGCTGATTTATTGGTAGTAAGATCTACCCACACCATAGTCGCACCACCAATAGCGGCCTCGACTTCAGGCGAGGTAGTCAAGGCCATGCTGGTGTATACATCCAAACTGGTTCTTCCAATAGCACCAATGGAGGTTTTTAATATCAACTCACCCGGGAACGAGAGTTGTTGATAAAAATTACAAAAGCCGTTCAGCATCAACATGGATTCACGACCAGGGGCAACCTCGTAACCCATAGCAGTAATCCATTCACAACGGGCCTGCTCCATGTAGCGAAAGTAAATAGTATTGTTGACATGCCCATACGCATCCATATCACCCCAACGAATAGGCATGATCATTTCATGAACTAGCTTTCGCTCTCCAGGAATAGTGATGCGCATGTTTAAGAAAAAATCTTTATATCAACCAAGCTGTAAAGCGAGTTGGTATAAGTTTGTAGAGCGAGCGCCCGAACGACAAAACGCGAGTACAGGTCCTGGCAAAGTTTTTAAGAGACGAGCCATTTCTTGAACTTGTGCCTGAGTAAATGCTCCTGGAACCACTGGCAAGTAAACATAATTTAAGCCAAGCTTTTCAGCTTCAGCCTGTATGGCAGCATTCAAAGGCTGGCTTGGGCCACCCTCACCATCAGGACGATTATTAATTACGCTCTTGTAGCCTTGTTGGGCAATTTCAGCCAAATGGCTTGGGTCAATCTGACCGAGAGTGCCAAACTGGGTGTTATGGCAAGAAATAGGAAGACTCATGAAACCCTCTACATTGAATAATGACGTAATAGGGTTAATTTTAAATCAGGCTTGACTCAAAGGTTGGGGTTTGGCCTGTTTCTATGCGCAGTGAAGAAACGCTCACAGATCTCCATACCAGCAAGCATGGCGATCACAAATACCAAGGCCTTCAGGTGGCCTGCGCCCAGAGCAACCAAGGCTGGACCAGGACAGAAGCCAGCAATTCCCCAGCCTGCGCCAAAAATCAAGCTACCAATAATCAATGGCTTAGTAATATCTCTACGCGTAGGAATATGCAGTGCGCCACCAAAAAAAGCTTCAGTTCTTTTGCTAACAACATAGAATCCACCTAAACCTACGATGACAGCACCCATCATCACGAACATTAATGATGGATCCCAGTTACCAGCTAGATCTAAAAATCCTAATATCTTCTGTGGATTGCTCATGCCCGAGATAATTAAACCCCAGCCAAAAAGCACGCCAATCGCATACTGACCCAAGAGGCTGAAATGTCTACTCATATCAAACCCCAATCAAGTGACGCAAAACGTACACCGTGATAAAGCCTGCGCCCATAAAAGAGAGAGTGGCAACCAATGAACGTGGTGATAAGCGTGAAAGACCACAAATACCATGGCCACTGGTGCAGCCAGATCCATATTGAGCACCAAAGCCAACTAAAAGGCCGGCAATCACAATCGCAATCCAATCTGCTTCAATTTCCACTACCGGGAATATGCCAAAAAATAACGCTGCTAGAAAAGGTGCGGATATCAGACCAAAAACTAATGCAACACGCCATGCTGAATCAGTCAATTTAGGATGAAGTAAGCCGGAAATAATTCCGCTGATACCCAAAATACGACCATGAAGCAAAACATACAAAGCTGCGGCAATCCCCAGAATCATCCCACCTAATAAGGAAGGTATCGGGGTAAAAGATATCCAATCAATTTGCATTATTCGTTCGATCGTCTTTGAAATTAACTACAAGGATTGGGGGCAAGGCGTATTTGTAAATAACGTAAACCTAAATAAGCCCCAAAGATAAATCCAGGTAAAGCCAGCAATGATCCAAGAGCTAGTGTGGATATGCCGCTCAAGCCCTGCCCTACCGTACAACCCAAAGCAGTCACACCGCCAAAGCCCATCAATGCAGCCCCAACCAAATGATTAGCAGTGTCTTCGCTATTACGGAAGGACTCCCAGCGGAATGATTTAGTTGCGATTGATACCGCAGTAGAACCCAAAATCATTCCTACAACAGCAGCAATGCCCACCGTGACTACTTTAGATGTATCGCTATACATCATCAGCCAATCCAAGGAATAAGCATAAGGCGCAACGAACGATAGACTTTCCATGCGACCTGAATTCGTTACCAAAAATACTTCTTCTAAAGTATTTGGATCCTCGGCGACGTATCCCAGATTACCTGATACCCACCATACCGCACAGATTGCCAATCCCACTGCGATACCTGCAAATAGATTTTCAGCAGTCCAGAATGCTTTGCTAGCTAAGGCATAAGCAATAAAGGCAGCGCCAATGATTAATCCCAAAGCCAATTGGAGTTGTGGACGAGCAATACCAAGAGGTGCGCTCAAAAGACTAGGCAAATCTTGCGGGGTATTAAAGGCAATGAAGAATGTATCAAGCGTATTGATGCGAACCACGCCCAAAAAGCCGCGCATCGTCATATAGGCCGTTAATCCCAACACCATAAATACCACGATGGACTTTAAGTTACCGCCACCAATACGGATCAAGGTTTTACTGCCGCATCCTGAGGCCAGCACCATACCTAAACCAAAAAAAACGCTTCCAACGATTGTGGAAAGCCACAAAAATTTATTACCCGTATAAAAACTTTTGAGTGGATCAATAAAGCCAACATAAGACATCAAGGTGAAACCAATAATGGCAACACCGATTGCCAAAAACCATTGCTTCAAACGATCCCAGCTTGACATAATGAATATGTCGGAAACTGCACCCATGCTGCAAAACCCTGTTTTCTGCATCACGGCACCCAGAAAAAAGGTAATGGCAAAAGTAGCCCAGAGAACAGACTTACTTAAAGAACTAATATCTACAACATCCATAGCGATCAAATCTTGAAAAATTAAGGTTTAAATTTGTAAAACTGTTTATTGAGAAAAGCGGTGACATCCGCTTCATCCTCTGGGAACAGATCCAGCCGCAGTTCGGTATTACATAGACCAACCATCTTTTTCAAGTCAGCCAACGATTTCACCTTGCTGTCAGAGCGGGTGTAAATCATGTCACCATTACCAAAACCGGTTTTCTTGGCATGACATGCATAGCACTTTTGCTGGTCGATAGCCTTACCATTTGCCAAATCTGGGGCGGCAAGCGCTGGAGTGCTAATAAGCACACTGAGGGCAATCGCTGAGATAGATCGGAAAAAAGTCATTTTCATTACAAATCAAGGATTTAGCATTAATCCCCTATTTTAAGGCCCAATGGCTGAATTTGCCTTACTTGATTGTCTTACTCGGCCTGAATAGACAAATAGACGTTATAGGCATTCATGCGGTTGGCAGCCCTAAACAGCGGCATTCCCTCGTATTCAGACCAATCAGCCTGTTTATAAGCATCCTCAAAAGGATCTAGGTTAATGGCAGCTTGAGACATGGATTCACGTAAATATTTGAGGTAATTCCTAGTAAAGGCTATATCTTCTGCAGGCTTCACCGAGTAATTGCCGTGTCCTGGAATCACGATATTGGGATTGAGCCTTTCAATCTCATCTAGTGCAACCAGCCAACCCTTGCTATCGGCGTTTCCAACAAATGGAATACGACCCCTGAATACCAGGTCTCCAGCAAACAGCACCTTTTCAGATGGCACATACACCATCAGATCTTCGGGAGCATGTGCAGGCCCAACTCTACTGACAAAGAAATCTATCCCGCCAACTGCAAATTTCGTCTTTTGATCGACCCAAATATCTGCTGAGGTCAGTTTTGTTTTCTCGTTCACCCAAGGGGCAAAATCAATTCTTGAGGCAATCAAGCGTTGCTTAGCAGTTTCTGAAGACAGGTAATTTCTACCTTCACCTTGGGCATAAATCTTGGCGCCTATTTTCTTGAATTCTTGCAAACCATAAACATGGTCAGCATGGTAATGACTCACGATGAGAGCCACTATCTTTTGTGGCGTAATTTTCTTAATTTCGGTGATTAACTTTTGCGCAAGTATCGGTGAGCCCAGGGCATCGACTACAACTACTCCGCCAGGAGTCACAACAAATCCTGCATTGGAAATAAAGTTTTGGTTAGCGCTACTCCCCATTTCTGGAAAGCCTTGTACAAAATAGGTATGGGGCGCTACCTGTATTGGCTTTAGCTGAATCGTATCGCCAGGCTTTCCTTGACCAAAAGCCGAACCCATAAAGATAAGGGATCCGATAAGGATCCCCCAGAAAACCTTATAAATAATCATGCAAGATTTAATTGACCTTGAACAATTAGATTGGGGCCATACCAGGATTGTTCGAAACGCCCTTAATGATTGGCTCATTAAGCTTGACCGCCTTAACCACCTTGACATCGCGCAAGTGACGTTCCATCACGTCCCAAATTGCCTCGCCGCCAGCATTCTTTGCCTCTTCGCTAACTGGCGCCCAGCCAGCAACTTTATAAGTCTTACTTGCTTCAATAGGCTTGCCATTTAAGCGCATATCAGTAATCCGCTTACCTGCCGTTTGTGCTGGGTCAATGGTGTACTGCATACCGCCAACGCGAACCATGTCACCACCCTGCTGATAGTACGGATCAGGGTTAAACAAGTTGTCCGCCACATCTTCAAGAATGGTTTTGATTGTGTCGCCACTCATGTTGGTAACGGTGGTGTATGGATAGGTAATCGCCGTTTGATCCAAGAGGTTCTCGCGGGTGATTGCTTGACCTGGCAATAAACTCGTTCCCCAGCGAAAGCCTGGTGAAAAAGCAATCTCTGCATTCTTCTGCGCCATGAGGCCATCTAAGATAAGTTGATCAAAGCTACCGTTGAAGTTACCACGACGATACAAGAGGCCTTCGGTTGTGGCTAATTTTTCATTCAGCTTAGCTTCATATGGTGCCCTGACCTTAGCGATCAACTTATTCATCGTTGGATCAGCCGGAATCATATTGGAGAAGATTGGGAATAATTTGTAGCGGAAATCGACTGGCTTGCCACCCTTCACATCAAAGTCGAGCACACCCAAGAACTTGCTATTGGAACCCGCATTGGTAACGAGGGTAACGCCGCCAGCATTCTTCACCTTGACCGGGATAGGAACGCCATCATGAGTATGGCCGCCTAGGATCGCATCTAAACCACGCACTCGAGATGCCATCTTCAAATCAACATCCATGCCATTGTGGGACAGTAGTACCACCACCTTTGCGCCTTTAGATCTCACTTCATCAATCGTCTTTTGCATATTCTCTTCTTGAATGCCAAAGGTCCAATCTGGCGTGAAGTAACGAGGGTTTGCAATCGGAGTGTATGGGAAGGCCTGACCAATGATGGCCACCTGAATGCCATTCTGTACTTTCATGACATAGGGATTGAAGACCATATCGCCAAAGTCAGATGTCTTAATATTTTGAGCAACAAAAGAAACCTTGCCCTTGAAATCACCATTCACGATTTCCATCACGCGCTTCTCACCTAGAGTCATTTCCCAGTGCGGCGTCATGACATCAACACCCAACGCGAGCGCGGCATCAACCATATCCTGACCATTGGTCCAAAGGGCTGTACCCGAGCCCTGCCAGGTATCGCCACCATCAAGCAATAAAGCGCCTGGACGATTTGCTTTCATTTGCTTAACCAAAGTAGCCATATGGGCGAAACCACCCATCTTGCCGTAGTTCTGTGCTGCAGCAACGTAATCCAAGTAAGTGAATGCATGGGCATCGCGTGTACCCGCTGGAATGCCATTGGCCTTTAGGAAGTATTCGCCAACTAAGTGCGGAGTCTTGCCCTCTTGTGCGCCAATACCAAGGTTTACATTAGGCTCGCGGAAGTAAATCGGCAATAGTTGCGCATGACAGTCCGTGAAATGCAAAAAGTGCACGTTACCGAATTTGGGCAAGTCATAGAATTTTTGTGCGGTGGTTTGAGCATTCACGAAATTGGACTGCAAACTCAACCCGCCTGCTGATGCAATAGCCAAAGCCTGCAGAAAGTCGCGACGATTTAATGACATATAAGTATTCCCTTAAGAAAACAGGCCTGTCGGCCTGTTCTTTGATTCGTTATTGATTAACTGGAGAGGCAGGGTCAAGCAGTAGAGCCATGACATCCTGAATCTGCTGCTCATTTAAGAGCTTGAAGTGCGCAAATCGCGGCATATTGCTACACGCGTTATACGCCTTGGAATTATTGATGCGATTCCAAGTATATGTAACCACCTCTTGTGAATAACCGCGCAATTTTCCGTAACCAGTCAATGATGGCCCGATATTTCCATAGGAGATTTCTTTTGGATCAATCTGGTGACAGTTATAGCAACCACCGCCAACTACGGTATCAGCCTTATCAGTCCAGGTTGCACCACGACCACTTTGTGCAATCTTCTCGCCATTCTTCCAGTCGCCAATATATTTGCCATCAGAAGGTTGCTTAATGGTATCCATATTAATTTTCTGAATCTTTTCACGCATCTTCTCGCCCTGCTTGCTATTGGCAAACACAGGATCAGAGCAAAATTTTTGCGTAGCATCTTGATCAATGCGATCTAGACCAGCTATACCTTGAGCTCTAAAGCTGTCGGTCATCATTTTGTTGAACTTTGGATCATTCTTTTGCTGAGCTACGGCTACGTTTTGTAGCAAGCTTGAAGCAACAATAAATCCAGTAATAGTTAAGAGCTTTTTGATATTTGTATTTTTCATGATCGTTGTTTCTTATCTCTTAACGCTTTAATCCAGGGGTTTCAACTGTTCCGCCGTTAGCAGTCTTTGCCATATACATAGACAAAGCAATCGTCACATCTGAACCATAAATTGGGAATGGGAAACGCTGCTGACGATAACAATCGTTCAAGCGCTGTTGCATTGTCCAGAACTGACCGCTGGAAACGCGATACGCTGGCCAGTAACCCCAACCCATAGCGGCGCCTTTTTGCTCCGTTAAGTTAGGCAAGTCTTGCAGGCGGATACGTTTACCGTTTTCAGCATGGCAAGATGCGCATGAGAAATCCATTGGACCACCTTGGAAGAAGAATGCGCGCTTACCGAGGTCATACATTTCTTTTTCTTTAGGGTGATTGGTGCTCACCTTAATTTTGTCGCCCTTAGATGCAGTGACGACGTAAGCAACAATTGCCTCCATATCCTTTTTAGGACCCTTTTGAAAAGGGGCATCAATCATTTCCTGAGGATCGCGACCTTGCAGGACTTGCATACAAGTCATTAAACGTGATTCGAGATCTTGTACCTTGTTGCTATCTTTAAAGTAGCGCGGCAACTGAGCTGCTGCGCCCTTAACTACTCCAGGCCCTAAACCTAAATCACACTTCTCAAGAGTGGCGTTTTTAGGACCCGCTGGTTTTTTCCATAGATCTTCACCAGCGGCTTCATACAGCTCTGAGGGGTTGCCATCAGCGATCATCTCGCGATATTTAGCGATATCGTCTGTTGCACTCTTTTGTGCTGAAACTGACGATGACACTGCTAGTAAGGTGGCCAACAGTCCAGAGGCCAACCCTAAAGTAAATTTACGCTGCATTTGCAACCCTTTCAAAACTCAGGTGGTAGTAAAGATCTATTGAAACGAGCAATTAAGAAGCAGTTGCTTCATCGGTGCGCTTGTCACCCTTGCTATCTACCCAGCTCACAACAATCTTGTCGCCCTTAGCACCCTTGTATTTGAAGTTCAAGAATGGATCCTTAGAAACTGCTGGACCAAATTGACCATTCAATACATCTTTGCCATTTGCTTTGACATTAATTGTGCTGATGAACCAAGCTGGAATTGTCTTGCCAGAAGCGTCTTTACGCTGACCAGATTCCATATCGTGTTTCATCAAAATCTTTACATCCACAATTCCACCGTTCTCAGCAGCTCTAACGCGCATTGGATCAGCCATGTTTTCCTCTTGTAATCTAGTAATTAATTAATGGTATTCAGATAGATTGGGGGATTAACCGCCGCAACCACCTAAAGTTACTTTCACTTCCTTAACAGACATACTCCATTTGCCATCGGCTTTTACCAAGGCATATACATTGGAGGTCTGACCCATCTTGATACGAGTAGTAACAAATGACTCAGTGCCTGCAGGGATAAAGAATTGCGCAGCTAAGGCGCTTGGGTTTTTCTCAACCAAGATTGCCATTTGCTCTGCTTTAAGGGTAGTTGTAATGCCGACTGGCACAACTGCACCATTTTCTGCGATGTCAGGAGCATTCAAAGTAACTGCACCAGACTTCTCTGGGCTGCCTGCACCCAAGATCTTAAATACATCATCAAGGCTCTTGCCTTCAAATGCGGCTTTATTCCACTCTTGAGCTTGGGCTACGCTAATAAGACCCGCAGAAGCCATCAAGCCAAAAACGGCTGAATATTTCAATAAACTGCGTCGCTGCTGATTCATAAAAACTCCTTTATTAATCTCTTACTATGAATATATTATCTGCTTTGTAATAAACCATACTGGTAATTACCTAAGCACCCCTTATTTACCGCCCGATAGCATCCATTCCACCAACGTTTTACGATCTGCATCAGATAATTGCGCTTGCGGCGGCATTGGAATCGAACCCCAAACCCCAGCTCCACCGTTCTTGACCTTGGTCATCAGCTTATCTACAGCGCCACTTTGGTCTTTATATTTAGCGGAAATATCCGCGATTGATGGGCCAACTAGCTTTGCGTTTGGGGCATGACAGGCAGAGCAATTCTCATTTTTAAATAAGGCTGCCGCTCCCTTTGGTGCGCTGGAGTGAGTATCCTTAGCATGCGCTAAACCCTCTCCCAGTGCACCAGGTAGTTTTGCAATTGGTGGCTTGGTCGTATCAGCACCACGATAAGGGCCATACATACGATTTTGATCAGCGATGTTGCCATGAGCATCACGAGCAAAATCGGGCAAAGTAGAACCGATTTGAACAAATGCCACGCAATTATTCATGCAAGCAGAACCATTGACATCCGGTTTGTCTTTCACATTCCAGAATCCATGCTTTCTAGTCATGCCATTACGGTTAGGCATTTTCGCTTGTACTTCAGCAATATTAGTATTGCTGAGAACGAAATCATCAGGTACCACCTCGCCAATGCTCAGGATGAAGGCTACTAATGCATACGTATCGTCCGGAGTTAAGGACCTTGGAGCATTCCATGGCATTGCACGATAGATGTAATCCCATAAAGTAGAAACAGTGGGAACCTTCATTAAGGTGGTTCGCTGTGGCTGCTTCATATCCGCGAGAGAAGCCACTCTTCCAGTCTTAACATCATCCTTTGTAGTGCCGCCAGTAATTGGCGTAAAGATCTCATTAGATTCACCGAAAATACCGTGGCAACTAGCGCACTTGGCCTCCCAAATGGTCTGACCTTGCTCAACTGAACCAGATCCCTTTGGTAATCCTTTGAAATCAGGACGCACGTCGATATCCCATGCCGCTACTTCAGCGGGGGTGGCATTTCGGCCCACTCCAGGAAATTTGACAGCGCCCTGAGTACTTTGTGCATAAACAAAATTAGCAGCCAGTAATGCTGCGGACAACAGCCCTAAACGAGCAATCGATTTACCCAACTTGTACATTGCTCACCTCGCCGTTTGAATCTAATTTCCAAGACTGAATTGCGTTGTTGTGATAAATCGAACGTGTACCACGAACATTGCGCAACGTTTTAATTGAAGGCTGGATGTAACCTGTGTCATCAACCGCTCTAGATTGCAATATTGCAGGCGATCCATCCCAGACCCAATCAATATTGAAGCGGGTAATTGACTTAGTGAGCACCGGAGTCTCGAGACGCGCTTGACGCCAGTTATTGCCACCATCAAAAGAAACATCAACACGCCTAATCTTGCCGCGACCAGACCATGCCATACCGCTCACATTGTAGAAACCTTTGTCTAGCAATTGCTGGCCGCCAGATGGTGTAGTGATAACTGATTTGCATTCTTGAATAGATGCATACTGACGGTGAATACCATCTGGCATCAATTCAATGTAGTGAACCGCTTCGTCTTTAGAGTTCCAAGGCATGTCACCTACCTCAAGACGGCGCAACCATTTAACCCAACTAACACCTTGCACCCCAGGCACTACCAAGCGCAATGGGAAGCCGTTTTCTGGACGAAGCATCTCGCCATTCATACTCCAGGCGACAATAGTGTCTTCTAGGCAGCTTTCCAAATTAATGGTGCGAGTCATGCCAGAGCCATCACCACCTTCAGCAAGTAAGAACTTGCCTTTTTTCAGATCTGCCCCGCACTCTTCAAGCAATACTTTCAATGGTACGCCTGTGAATTCGCAGCAGGACAACATGCCGTGTGTATATTGCACTGTAGGGACAGCAACGTTGCCCCACTCTAAGCCGGTATTTGCACCGCACTCAATGAAATGTGTACGAGAAACTGAAGGCAAACGCATCAAGTCGTTCATCGTGAAGACGCGAGCATTTTTCACCATGCCATTGACCATTAGACGATGGGTTTCTGGGTTGAGGTTGTACCAACCTTGGTGATGGCGCTCAAAGTGCAAACCGTTTGGCGTAATTGTTCCAAATAAGCCTTGCAAAGGTGTAAAGGCAACCGATGCTGCTGATACACGTGTTAAGCCTGGTGACTCACGACGAATTAAATTAGCCTCATAGATAGATGGCACACCATAAGGCATGGTGGCAACGTTTTTACCAAGCGTTGTTTGCCATTCTTGTTTTTCTAAAATTGCTGGGTCGCCCTCGCCCGCAGCAAAGGCCAGTGGTGCAGCCAAGCTTGCTGCCGCTCCGCCAACTGCAGACATGAAGCCTTTGCGCAAGAAGCCACGGCGAGTTTCATCAAGACCATTGGCGTTAATGTCAGCAATTAACTCTTGAGAGATAAAGTGCTCTGGCGCTTTAACCAAGCGGGCTCTATTTGCCGGCTTTTCAACTGCCGAGATATCCTCGACACTTAATTCAATTTGCTTCTTAGTCATTTGACCTCTACTTGAAAAGTGATTTACTGCAAAACTTAATGAATACCTTCAGCAATCTTTGCGCAGACTGACTGACACATTTCTACAGTTGCATTGTCTGCAATTGAGTAATAAACCGTTACACCCTCTTTGCGTCTGAGTAATATTCCAGCTTTATGCAAAGCTAAAAGATGTCTTGAGACATTCGCCTGACTCGAGCCACACATTTCAACCACTTCAGAAACGGACTTTTCTCCACTGCAGATTGAATACATAATGCGCAGGCGTGCTGGCTCAGACAGTACATTGAAATAGGCGGCAACCTGAGAAAACACTTTTTCCATCTGTTTTGGAGATAAGTTTTTTGTTGCTTTTTGAACCCTAGATTTCACTTAAATCATCACCTTGTTATATATGCATGTATGCGCATAGATTGGACTCCTTAAGCGGCTAAATCGGTATAGTGAGTTACCCTATATTGCTAAGCAATACAATCAAACCGATGGACACAGACGCAATCCTTCTTTCGCTAAAACTAGCTCTATGGACCTTAGCCCTGATCATCCCTTTTGGGGTTTGGGTGGCCCATAGCCTGCTGAGCCTCAATAGAAGCAAGCCCTGGGTTGAGGCGGCCTTAGCTTTACCACTCGTTCTACCCCCAACCGTCTTGGGCTATTACCTACTGGTTGGCTTGGGCGGGAAGAGCTTCTTGGGGTTTCCATTGGTTTTTTCCTTTGCCGGCATTTTGATTGCATCTCTCATAGTCAACCTACCATTTGCAATACAGCCGATTCAGCGTGCTTTTGAAGCTATTAATCCAGAAATTCGCGAAGCTGCCCAAGTAAGCGGCCTATCCAATTGGCAAATCTTTCGTTTAATTGAGCTTCCACTGGCCTGGAGAGGCATTACCAGCGGAGCCGTTCTGACTTTTGCCCATACCCTGGGTGAGTTTGGCGTTGTCCTCATGGTCGGAGGCGCTATCCCAGGCGAAACTAAAACGGTATCTATTGCTATATACGATAAGGTACAAAGTTTTGATACTGCCGGCGCTGGGGCGCTTGCCTTGCTTCTTCTAGGAATTTCACTGATTGCAATCGCGCTCTCTTATGGTGTCTTTGGAAGAGGCGCCACCCTACAGAGCAAAGGGAGAGGCTAATGCTCAAACTCAAAATTAACCAAACCCTCCCCAATCCATTGCAAATCAACTTGGAGTGCGCTCCTGGTCAATTGCATGCACTTGTAGGACCGTCTGGTAGCGGCAAGACTAGCACCCTTAGAACTATCGCCGGACTGAGTCAAGCGAAGTTCGGAAAAATTGAGTGTGACGGAGAAACCTGGTTTGAAGCGAGTGAACTTTCAGGAGTAATTAAAAACCTAGCACCAGCACAACGCTCTTGCGGGTTCTTATTTCAACAGTACGCCCTATTTCCACATCTTTCCGCCGTTGAAAACGTCATCATCCCACTGCAAAATTCCACCCATGAAGTAAGTGAGCGCAAAGAAATTGCTCAAGATTGGTTAAATCGCATGGGAATAGCAGAACTTGCTCATCGTTTACCCAGCCAGCTTTCTGGCGGACAGCAGCAGCGCGTTGCGCTTGCAAGAGCTCTAGCCCGGCAGCCAAAGATTTTGTTACTAGATGAGCCCTTCTCCGCAGTAGATGCACCAACCCGTCAGAGTCTTTACAAAACCCTCGCAGATTTACGCAAGGACTTGAACATTCCCATTCTGTTGGTTACACATGACCTGCGTGAGGCCGATCTGCTTGCTGACCGCATTACGGTAATTGATAACGGCATTAGCCTGCAAACGGCTCCGCCACAAGTGTTATTCCAAAAACCCCGCAATTCACGCGTTGCTGAGTTAGTAGGCATCAGCAATATGTTTCATGGAATATTTAATGCAGGAAATCTCACCTGGGATGGATGTGAAAAAACTTTTACTGTGGCTGACAAAGGAAAGATTCCTTCAAACGCGCAAGTTGCTTGGGTGATTCCACAGGATGGATTAAGAATCAATAACACTCCAACCTCTGCCAGCATTCCAGCTACCACCGTAGAAATTAGCAGCCTAGGACAAATTGCTGTTGTGCAATTACAGATTCAGAATAGCTCGCACAAAATCGAGTGGGTAGCATCAGCATCTGAAGTGAAAAGACTGGGCATGGAAGTTGGCAGTCAAATGCATATTGAATTCGATGGAGATCAAATTCATATCATGCCCCTGCGCCCCATTAATGATCCTAGACGATTTGTAGATCACTAAGAACTGCCCAGAAGGGGTGCTTAAGCCTATGCACCCCTTTGGATTTATCTTATTGCGTAAGTTCTATTTGCCGCAAGTATTAATTCCCAATAGTGGATAGGCTGGGCAGAATCTAAATAGACCCGTTGCAAGAGGCACTACACCGATCCAGCCCCAGACACCAACAGTGCCAGTTGCAGCCAGACCAATTAATACCAATCCCACTACCATGCGTAACATACGATCAATACTGCCAACATTGCATTTCATATTAAAGCTCCTTTTAAATTATTTACTACAGTAATTCTGATAAAGCACTTTCATCACTTCCAAGGCAACATGTTTGGAATGCGAGTAATAAATTTGCTTGCCCTCTCTTCTGGTTTTTACCAACGCCTCTTTCCTTAAAACGGTTAACTGCTGCGATAAGGTTGGCTGCTGAATATCAAGGCATGCCTCCAACTCACCGACGCACTTCTCCCCTTGACTGATTTGACACAACAACATCATCCGATCCCGATTAGAAAGAACCTTCATCAAGCGACAGGCATCATCTGCTGATGACTGCATCTTTTGCAGGTTGATGTTGGTGACAGAAAGAGACATAGCACGCAACCTTAATTAAGAGGAACGCCTACTAATGGACGACCTTCAAGAGTCCAAAGATATAAAGAGCCGTCATACAACTTGGTTGATTTATTACCCACTAGCTCTGACAATACAAACCAACCGCCAGCTGCCAAATGACCGCTATTGCAATAACTAATAGCTGGTGATTTTGGATTAATGCCGTTTGCTGTCAACAATGCGTTATAGGTATTTTTATCCCAAAAATACAGCGCACCCTTTGAAGTTTTTGCCAACAACTCTGGGGCTAGTTCTTTTGCTCCGGCAATGTGTCCATAAGCACCTACATAGTCACGTTTACTTAAGCCAAAAAATTGCGCTGGTTGACGAGCGTCAATCAAATTCACCTTACCGCTTTTTGATGCAGAGGCTACTTGCTCTGAATTGGCAATCAACTCTTTGCGTTCAGCTTTTGCAGTCCAGTTTCCGCCGGTCTTGATTGAGGGGCTAACTACATAATCACGACCTTCAGCAAGCCAGCCTGCCATACCGCCATCTAAAACGGCAATATTGTCCTCCCCATAAACTTTGAACTGCCAATAGGCTCGTAAGGCTTCGTCCACATCGGAAATATCCAACCCAATTGGTACCAAAACGATAGGCTTTTCAGAGCTAATACCAACAGCTTGAATAATTTTTTCAAAATCTGCTTTTTCAGGAATCAAGTATTTAATCTTTTTCCCATCAATCATGCGATCGGCTCTAACCATTTTAAAGTCCAACAAGCTAGAGTCTGATATATGACCACCAACCTCTACTAGCATCTTTTTTCCAGTCTTTTTATCGACTTCAAACTCAGGGCTACGTACATAGCTAGCTACATCACCTCTTACCTCCAAAATTTGCACTTCAGATTGGTTTGCAGCAAGCCATTCAGCACTAACCACTGGCCCAGGCAATGTAATAGCCTGCACGAAACTTACCATGCTAGCCAAGACAAGAGCTACTGCCCATTGAATCTTTTTCATTTCTACCCCTTAAGAATTAACTGCCAATAAATTTTCTGAAAGACGACTTAGTAGATCAATCTTGCACTCCGTTAAAACATGATGCTTTCTAGAATTCAGCGTAATCTCACGATTGCCGTATTCGACATCTAGTAATCTAATTTTTTGATCGCGATCCACAATCAATTTTTCAATTTCTGCGCTAAATAATTGAATAAGTGCGCTAACCCAATTGCTTACGGGTGCCATACGACCCTTTACGACCATCTCAAATTCTTTTGCGAATTTAATGGTCGCCGCTGAATCAATCATTGTCTCGCCTGTGACCCACTCATTCGTTGTAAATAATCGGGTTGGCAAACCCTTTTGATCTAATGAAATACCAACAAGGTGATGAAAGCTCTCTGCATCCCGTTTAATTACATGAAAATGGCCATGCTCTCCATTGGGCATTTCATCAGCTGAATGCGCATGGTAATAAAACTCATAGCCACTATTCACATCAACCAAATCATTGCTCGGATAGTGTTGCCACTCAACAAAATCCCTAGCGCCGCCTAAAGCAGCTTCATTCAAAGTACGTCTGGATTTTGCGTACTGCATTTGAATGTTTGCCAACTTCTGCGCTGCTAACCAGAGATTAGATTGGGCGAGCATTTAAAAGTTACTCCGCTGCCTTACGCTTCTTTGGGCCGCAAGGATTTGAAGGGCCACAAGGGTTGGTTGCTTTTTTCTTTGCTGGACCACAAGGATTGGAGGCTTCTTTTTTAGGGCCACAAGGATTTTTTTGCTCTGCACTTGTTGGATTCGCAGGCGCATCAGCTGAAAGTGCAAGTGGAGCCGCCGATAAACCTGCTAAGGCAAGTGCCAATGCAGCTACAGTAGATTTTTTCGACATATATTTCCTTTTTATGATTAAGCTTGAGAACTAACGGGGCCTTTGGATTTCTTTTCCATCCAAGAGCCCAAGACAAAAACACCAACGGCCGCGACAATCATTCCGATATCAATCGACCAATCTGAGATATTGAAAGCATCTGGCAATGAATCCGCTTTAGCGAATTCACCTAAAGTAGTTAAGACCTCTATCTCTGGGTAAATAACAGCAAAAACTACGGTGCCTAAAAGCAGGCCAAGCAAAAAGATTGCTGCGTCAATGCGACCAGACATTAAGCCAACTACTGATGTTCCAGGGCAATACCCACCAATTGCGAAGCCAGCACCAACAAGCGCTCCACCCAATGCAGCTGCGCCCAAGAATGCTGGAGGCACAAACAAACTACCAGCGTCCACCAACCCAGCCTTTTCTAAAACCATGAGCCCAACTGCAGCAAACACAATAGCGGTGAACATGACCTTAAACACAGACCAATCTGTTAGTCGAAATTGGCCAGTTAATTTATTAGGATTGCCAAAACCCGCGCGCTCCAAAACAAAACCAAAGGCTGCACCCAAAAGAAGTCCTGAAAGAATTTCGCTCATCTTATTTCTCCTCTTTCAAGAAGCGGCTTACTAATAAACCCACCGCAAAGAATGTACCAAGGAAAGCAAATCCAGCCAAACTGAGTACCGCGGCGCCAGACAATCCAAGACCACTGGTGCAACCCGCAGCAACACGTGCTCCAAAACCTGCCAAGATACCGCCAAACAATGCCGTCATCGGACGCTTAGCGCCACCGAGAAACTTCTTGCCGTCCATCTGAATGTGAATTCTCTTTGCTAGGAATGCAGACAACAATGCGCCTAAAGCCACGCCGATCACCTGCCAGGTAATCCAAGCATTTAAAGGCTTGCCTTCTTCCACCATTCCACCCAAATAGTCATTTGCATTAGTAGCAGCTGGTACAACATACATTCCAACCCACGCAGTCAAACGGGTAGTAAATCCTGTCGCCCCAAGCCCATGACCTGTGATTACAAAAGTTGTCAATAGAAC
This sequence comes from Polynucleobacter ibericus, assembly GCF_018687955.1. Classification (NCBI taxonomy): domain Bacteria; kingdom Pseudomonadati; phylum Pseudomonadota; class Betaproteobacteria; order Burkholderiales; family Burkholderiaceae; genus Polynucleobacter; species Polynucleobacter ibericus. The sequence continues at coordinate 736,668 of NZ_CP061309.1, read as the reverse complement.
CATTCCAAGCAGGATGCCTGCTAGCAATGGGCTCATATACGACGCTGGTTTAGCCTGCCCTGCTTTATTCACCATCTTTACTGACCTCATTTAAGGTTTAAATAATATATACATTTATATATTATCAATTTAAATTGCAATGTCAATAGGTATAAGCAAACAAGTCAGCAGAATTTGATCTAAATCATGAATGAATGGATCTAGTATGTTGAATGGCTCTTCATGCAGGGATTAGGCAATAAAAAGGGAGCCGTGGCCCCCTTCTATATTCAGAGCTTAAGTTAATAAGATTAGAACTCACCTTTTACGGTTGTTAATCCCAATGCATCCCAATCCAACATGCCGCCACGATAGTAATAAATCTTCGTTGCTGGGAAGCCGTCGCGTGTCATCGCTGACATTGCCATAGGGCTTTGCGGGCAAACAGGGCCGTTACAGAAAGCATAAACCTTCTTGGCTTTAGAGCAATCCCATTTGGTTGAACCAGCAGCAGGTTTTTTGCAACCCAACTCATCCATACGCATCGCTACTTCGGTGTACGGTATACCGACTGAGCCTGGAATTGTTCCTTTAACGCGGTCATCAACCACTCGCATATCAACCACGATTGAGTCTTTATCATTCAGTGCATTCAATACGTCAATCTCATCAACTGGCACAACACCCTTGATTGGAATCAATGGTTGCAGCCAGCCCTTATTCTTGGCACAGGGCGTCATCACACGAGTGATTTCTACCGGACCTTTTGGGGTGTTAACGACAAATTTGGTAGATTTATCAATAATCTGCAGTAGCTCAGGACTTGCAGGTGCAGCGGATTGTGCTGATACGAGGCCTGAAAACAACATCAGACCAAGAAAAATAAACTTTTTCATAAAACCCTCTATGTAATATTTTGTCGTAAAACAGTGATTTAAATGCTTATATACGTATTTATGCATATTCAGGTAGTGTGAGCCCAAGATTGACTAAACTTAATACTGAGAAACCCCTATTGTTGGCGGTGTTATCCCCTTTAATATCCCCTATAGCTAGTTATTAAAGCTTTTTACCTACCTGAACACTGGAGTCTTTATGAAAAATAGTCGTCGTCAATTTATGATTTTGTCTGCTGCTGGTGCCTGTACTTTGGCATTGAATGGCAATGTTCAAGCTCAAGCAATGGTTACTGAGACTGACCCACAAGCTGCCGCTTTGGGATACAAGGCAGTTGCAACTGCTGTAGATAAAGCTAAGTATCCTAAATATGCCACCGGTCAAGAGTGCGATAACTGCGCTTTGTTCCAAGGTAAAGTGGGCGATGCAACTGGCGGCTGCTCTTTATTTGGCACTAAGAAAGTTGCTGGCAAAGGCTGGTGCTCTGCTTACGCTAAGAAGGCTTAATTAAATATTTAGTTAAGCACTAAGGTAAAAAAGACTGCTACGGCAGTCTTTTTTATTTCTCCTTACCTATCTTCTTCTATTAGCTTTAAGACCCTGCTTGAGAAAAGCTTTTAAGCTTTTCCATATTCGGAATCTGAATACTTAATCTGCTAATGTTGGAAATCAGCCCCTGCTCGGCCATAGAAGCAAGCGCTCGACTAATAGTCTCAAACTTCACATCCATCATTAAGCCCATATCCTCGCGCTTAAAGAGCGGTGCAACTGCCATCTCCCCCGATACTTTTGCCACCCTGAGAAAAAAGCGGGCTAAGCGCACTTCAATTCGGCCGGTATTGATTTCAGAAAACCAAGATTCAGATTGAGCTAAAGCCTCACCCCATTTTTTTACTATCTGGCGGTGTAAACGTGGCGACTCTTCGCCCAGGCTGGAGATGATTGCTTTTGGAATGCGGCATAAATGAACGTTCGACAAAGCGCTAGCGGAATGTGCATAGCGCTCCTCTAACAAGGCTTCCATACCAAATAGATCTCCAGGCATAACTAATCGTACGATTCTGCTGGAGCCATCAGAGTTAATGTGCAATAACTTAATATACCCTTCGCGCAATGTATACAGATACTCCGAAGAATCACCCTGTGTATAGATACCTGCATTGGCTTCAAAGCGCAGATCATCAATAGGCGAATGAATTTTGGAAAAATCTTCCTCATTCAACTCGGCGAATAAGGCAGAACTTCGAATGGAACATACACTGCAATCGCTGTTACCCTGCCATGCACTTTTAATTTCAATGATCTTCATAGGAGAAAACTCATTTTTGAGCAACTAAACCCAAAATTGCAGACATACCAGTGTGTCTTGGTCCTTCAGAGAGCCCTTTCTCATAACTTACTAGCTCAAGAATCTGAAACTCTTTAGCGAGATCCCGAATTAACGCTTCTGTATAGAGATGCTCTATTAAAGATGGTCCACCAGTTTTATATTCAAGCTGTTTGGGTGTATAGCCCTGCAGAATAAAGATGCCACCTGGCTTGAGTGCTTGATATGTTTGCCTAAAGATACGCTCACGCATTGCGGGGTCAGCAAACTGGATAAAAATACCAATCACTGCATCATAAGAATTTGCTTGCCAAGCAAAGCTATCAGTATCTGAAAATGAATATTCAACATTGACATGATTATCTTTAGCAAACTGTTTTGCTTTGGCTAGCGCGATATCGGACGCATCAAAGGCAATGACTTGCATTCCTTGTTTAGCAAGCCAGACACCGTTACGCCCTTCGCCATCAGCGATACATAGCACCTTGTTCTTGGGCTTTAGGTATTGATTTGTTTTCTCAACCAAATACTCATTCGGCTCTTTACCAAAGATGAACTCCTCTTTATCAAAGCGCTCATTCCAGAACTGAGTTGCATCAGCAAAGCTCATGTTTTTAATCTTTTGATGAAGGGGTGAGGCTTATTTCTTGAGCCCGCCAACCAAATCGCTTTTGAGATCATTGATATTCTCGAGTCCAACTGCAATACGTACTAAACCATCAGTAATGCCGGCAGCTTTTCTGGCTTCAGGTGTTACGCGGCAATGTGTTGTAGTGGCTGGGTGCGTAATAGTTGTGCGAGTGTCACCCAAGTTTGCAGTAATTGAGCAAAGCTTGGTTTGATTAATGAGCTTGAAGGCAGCCTTCTTACCGCCCTTAAGCGTGAAAGACAGGATTGCCCCGCCCTCTTTTTGCTGGCGCATTGCCAAGGCATGCTGAGGATGAGACTTCAAACCTGGATGGTAAACACGTTCGACTCCAGGCTGCTTCTCAAGCCATTGAGCCAAAGCCAGCGCATTATGACTCTGCTGCTTCATGCGAAGCTCTAAAGTCTCTAAGCCTTTTAGGAATACCCAAGCATTAAATGCAGAAAGGGTTGGTCCTGCAGTGCGCACATATGGGAATAACTTACCCATGATGAAATCTTTACTACCCACAATGGCTCCACCAACAACTCGACCCTGACCATCTAAGTACTTAGTTGCCGAATGAATCACGACATCAGCACCGAGCGCCAATGGTTTTTGCAATGCTGGAGTACAGAAGCAGTTGTCAACAGCAAATAAGGCGCCTGCCTTCTTTGCTATCTTTGCAATAGCTTTGATATCAGCAATCTCAGTCAAAGGATTAGAAGGAGTTTCTAAGTAAAAGAGTTTAGTGTTTGGTTGGACAGCGGTCTGCCACGACTTGGTATCAGCCAAATCAACGTATGTTGTTGTAATGCCAAAGCGACCCAAAATATTGGTGAACAACTGAATCGTTGCACCAAATACCGAGCGAGAACATACAACGTGGTCCCCTGCCTGCAAATGCGCCATCGCCATCGTCATGATGGCAGCCATGCCAGATGACGTTGCAATACAAGCCTCGCCACCCTCTAGTGCAGCCAAGCGATCCTGGAACATGCTCACAGTTGGGTTGGTAAAACGAGAATAGATAAAGCCTTGGTCAGCATGTGCAAAACCATCGGCAGCTAACTCGGCGCTATCAAAACAAAAACTGGAGGTTAGGAACATCGCTTCTGAGTGCTCTTGATACTCAGCCGTACGACGAGTGCCAGCGCGAACAGCCAAGGTCTCTAGCGCTAACTTAGAAAAATCTGGTTTTTGACGGGTAGTTTTGCTCTTCATGCTGCTATTTTGACACCGAATTGGGGATTTGCCTCGAGTGAGGCAAATACCTGTCGCTTTTTAGTCTTCGGTAGCCAAATGCAGATGGAGCTGCGAGCGAGCAAAGTCGCTCGAATCCTTCTGACGATCTGCTTTAGCAGCCGAGGTATTTCTAGCGGCCTCCAAAGCATCTAGATATGACTCGGTGATGTCGCCAGTGATGTAATTCCCATCAAAGCAAGAAGCTTCAAACTGCTTAATATCCGGATTAACGTCTCTGACCGCCTGCTTCATATCTTCAATGCTTTGATAGATGAGTTGATCAGCGCCAATCATCTTGTTGATTTCTTCATCGGTACGGCCGTAAGCAACCAATTCACTACGGGTTGGCATATCAATACCATATACGTTCGGGAAGCGCACTGGTGGCGCAGCGGATGCAAAGATCACTTTCTTAGCACCAGATTCACGAGCCATCTGAACAATCTCAAAAGAGGTTGTGCCACGAACAATGGAGTCATCCACAATTAAGACAGTCTTGTCTTTGAACTCAATACGCATGGCATTCAGTTTTTGACGAACCGACTTCTTGCGAACAGCCTGACCAGGCATGATGAAGGTACGGCCAATGTAACGATTCTTAAAGAAGCCTTCACGGTAATCCACACCAAGGTTTTTTGCCACTTGCATAGCAGCTGGACGACTAGAGTCTGGAATCGGCATCACAACATCGATCTCAGAGACATCAGTCTCCTTGCGAATCTTCTCAGCTAAATAATCACCCATGCGCATACGCACGTTGTAGACAGTAACGCCATCAATCGTAGAGTCTGGTCTTGCCATGTAGACGTATTCAAAAATGCATGGTGTTAACACTGCATTAGGAACGCATTGGCGTGAATAGAAATTACCATCTAAGTCGATATAGATTGCCTCGCCTGGATTGACGTCGCGGACAAAGGTAAAGCCTAAGCCTTCTAGCGCCACAGACTCTGATGCAATCATCCACTCAGGACCTTGAGGAGTATCAATTCGCCCAATACACAGTGGACGAATACCGTACTGGTCACGGAAAGCCAATAAGCCATAACCTGCAATCAAAGAAACTACGGCGTAAGAACCTTTAACGCGATTAGTTACCCCAGTCACCGCATTAAACATCGCGCCCTCATCGAGAGCTGCGCTATTGGTTTCTTTTTGCAGTTCATCAGCCAAAACGTTGAGCAATACTTCAGTATCAGAACTGGTATTGATGTGACGACGGTCGCGATAAGCCATCTCAACGCGTAGACTAGGTGCATTAGTGAGATTACCGTTGTGCGCCAAGATAATGCCGTATGGTGCACTTACATAAAACGGTTGAGCCTCTTCTTCGCTACTAGCAGACCCAGCGGTTGGATAACGTACTTGACCAATACCAGCACTTCCTACCAAGCTACGCATATTGCGCGTTCTAAAGACGTCTCTGACTAAGCCGTTGGCTTTATGCATCGTGAACGAATTACCGTTCATCGTCGCAATGCCTGCAGCATCTTGACCGCGATGTTGCAAAAGCAACAAAGCATCATAGAGAAGTTGATTTACTGGTGAGTGGGAAACAGTTCCGACGACGCCGCACATATCTCTAGATTCCTATTGTTATTTTAGGAGTAATGGTAGGGGTAACTTTAGGCATAGCTTCACCCAATTGCTTTGCCCAGTCGGCAGGAAGCCAACCTTTAATTAAACCGGTTGCCATATCAATTGCTGGTCTGGTAATGGCATTTTTCCAGGCCATACTTTGCGGAATGGGTGTGAGTGCAGCCAAGGTAGCTAGCACCACCACGATTAAGCCGCCACGAATCACGCCAAATACCAAACCCAAGAATCGGTCAGTCAAACTGAGGCCTACTGACAAAATAATTCTTTGCACTACTCCACCAAACAAACCGCAAATGATGAGAGTCAATATGAACAGAATGAGGAAGCTGATACCTAAACTGAGTAGCTCATCCAGATGAAAAGTTGATAACCACTCGGTGGAGAGGTAATTGCTGTAGTGATAAGCAACCCAAGCAGCTGCAAACCAAGAGGCCAAAGCAAGCACCTCTTTAAACAAACCACGTGAGATGCCAACTAGAGCTGATACCAAAAGCACAACTAGGGTGAAGTAATCCACCGATGTTAGCTTGAGGGTGGATAAGTATTCCATTACTGCTTACCGGATTCGACGAGTCTTGGTGAAAGACCCATCGCCTTAATTTTCTTTTCCGCCGCTTCCGCAGCATCTTTATCGGTGTATGGCCCTGCGCGCAGAACATACAACTTGGCTCCATCAGTACCCGTCTTATTCAAGACGTAGTTCGGAATCTTTTGATCTTTCAGTTTTGCAATCCAACCTTTAGCACGCTCTTCCGATGCAAAGGCGCCAATCTGAATAACATACTTACCTGAACCATTTGTAACGGCAGGTTTAGCCGTATCTTCTGCATTGGGCTTAGCGTCAGGTTTAGGACTAGCGGTAGCAACTACTTCCTCACCCGCTGCCAAACCTAATGTGCCAGCTTTGTTTACCGCAGGAGCAGCTGGCTTTGTTTCGGATTTAGCTTCAGGCTTTGCTTCAGGGGTAGCGGCAACTTTAGGGGCTTCTTTTGCAGGCTCTGTAATTGCTTCAGCCTTAGGTTTTTCTTCAGGCTTCGTTTCTGGTTTTGTTTCGGTGCCCGGGATAGGCAAGCTCGTCACAATATTGACGGCGATATCGTTATGCGCTGTCTTAGGCTTACTATCCAAAATACGTGGCAATCCTACAACGGCAATCAACACTAACACCGCAGCACCAATCAGACGATGGCGTGCTCTTTGTTGTTCTGGATCTTCTGTAAGGGCAAGTTCTTCAGCTTCGGCAGCGCGTTGGAAACTGCGTGGCGCCGCTCTTTTGGCGGTGCGACCACCCCTTGAATCAAATTCAAGGTCATCAGACTGGGTTTTTCGCTTAAAAAAGCTTGGTAAACGAATCATGGATCAGTGGGCCTGGTTGTTTCGGTAAGTCATTACGCCTGCAACGGTATAGAAGGATCCGAAGGTCACAATTCTATCACCCTCACCTGCCAAAGATAGCGCTTTTTGATACGCTAAAGCAGGTTCTGGGAAGCATTCAATACCGCCATCTGCCCCGTTTTTTGGCTTAACGCCAATGGCTTCAAGCTTCTCAGCCAAAGCCTGAGCGCTAGCCGCTCTGGGAGTCGGCAAATCCGTGCAAAACCAGAAATCCACGATATTTAAGAGGGGTTTAATCACCCCCTCAATATCCTTGTCTGCCATAGCCCCAAAAATGGCATAGGTGTAGGGGTGGTAACCCATCTTATCGAGCCCCTGGGACAAAGTGGCAGCGGCATGGGGGTTGTGGGCAACATCTAGCACCACGGTAGGCTGACCTGGCAAAACTTGAAATCGGCCTGGCAGCTCAACGAGAGCAAAGCCATTGCGAATATCTTGGGCGCTAACTGGGAGGCGCTGATGGAGCGCCATCAGGGCGGCTATCACTGCGGAGGCATTGAGTATCTGATTAGCGCCGCGCAGAGCTGGGTAGCCGAGGCCGCTGAAGCGTTTTTTGCGCCCTGCCCAACCCCACTGCTGCTTATCACCCTGGAAGTTGTAGTCACGCCCTTGCAGCCAGAGATCACAGCCCAACTTTTCAGCATGGTCAATAAGTGACTGAGGCGGCACTGGATCACCACAAACTGCAATATGTCCTGGACGGAAGATGCCTGCCTTCTCTAAACCAATGGCTTCGCGTGTCCCACCCAAGAAATCTGCATGATCAATATCAATGCTAGTCACGATGGCGCAGTCTGCATCCACGATATTGACGGCATCTAAACGACCGCCCATACCAACCTCTAATACAACTGCATCTAAATTTGATTTAGCGAACAAATGCATGATGGCTAAAGTGGTGAATTCAAAATACGTCAACGTTGGGGCATCAACCAAACTTACGCGAGCATTTTCAACAGCAGCGAAATGCTCAAGCAAGATATTGTCCTTAACATCTTCACCATTGATGCGAGCACGCTCATTAAATTTGAGTAGGTGTGGAGAGGTGTGGCAACCAACACGATAGCCGGAAGACAAAAGAATGCTCTCCAGAAATGCGCAGGTGGATCCTTTGCCATTCGTACCGGCAACAGTGATGACTGGGCAATCGAAATGCAGATCTAATGCGGCCTTCACACGATTAATTCGCTCCAGACCCATGTCGATCCCAACAGGGTGAGCAGTTTCGAGGTGGCTAAGCCAAGCCTCTAGGCTAGAAAAAATTATGGGGGCTTGGTGTGCTGAGCTCAAGCGCTTAAACGGCTGCGCTACCCGCGATCGCAGGCTCAGGAAGCTTCTGCAACAAAGCAAGCAAGCGGGCAATTTCACCGCGCATCTGACGACGATCTACGATCATGTCAATGCCACCCTTTTGCATCAAGAATTCCGAACGCTGGAATCCCTCTGGTAATTTCTCACGCACAGTCTGCTCAATCACACGCGGTCCAGCAAAGCCAATTAATGCTTTTGGTTCAGCCATCACGACATCACCCATAAAGGCAAAGCTTGCAGAGATACCGCCCATCGTCGGATCGGTAAGAACGCTAATGTAAGGCAAACCTTTTTTTGCCAACAAGGTCAACATCGAGTTGGTCTTGGCCATTTGGAACAGAGATAACAAGCTCTCTTGCATCCGAGCGCCGCCAGTAGCAGTAACGCAAATAAATGCACACTTCTTATTGATGGCTTCCTGTACACCGCGAGCAAAACGCTCACCCACTACAGAGCCCATCGAGCCACCCATGTATTGGAATTCAAAACACGCAGCGACTACGGGGATGGATTCAATCTTGCCGCCCATCACAATCAAGGCTTCGGATTCACCAGAAGCATCGTTTGCTTCTTTTATGCGATCTGGATATTTTTTGGAATCTTTAAACTTCAATGGATCAGTTGGATAAATATCAGCACCAATCTCATACCGACCTTTTTCATCAAGCAAACTATCTAGGCGCAGACGTGCGCCGATACGCATGTGATGACTGCATTTTGGGCAGACAGATAAATTGGCTTCAATATCAGTGCTGTAAAGAACCGTTTCGCAGCTTGGGCACTTAACCCACAATCCTTCCGGTACTGACTTGCGATTTGCAGGATCAGTATGTTGAATTTGGGGTGGGAGTAATTTATCTATCCAGCTCATTAGTTTTAACTATCCAATGCGTCACGAATCTCACGAATGAAGGTTTCCAGTGATTGTACCGCTTGACCAGGGGGCGCATCCTCTAAAAGGCGAATAATTCGGCTACCAATCACGACAGCATCAGCACTGGCAGATACCGCCTTGGCACTAGCGGCATCGCTAATTCCAAAGCCCACAGCAATCGGAACATCCGTTTCTTCCCGAATTTTCGGGATGATGCTGGCTACATCCTGGGTATTCAGGTTAGATGCACCCGTAACTCCTCGCATAGAAACATAATAGATATAACCAGAAGCTATTTTGGCAGCCTCTTTAATACGCTCATGTGATGAAGTTGGCGCCAATAAGAAAATAGGATCAATGCCAGCAACTCGCATACGCGCAGCAAAATCCACACACTCTTCTGGTGGGTAATCCACTACCAAAACACCATCAACCCCAGCCGCTTTTGCTTCAGTTGCAAAACGCTCTGCCCCCATTTGCTCCACTGGATTTGCATAGCCCATTAGAACAACTGGTGTATTGGCATCAGTCTTGCGAAACTCTTTCACCATCTCTAAGCAACTGCGAAGAGTGACGCCTTGAGTCAATGCGCGCTCCGATGATCTCTGAATCACAGGACCGTCAGCCATTGGATCTGAAAACGGAACCCCCAACTCGATCACACTTGAACCGCCACGCACTAATGCGTGCATTAATTCAACGGTTTGTTTAGGATCAGGATCGCCTGCAGTAATAAAAGGAATCAATCCTTTCTTACCGGTTGCTTTTAACTCCTTGAAGAGCGCAGTAATTTTTGACATAGCTATTTTATTTTTCTGTTCTTGTTTTTTTCTTAGCCTTCAGAGCCAGTTGCTTGAGCAACGGTATGCATATCCTTGTCACCACGGCCAGAGAGATTGACCAAGATGGTTTTATCTTTTGGCAAAGTCTTAGCCAGTTTGCAAGCATAGGCAATAGCGTGTGAGGACTCAAGTGCTGGAATGATGCCTTCAATGCGGCAGCAATCATGGAATGCTTGCAGCGCTTCTTCATCGGTAATCGCTACATAGTCCGCGCGACCAGAATCTTTTAACCAGGCATGCTCAGGACCGACGCCGGGATAATCCATGCCAGCAGAAACAGAATGGGTCTCAGAAATCTGACCATTCTCATCTTGCAATAAGTAAGTACGGTTGCCATGCAATACACCAGGCTTGCCTACGCACAGTGCAGCTGAATGCAAGCCACTACCTAATCCATGCCCTGCTGCCTCAACACCAACGAGTTTGACTTCAGGGAAATCAATATACGGATAAAAAATTCCCATGGCATTAGAGCCACCACCGACGCAAGCCAAAACATAATCAGGTTGACGCCCAGTCATCTCCGGCATTTGCACTTTGCACTCTTCACCGATAACGCTTTGGAAATCTCTCACCATCATTGGATAAGGATGGGGGCCGGCAACAGTACCGATAATGTAAAAAGTGTTATCGACGTTTGTCACCCAATCACGCATCGCTTCATTGAGTGCATCCTTCAAAGTCTTGGTACCAGACTCCACTGGAACCACTTTAGCGCCGAGTAATTTCATGCGGAACACATTTTGCGCTTGACGGGCTACGTCAACTGAACCTTGATATACCGTGCAATCAAGACCAAAGCGGGCGCAGATGGTCGCAGTAGCAACACCGTGCTGACCAGCGCCTGTCTCAGCGATGATGCGAGGCTTACCCATACGCTTAGCCAGCATCGCTTGGCCAATCACGTTATTAATCTTATGGGCACCGGTGTGATTTAAATCTTCACGCTTGAGATAGATCTGCGCGCCACCGAGCATTTCGCTCCAACGCTTAGCGTGATAAACCGGGGATGGTCTTCCCACAAAGTGTTTAAGCTCGTAGTGAAACTCTTCAATGAATTCTGGATCGTTCTGATATTTTGCATAGGCTTCTTTGAGCTCATCTAGTGCAAACATCAGCGTCTCAGAAACAAACACGCCGCCATAGGGACCGAAATGTCCTCGTGCATCTGGCTTATCGTACATAGCTACCTCTTTTGATTTTTCTACAGCAAATTATTGGGATGATGTTTTGGCATCTGCTGCACGCACTGCTTCAATAAATTGAATCATGAGTGCAGGGTCCTTAACACCCCTGCTGCTTTCTACGCCACTACTGACGTCAACTGCGCAAGGATGCAGACGTGCAATCGCCTCGCCCACGTTGTGCGTGTTCAATCCACCACTCAAAACGACCCGAGGCGCGTTTTCGCTTACCCATGTTTGTGGAATTCCTTGCCAATCAAAAGGAACGCCTCCGCCACCATAACCCTCAACGAGAGCATCCAGCAGAAAAGCGTTTGCATCCCCATATTGTAGGGAAAAATCATCAAAAGCGAAGCCAGCTCCGACACGAGCAGCCTTCATCCACGGTTCGCCTGCAGCTAGCTGCGCGCAGCGTTCTGGGGTCTCATCCCCGTGAAACTGCCATAAAGTGATCGATGCAACAGCCCGAATAGCGGCAAATTCCTCATCCGAAGCGTTTACAACGAGTCCAACGGCATCTACCCCTGCTGGGAGCCTAGAAATGAGCTGGGCAGCGATATTAGGGCTAACAGCACGCACACTGGGAGGGTAAAAGACAAAGCCAACCGCATCTACCCCTGCAGAAACGGCAGAATCAATATCTGCCGCAATCTTTAAACCACAGATTTTGACCCTAGTACGGCCGGGAGAGTATGTCAGTAAGCCCATAAATGAATGATAAGGCCAAGGGCCTCTTATTGCCTTGGTTTCCCGATAACCCGGGTAGGCAGCCAGGAGTTTTCCAGCAAGGGCTGAGGAATGGCAAATTCGTCTGGGTAGGTAATTTTGGCTAGATACAGCCCATCTGCCATAAAGGTAGGTGCAGCAATTTTTCTATTTTTGGCGGCAAGTACTTCTGACATCCATTCTGCTTTCTGTCTTCCTTGGCCAATCTGTAAAAAGCAACCGACCACATTGCGAATCATGTGATGCAAAAAGGCATTGCCCCGAATCCGAAAATATAACCATGGCTGCTCGGAAATAATCTCAATCGAGTAAATCGTTTTGATTGGTGTTTTACTTTGACACTCTGATGATCTAAATGAGCTGAAGTCATGCTCACCGATTAAACATTGAGCAGCTTTTATCATCCCCTCAATATCGAGCCATTGACTTGGGGGCAACATTAAGTAGCCTGCGCGTGCATGAGACATTGGTGAACGACAGGGTCCTGCTTGTAAGGCATAGATGTATTCACGCTCATAGGCGGAGAAACGTGCGCTAAATTCTTCTGGGACCGGCTTTGCCCAATTCACAACAATAGATGGGGGCAAGAATGAATTCACTCCCCTCACCCATGAAAAGTCTTCACGCTCCACATTGGTATCAAAGTGAACTACCTGACCTAGAGCGTGGACTCCGGTATCGGTCCTACCTGCAGTAATAGTATGTATCGGACAGTCCAGGGCTTGCTCACCGACGAAGGATGAAATCGATTTTTCTAATTCATCCTGAACGGTATTTCGATTAACCTGGGTTTGCCAGCCGGAATAGGGACTGCCGTCATACTGAAGGCCAAGGGCTATACGCATAATCTAGGTATTGCGATGCGAGATCTCTGCTAACAAGCCCTGCGCTTCAATGGTGATTGCTGGGTCAACTGAGCTACTGACATGAAGCACTTCTTCAATCGACTTTTTAGCTGCAGAAAAGTCCTCGATCGTAATATAGGCACGCGCTAGATTTAACTTAACACGTAGGGTATCAGCTAACGGGTTTGATACTGGGGTGCTGATTACAGGGGTCTCTTTTGCCGGCTTTGATAGATCAAGATCAATGCCTTCAAATAACGTCTTAGCACGAGCTGGCATTTCAAAAGGAGATCCAGCTGCAAGTTTCTCCGCTTTACCAAGATCTTTTGCAGAATGGTCGTTTGATGTGTGGAAAGTTGGCACTTCAGAGCGTCTAGCATTACGCGCTAAACCCCAGAGCAATAAACCCGTCAAAGCAATCAAAGCAAGAGCTAGGATTGCTGGCCCAAAACCACCTAGGCCAAAGTTATTGTCTACTGCTTTTTTCTCTTTAGATTTATCTAAGAGCTTTTGCAAATCAGCAATATTCTTTTCTAATTCAGCAACGCGGGCTTTGGTTTGCTCCAGCATTTTCTCTTGGGCAACCAACTCTTCTGTATAGCGACGCTCTTGATCATTCCCATCGGCGCTTGAGCCAATCTTCAGACGATCTTTAGGGACAACTTCTCCGGCTTTAACGCTTCCTGCTTTTCCATTGCCGGCACCAGCCCCTCTTTCTTCGCGCTCTTGACGCCATTGCTCATTGGCATCAGCAACAAACTGATTTGCCTCAGCAGGACTAATGGAACGCAATAGCGCTTGGCTTGGTTTAGATAATTCAGCACCAGCGGCCAGGCGATTGATGCTGCCGCTAGCAAAAGCATCCGGATTAGCTTTAAATAAAGCCATCATGGTTTGATCTAAGGTTGCGCCATCTAATTGAGGTGCAATGATGGCGGCAATCTCAGATAGAGACTGCCCAGGCTTCACCGTAATTTTCTCTGCATTTCCTAATAACAAGGTAAATGTTTTTGTGAGGCTTCCACTAGACCAATTGAGATTAACCAGCACATCTAAAAATGGATCATCCGTCATTGGGACGGAATTGACTGTCTCCACCAGTACCATGAGTTGCTCAGAGCGATTGCGATATACCATCGCCTGTGGGTTGAGTTCTAATATTTTTTGTGAGATACCCAAACGCTCATAGACTGACTTATTAGGCATTGCCACATTCAGGCTAGATAAAGCGCTCTGCTCATCAGCAGCAACTCGAATTGGTATCTCCACCCGCAACGGCTCACCGGGACGTGACTGCAACTGTGGGGCGCCTAAAGAAATAGCGCCCACCATTGTTGACCAGCTCAACAGAACAAAGCTCAGTAGCTTTAACAAGCCTATTTGGCTAATACGAAACATAAAGACTGGATTACTTTTCAAGCAAAATGCGCAGCATGCGACGCAATGGCTCAGCAGCACCCCACAAGAGCTGATCACCAACAGTAAATGCGCCTAAATACTCTGGGCCCATTGCCATCTTATGCAAGCGGCCAATCGGAACAGTTAATGTGCCGCTGATAGCTGCAGGTGACAAATCACGCTCAGTAGTTTCGCGATCATTTGGCACCACTTTCACCCACTGGTTATCTGCAGCCAAAATCGCTTCGATCTCTTTCAGAGGGATGTCTTTTTTCAGCTTTACAGTCAAACCTTGTGAATGGCAACGCATTGCACCAACGCGCACGCATAAACCATCTACCGGAATGCTGCCAGGTGAACGGAATGCTGGTCGGCCTAAGATCTTATTGAACTCCGCGCCACCCTTCCACTCTTCTTTAGTTTGCCCATTGTCCACAGGGACATCGATCCAAGGAATCAAGCTACCAGCCAAGGCAGTATTACGGAAGTTCTTTTTCGGGAAATCAGCAGATCGCAATGTTTCAGTAACCTTGCGATCAATATCCAAGATCCATGAAGATGGATCAGCTAACTCAGTAGCTACGCTGTCACGCAAAGCACCCATCTGCAGCAATAGCTCGCGCATGTTTTGAGCACCAGCACCAGAGGCTGCTTGGTATGTCATGGCACTGATCCACTCAACCATGTCAGCTTTAACCAAGCCGCCCATAGCCATCATCATCAAACTCACAGTGCAATTAGCACCGATCCAATTCTTACCGCCAGCAGCCAAAGCCTTATCAATTACTGGACGATTCACGGGATCCAAAACCAATACTGCGTCATCTTTCATGCGCAATGCACTAGCCGCATCAATCCAGTGACCATTCCACCCAGCTGCACGCAACTTAGGGAAAATCTCATTGGTGTAATCGCCGCCTTGGCAAGTCAGAATGATGTCGCAACGGGATAAAGCTTTGATGTCATTCGCATCTTGCAAAGTACTTTCGCTCTTAGTGACTTTTTGGCCATTGAGCATAGGCACTTCCCCACCCGCCTGGCTGGTACTAAAAAATACGGGCTCGATGAGATCGAAGTCTTTTTCAGCAAGCATACGTTCCATGAGAACGCTGCCAACCATACCGCGCCAGCCAACTAAACCAACCAAAGGAGTTTTTAAATTTGCCATGATGTTTAACTATCTAGTGAATTTGATTTCTGTTTATGTTTATTTTTTTACTTCTTATGCGAGTGCTGCAACAACAGCATCGCCCATTTCTACGGTAGACACTTTTTTCGTGCCTTCGGTATAAATATCAGCAGTGCGTAAACCTTGCGCCAATACTTTTTGCACTGCCTTTTCAATTCTGTCAGCTTCTGCAGGCATTCCTAAGGAATAACGCAGCATCATTGCAGCCGACAAAATCGTTGCCAGTGGATTGGCGATGCCTTTACCAGCAATATCGGGCGCAGATCCATGGCTCGGCTCATACAAGCCCTTATTGTTCTTATCCAAAGAAGCAGACGGCAACATACCAATAGAGCCAGTCAACATGGCGGCTTCATCGGAGAGAATGTCGCCAAACAGATTACCAGTTACCACAACGTCAAACGCCTTTGGCGCTTTAACCAACTGCATTGCGGCGTTATCCACATACATGTGGGATAACTCTACATCTGGATAATCCTTGGAAACACGAATCATCACCTCACGCCAGAGCTGTGAAGTTTCTAGGACGTTTGCTTTGTCAACGCTGCAAACTTTTTTACCACGCTTACGCGCAGCTTCAAATGCAACATGAGCAATACGTTCCACTTCTGGCTCGCTGTAATGCATCGTATCGAATCCTTCACGCGCGCCTTGAAACAAAGGCAACTCTGAAGTGCGAATGCCGCGCGGCTGACCAAAATAGATATCGCCATTGAGTTCGCGCACAATCAAAATATCTAGGCCGCCAATAATTTCAGGCTTAAGGCTAGATGCGGCAGTCAACTCTGGATAACAAATAGCTGGTCTGAAATTGGCGAATAACTCCAAATGCTTACGCAAACCCAATATGGCTTGCTCTGGACGTAACTCTCGTGCAAGGGTGTCGTATTTCCAATCACCCACCGCACCAAACAAAATAGCATCGGCTTTTTTAGCTAGCTCTAAAGTAGCTGGTGGCAAAGGATGTCCAGCGATGTCATAAGCCGCCCCACCTACTGGAGCTTCTTCTAAGTCAAACTTTGGCCCAAGCGCCTGCAGCACTCGAACGGCTTGAGCAACGATTTCCGGGCCGATACCATCGCCCGGTAGGACTGCAATTTTCATGAAAGGCCTTTAAATCAACGAAATTACGGCAATTGTGTAGCGAGCCAAGGCATCTTGAGGATGCGCTCAGCTTCATAAGCCTTGATTTTATCTGCATGTTGCAGAGTTAAGCCAATATCGTCTAAGCCATTGAGTAGGCAGTATTTTCTAAATGGTGCTACTTCGAAGCTGTAAGCAGTTCCATCAGGGGCAATAACCTGCTGAGCCTCTAGATCGATGGTGAGCTGGTAACCGCTAAATGCTTGGGTTTCATTAAAAAGATGGTCAACCTGCATTTCCGTCAAAACAATCGGTAAAACACCGTTTTTGAAACAATTGTTATAGAAGATGTCTGCAAAACTTGGCGCAATCACCGCTCTAAAGCCAAATTGATCTAAAGCCCAAGGAGCATGTTCACGCGAACTACCGCAACCAAAATTTTTACGGGCCAACAGAATCCCGGCACCTTTGTAGCGCGGTTGATTCAATACGAAGTCTGGATTGATTGGACGAGTACTGCAATCCTGACCAGGCTCCCCATGATCAAGATAGCGCCATTCATCAAAAAGATTTTGACCAAAGCCAGTCTTCTTAATCGATTTCAGAAACTGTTTCGGAATAATGGCATCGGTATCCACGTTCTCGCGATTAAGCGGAGCAACTAAACCTTTATATACCGTAAATTTATCCATGATTCTGACTTTAGCTTTATTTGTTTACTTCACAGGAGTAACAACAACGTCCTTACCCTTTGTTTGTGACTGATTATTTTGCTGCGTATTACTTGATCCGCCCATGGAGGTACCCATATTTTGCAGATCCTTACCCATACCTTCCATGGTGCTAGCGCATGCAGAAATGACTAAGCCAACTAAACCTACGAAGGTTAATCTAGCGATTAGCGATAAAAAAGAAAATTTCATTACTCTGTTTCCTTATGAAATCTTGCGAACATCAACAAAGTGACCTTCGATCGCAGCAGCAGCTGCCATTGCTGGGCTGACCAAATGAGTACGACCACCATTACCTTGACGACCTTCAAAGTTACGATTGGAGGTAGAGGCACAGCGCTCTCCTGGTTCTAAGCGATCGGCATTCATAGCCAAACACATAGAGCAACCAGGCTCACGCCATTCGAATCCAGCAGCCTTAAAAATACGATCCAAGCCTTCGCGTTCTGCTTGTGCTTTCACTAAACCGGAGCCAGGCACAACTAATGCCAACTTCACATTAGCGGCGACCTTCTTACCTAAGCGATCTACTACCTTAGCAGCGGCACGCATATCTTCAATACGGCTATTTGTACAAGAGCCGATAAAGACTTTGTCTATAGAGATGCTACTCAGCGGTGTATTTGGCACCAGATCCATGTACTCCAAAGCTCGCTCCATTGCAGAGCGTTTATTTGGATCGCGTTCTTTTTCCGGATCAGGAACACGTTCGCTGATAGCCAGCACCATTTCCGGTGAAGTACCCCAAGTGACTTGCGGAGCAATTTCTTCAGCACGCAATTCCACCACTGCATCAAACTTAGCATCCGCATCTGAATGCAAGGTTCTCCAATATTGCATAGCTTGCAACATCGCAGGACCTTTAGGTGCATAAGGGCGACCTTGAATATATTCAATGGTAGTTTCATCAACCGCAACCAAACCAGCGCGTGCGCCAGCTTCAATTGCCATATTGCACAGTGTCATGCGACCTTCCATGGAAAGGTTGCGAATCGCTTCACCAGCAAACTCAATGGTGTAACCAGTACCGCCTGCTGTGCCAATCTTACCGATGACAGCAAGCACGATATCTTTAGCGGTAGATCCTGGTTGCAAACGCCCATCTACGCGCACCAACATGTTCTTGCTCTTCTTCATGAGCAAAGTTTGAGTTGCTAATACGTGCTCAACTTCAGAAGTGCCAATACCAAATGCCAGGGCACCGAAGGCGCCATGGGTACTCGTATGAGAATCTCCGCAAACTACAGTCATACCAGGCAAAGTTGCGCCCTGCTCTGGTCCGATAACGTGAACGATCCCTTGGCGGGCATCATTCATTTTGTATTGCGTAATACCAAAGGCATCGCAGTTTTGATCCAAGGTATCTACTTGTAGCTTCGAGATGGGGTCTGCAATGCCCTCGGACCGATCAGTCGTTGGTACGTTGTGATCCGAAACTGCCAAGTTGGCAGATATACGCCAAACAGGACGACCAGCCAAATTTAAACCTTCAAATGCCTGAGGACTAGTTACCTCATGTAGCAATTGACGGTCAATATAGATCGTGGCTGTGCCATCCTCTTCAGAGTAAACAACGTGGTCATCCCACAATTTGTCATAAAGCGTACGAGACATGAGTGACCTTAAAAAACTTTATTTACGAACTGTAATGTTTGGAACCTTACGTGCTGTTTCGCCAACATACAACTGACGTGGACGTCCAATCTTGTACTCAGGATCAGTAATCATTTCTTCCCACTGAGCAATCCAACCTACTGTTCTTGCTAGAGCAAAAATACAAGTAAACATTTCTGTTGGGATGCCCAAAGCGCGTTGCACGATGCCAGAGTAGAAATCTACGTTTGGATAGAGCTTACGGCTTACGAAGTAGTCATCTTCCAAAGCAATCTTCTCGAGAGTCATTGCCAACTTGAACAATGGATCATCTTGCAAGCCCAATTCATTCAATACTTCATAGCAAGTCTCACGCATCAATTTAGCGCGTGGGTCAAAGTTTTTATAAACGCGGTGACCAAAGCCCATCAAACGAACGCTAGAGTTCTTATCTTTTACTTGGGCAATGAATTCATGAATCTTATCAACGCCACCTTGGGCTTGAATTTCATTCAACATCTGCAAGCAAGCTTCGTTTGCTCCACCGTGCGCTGGACCCCAAAGGCAAGCAATACCAGCAGAAATCGCTGCAAATGGATTTGTACCTGAAGAACCGCACAAACGCACTGTTGAGGTAGAAGCGTTTTGCTCATGGTCAGCATGCAATGTGAAGATACGATCCAAAGCGCGCACCAATACTGGGTTCACTTTGTAATCTTCACACGGTGTTGCGAACATCATGCGCATAAAGTTTGCTGTATATGACAGAGAGTTATCTGGGTAGATAAATGGCTGTCCTACGGAATATTTATAAGCCATCGCTACCAAAGTTGGCATCTTCGCAATCAAGCGAATTTGCGCTACTTCACGAGCATGCGGATCACTGTAATCAATCTCGTCATGATAGAAGGCTGCCATTGCACCAACCAAGCCAGTCAATACCGACATTGGATGCGCATCACGACGGAAGCCACGCAAGAAGAATTGCATTTGCTCATGCACCATGGTGTGGTGCATGACCATTTCATCGAAGTCTTTTTTCTCAGCAGCGTTTGGCAATTCACCGTTGATTAAGAGATAACAAACTTCCAAGAAGTCGCAGTTGTTTGCTAAATCTTCAATTGGGTAGCCGCGATAGAGCAACTCACCCTTATCGCCATCGATGTAGGTAATTTTGCTATTGCATGACGCAGTAGAAAGAAAGCCTGAATCGTAAGTGAACTTACCTGTCTGACCATAAAGCTTGCGAATGTCGATTACGTCAGGACCGACTGTCCCTTTGTAAATTGGCAGATCAATATCTGGTGTTCCATCCGAAAATGAGAGTTTTGCCTTGATGTCCGATTCAATCATTTCTAATCCTTAGTCATTCAAAATTATGATTAATACACTATTCATTCATACATCCATGCAGCCACTGCACCAAATTGCTGAATTACTTCTCTCTCAGCCTTTGTAAAACCAGTTTGAAAGAGTCTGTATGCATCTCTTTCTCCAAGCTCGCTACAGAATCCTTGCGGCCAATCAATAGATCCATTAAGTCATTGTCATCTAAAGCCAATAACTGACTCAGAACTGATCCATCTTCCACGCTTAACTGAGAGCCGTAACGCTCAAAGAAACGCTGCAGAATTAAATCGTTCTCTAGCAAGCCCCTGCGGGCATCACTTTTTAAACGATATAACTCTGCATTGCCGAGGGTCATACTGCCCTACGAACCATCAACTCCTTGATCTTGCCAATTGCCTTCGTTGGGTTCAAGTGCTTAGGACATACGTCCACGCAATTCATGATGGTATGGCAACGGAACAAGCGGTATGGGTCTTCTAAGTTGTCCAAGCGCTGATTGGTATCTTCATCACGGCTATCGGCAATAAAGCGATAGGCCTGTAACAAGCCCGCTGGGCCAACGAACTTATCTGGGTTCCACCAGAATGATGGGCATGAAGTTGAGCAGGATGCACACAAGATGCACTCATACAAACCATTCAACTCTTCACGCTCTTCAGGACTCTGGAGACGTTCTTTTTCAGGAGGCGGATTGTCGTTTACCAAGTAAGGCTTAATAGACAAGTATTGCTTGAAGAACAAAGTCATATCAACGATCAAATCACGCACAACTGGCAAGCCAGGCAATGGGCGCAATGTGATGACTTTAGGCAATGTCAACATATTGGTCAAACAAGCCAAACCGTTTTTACCGTTAATGTTCATGGCATCTGAACCGCACACGCCTTCACGGCATGAACGACGATAAGAAATGGTTTCGTCTTGCTTTTTCAAAGAAATCAAAGCATCCAACAACATACGCTCGCCAGTGAGTTCTAACTCATAGCGTTCCATGCGTGGCGCTGCATCGACATCTGGATCATAGCGGTAAATTTCGAATATACGGATATCACTCATTTTCTATTTCTCTTCGCTTAGAAAGTACGTTCTTTAGGAGGGAAGGACTCAACAGTCAAGGGCTTCAATACAACTGGCTTGTAGGTCAAACGATTACCTTCGCTATACCAAAGGGTATGCTTCATCCAATTGGCGTCATCACGCTCTTGATGATCATCGTGCGAATGGGCGCCACGACTTTCTTTGCGAGCAGCAGCTGAAATCATGGTTGCATTTGCAGTCTCAACCAAGTTAGCCACTTCCAAAGCTTCGATACGTGCTGTATTGAAAATCTCTGATTTGTCTTTAACCCATAGGTGCTTGGCGCGCTCTGTTAATTTCGCCATTTGACGAACGCCTTCGTCCATCAACTCCTGGTTACGGAATACACCAGCATATTTCTGCATGCACTTACGAATATCGTTCGCAACATCTTGTGCGTACTCGCCCGAAGTTGAGTTATCCAACTTCGCAATACGCTCTAACGTTTGCTCACCGGCGTTTGCAGGCAATGGTTTGAATTCACGATCCTTCAAATTCAAACCAACAATGTGGTTACCTGCTGCGCGACCGAATACCAAGAGGTCGAGCAATGAGTTTGTTCCTAAGCGGTTGGCGCCGTGAACTGAAACACATGAACACTCACCAATCGCATACAAGCCATTAACAATCTCATTGTGAATACCATTCGCTGGCACAACAACTTGACCATTGATATTGGTAGGAATGCCGCCCATCTGATAGTGAATCGTAGGCACAACTGGAATTGGCTCTTTAGTCACGTCCACGTTTGCAAAATTCACACCAATTTCGTAAACCGAAGGCAAACGCTTCATGATGGTTTCGGCGCCAATGTGCGTCAAATCGAGCACAACGTAGTCACCGTTAGGACCACAACCGCGCCCCTCTTTAATCTCTTGGTCCATACAACGTGAAACGAAGTCGCGTGGTGCCAAATCTTTATAAGTTGGCGCATAACGTTCCATGAAACGCTCACCATCTTTATTGCGCAAGATACCGCCTTCACCGCGGCAACCTTCTGTCAACAATACGCCCGCACCGGCTACGCCAGTTGGGTGGAATTGCCAGAATTCCATATCTTCTAATGGAATGCCTGCGCGAGCTGCTAAGCCCATACCGTCGCCAGTATTAATAAATGCGTTTGTAGATGCATCCCAAATACGGCCTGCACCACCAGTAGCCAACATCACAATCTTGGCTTCCAAGATATAAACCTGACCAGTTTCCATTTCGAGAGCGGTAACACCAACAACGTCACCAGCATCATCGCGAATCAAATCTAACGCTAACCACTCAACAAAGAAATTAGTCTTTGCGCGCACGTTACGTTGATACAAAGTGTGCAACATTGCGTGACCAGTACGGTCAGCTGCAGCGCAAGCACGTTGTACTGGCTTCTCGCCGTAGTTTGCAGTGTGGCCACCGAATGGGCGCTGATAAATCGTGCCATCTGGGTTACGGTCAAACGGCATGCCAAAGTGCTCTAACTCGTAAACCACTTTTGGAGCTTCGCGACACATGAACTCGATCACATCTTGGTCACCTAACCAGTCAGATCCCTTGATGGTGTCGTAAAAGTGATAGTGCCAATTATCTTCACTCATATTGCCCAAGGAAGCACCGATACCACCCTGTGCAGCAACAGTATGTGAACGTGTTGGAAATACCTTAGTGAGTACCGCAACATTCAAGCCGGCTTCAGCCAACTGCAATGATGCGCGCATACCTGAACCACCCGCTCCAATAATCACCGCATCAAAACGGCGGCGTGGCAATGATTTTTTAATCGCAGTCATCGAATTACACTTTCCACAAAATTTGAACGGCATAGGCCGCACAGGCTACGAGATACAGAACGGTCAACACTTGAAGTGTCAAACGAATACTGACAGGCTTGATGTAGTCCATCCAGATGTCACGGATACCAATCCATGCGTGATAGAACAAGCTGATGAATGCCAATAGCGTCAATAACTTCATGAATTGGTTGCTAAACAAAGCAGACCAGCCTTCATAAGTTGCGCTACCAGTAATGCAATAGTCGACCAATAGAACAATTGTGAAAACGACCATCACGATCGCAGTTACACGCTGAATAATCCACTCTTTAAGGCCGTAATGCGCACCTACAACTAAGCGCTTTGGTCCAATTTGATAAATAGGCATGAAATTTCCTTAAATGATGTGCGCTTAATACAAGCCGAATAGTTTGAGACCTACAACCGCAGTCAAAGCAAGACCTAAGAAAAATACAAAAATTGCTGAGCGGTTTGCATCAACCTTTTCAACGCCGATCTCTAAGTCCAAAAGGAGGTAACGAATACCAGCGCAGAAATGGTGTAAGAAAGACCAAATTAATCCCAGGCAAATCACTTTCACTAGGAAGTGGCCAGTGATTGCCTGAAACTTTTGATAGCTCACTTCTGAAGCCAAGCTTTGATCCAAGAGATATAGCAAGAAAGGCAGCATTAAAAATAGTGCTGCTCCACTAATACGATGAAGAATCGATACTTTACCGGCCCAAGGAAGGCGGTATTTAATCAATTGTGCAAGACCAATATTTTTATAAACAGGTCTATCTTTTTTTACAGTTTGCTGTGAATCAACCATGGGTAATCTCTATCTTTAGGTGGAGGTTCAGTGTGGTTTTGTTGTATCGCAACATATTCTATTGGAAACCTTAGGGGTGGTGGGGATTTTTTAGCGTTTCAAGGGGTGATTTACTGGTTTTTACTAATCTAGCGCGTCTCTGCCTTAGTTCAATTTGTTTTCGTAATGTTGCTCTGAAGTGTCGTACCTAGCGTGGCGAATTTCTACTGGTTTATTCCCGTATGTGAATGACACGCGCTCAACAGAGAGGAGCGGCGCCCCCTCTTTCAGATGAAGATGTTTTGCCAAGGCTTCGTCGGCAGCAACAGCCTTAATTTTTTCTTCAGCGCGCACCATGTGAGTAGCGTATTGACCTTCATAAAAGGCGTACATAGGGCCATGCCAGGCGTTGAGGGCATCAAGGTCAAGGCCGCTAAAACGGGCTCCGGGCAGCAAAATCTCTTCAAAAACAATGGGTTTGCCAGCAAAACTCTGTACCCGATCGATCTGAATGATGGGGTCCCCTGCCTTTAATTTAAGCAAATCAGCCACATAAGCCGTCGCGGCAGTCTTCTCACAGGTCAAAAATTGGTTGATGAGGTGGAACTTTTCCCCAGAATCAGGAGCTAGACGTAAAAAACGGTATTGCCAGTCGTCCTCTTGGTGGGTGGCAACAAAAGTGCCCTTCCCTTGGCGGCGTACCAGCAGGTTTTGAGAGGCTAGCTCATCAATCGCCTTACGGACAGTGCCTTGGCTGACGGCAAAACGGGCTGCAAGCTCCATTTCACTGGGAATAGCCTCTCCCGGAAGCCATTCCGAGGCTTGCAAACTAGCCAAAATCATCGCCTTAATCTGTTCGTACAGAGGGCTAAATGAGGCAACAGGCAAAGTCACATCAGACAAATTCGCTCCAGACCACTTCAATTAGATAAAATTCAAAGTAATTCTAGTCTTATATAAGACATCATTGACAGTGTAAAGCTAAAGTCCCTACACTTGAATGGATAATAGAAAAGTTTTCATTAATTAACCTTCCTCTGGAGTTATAAGCAATGGCAAAAGCCCCAATGCGTGTCGCCGTAACCGGTGCAGCCGGTCAAATCGGATATTCCCTTCTATTCCGCATCGCCAATGGCGACCTTTTGGGCAAAGATCAGCCCGTCATCCTCCAATTATTGGAAATTCCAGACGAAAAAGCACAAAAGGCGTTGACTGGCGTAATGATGGAGTTGGAAGACTGCGCATTCCCGCTCTTGGCCGGCATGACAGCACACTCTGACCCAATGACTGCATTTAAAGATATCGATGTTGCTCTTTTAGTTGGTGCACGTCCACGTGGTCCTGGCATGGAGCGCAAAGACTTGCTCTCCGCTAACGCACAAATTTTCACAGCGCAAGGTAAGGCATTAAATGCCGTTGCTAAGAAAACTGTAAAAGTATTGGTTGTTGGTAACCCAGCAAATACCAATGCTTACATCGCTATGAAATCTGCACCAGATATTCCTGCGAAAAACTTCACTGCAATGTTGCGCCTCGATCACAACCGCGCCCTCTCGCAATTGGCCAGCAAGTTGAACAAGCCTGTTGCTGATATTGAGAAGTTAGTTGTTTGGGGTAACCACAGCCCAACAATGTACCCAGACTATCGCTTTGCAACGATCGATGGCCAGTCAGTAAAAGATGCTATCAACGATGCAGCATGGAATAAAGATGTTTTCATTCCTACAGTTGGTAAGCGTGGTGCAGCCATCATTGAAGCTCGTGGTCTTTCTTCTGCAGCCTCTGCAGCGAATGCAGCGATTGATCATATTCATGATTGGGTACTCGGTACTAACGGTAAGTGGGTAACGATGGGCATTCCTTCTAAAGGCGAATATGACATTCCTGCTGAAGTAATTTATGGCTTCCCAGTAGTTTGCGAAAACGGCGAATACAAAATGATCGAAGGTTTAGAGATCGATGCATTCTCCCGCGAGCGCATGACTCACACATTGAATGAATTACTCGAAGAGCAAACAGGCGTTAAGCACTTACTCTCTTAAGGAAAATACAGATGAAGAAAAACCTTCTCGCAATTAGCATTCTGCTTGCCAGCCTCTTAGGCGCAGCAAACGTGAGCGCTAATGAAGAAGTGCACACTTGGAGCTGTCAAGACAGTAAGCAGTTCAAAACTGCTGGCTCGACAGAAAAAGTTCGCCTAACTTGGGAATCTAAAAATTACGAGCTAGAGCGTCAGACTTCTTTGCCTGGCAGCTTACGTTACAAGAACACCAACTCAGGTTTTGACCTTGTGGTGCTCGGCAACAAGGCAATGTTATTCAACATTAAAGCAGGTATTCGACTCGCCGATTTCTGCCAAACAGCAGATATGAAGACCGGCAAGTTACCGCATTTGTTTGCCGGCGCGGAACCATTTGTGCAGAATTAATTTCTGACATCGCATTAAACAAAAAAGCCGAGAGATCCTCGGCTTTTTTGTTATCTAATGAAATAAAGGCTGCTGTGATGGTGCGTCATCCGGCATCTCCGCATGTACCGCCTCACCCGAGCGGTCCGGAAATAAGGGTGCACCACAATCATCACAAAGCTCAGGATCAAATAACATGGCATGACGGAATACATCATCTACTCCCGCATCATGTAGGGCGTCACAAATCTTCTTGATTGGACTTTCGTCATCTGACAAATCATTCAAGGCATCACTCGCCACACTCTCGCGATCATAGAGGGGCCAGATCACGCCATACATTATCTCGGACGATCCTTTGGCACTGAAGGCAATACGATATTCATCTGCCTGCTCTTCACCAAATGCGCCAACGACACAAGACAGGCCGGCAGGCAAGATGCCGAGAGTACTTTCCAGAAAATTGACTGCAGCACGAATACTCAAAGGTCGCACATGTTTATCAGCGAGGCGGCAGTTTGTGAAATACGCCTCAGGTAGTAAGAGCTCAAACTCACAGCCCGGTAATAAAGAGGCAATAGGTTCTTGCATGGCGTTTTGCCAACCGATCAAACTCACGCCACGCTCTTGACGAGCTGGCGGCTCAGCCTGCCAACGGAAGATTGGCGAACCAGCGGGTGCACTTAGGGCAGCAATGATGAAACGGGGGTCAGCCAAAACAGCTATGGTCTCCGACATGTCGCGCAACTCAAGTTTGACGTCTTTTCCAGAAATGGCTGCACTTGCTAATGATTCAGTCAGGATGCGAGTTTGGCAATGTGAATGAGGCATTTGATCAATGCTGTACAACCAAGGAACGATTGCTAGACGTGTGTCCGTTGAGGCAATAGCACTATGCAATGCTTGAGCAGTAGATTCGATGATATTCGTTGGCAGTGGGCCAGAAGGAATTTGGTAGCGCGTATGAGCAACGATTGGCATCGCCAATAACACCACATCCCACTCCTGCCCTTCGTGCTCGATTCTTAGGGATTCAGCCAAGGTTTCCGCGATATCAGCAAGCACCTCAAAGGCTACAGTATTAATCCGAAAGGTTTGATCTAAGGCGGCATCAATCACATTTTGATTTTGACTTTTGAGTAAGCGCATTAAGCGCACATTCAAGCGCTCCTCCCAAAAGCGGTCTTCGACTTGACTTCCAGAAGCAGCCAAAGAAATAGCGTCAGCTACCAACTTTTCCACCTCTGGGGAATTACGCTGCGAAGATTTAGTGCGATGTACGGCCATTATTTTCTTTCTGCCCTTCTAAATACCGGCTTATCCAACTTAGATTCAGCGGCATAGTACTTATATCCATCCAAATTAAAGCCTTTTAAGTCTGCTGGATCTTTAATGCGATTTTCAACCACATATCGCGCCATTAAACCGCGAGCGCGCTTGGCATAAAAAGAAATAATCTTGTACTTACCATCCTTGGCATCCTGAAATACCGGGGAAATCACTTGGCAATCTAAGTCTTTAGGCTGGAGCACCTTGAAATACTCTTCCGAAGCCAAATTGAGCAAGACAGGCTTCTTTTGCTTTTCTAAGACCTTCTTGATGGAGTCGGTCACTCTACTACCCCAGAATGCATAGAGATCTTTACCTCTGGCATTCTTGAAGGAAGTGCCCATCTCTAGGCGATAGGGCTGCATCAAGTCTAAGGGCTTGAGTGCGCCGTAGAGACCAGACAGAATCCGGATATGGTCTTGAGCAAACTGAACAGACTTGGCATCGAGGGTTTTGACATCAAAACCATCGTAGACATCGCCATCAAAGGCATAGATTGCTGGCTTGCTGTTCTCTTCCGTGAACTTCTTAGTCCAATCTCGATAGCGGCCGACATTTAAAACGGCCAATTGATCAGATAAACCCATCAATTTAGAGAGATCTTGGGGTGCCAATTTCTTAAGATCGGCAATCAGCTTAGCGGATTCTGAGACAAACTCGGGCAAGGTCGGCGCCTTGACCTTAACGGGTGTCTTGTAATCCAAGGATTTAGCGGGTGAAAGGACGATCAGCATGGCACAATTTGTTTATGTATTTTTACCATTCTAGCGACTACCCGCTATCTCCGCTTTAAAAGACAGGACGCCACCCTCCACCGCCATGAACCCGCTTGAGATCCCCTCTTTTCCAAGTCGCCTACCGCAGGTTGGAACTACGATCTTTACTGTGATGTCAGCGCTTGCAGCAGAGCATCAAGCAATCAATCTTGGTCAAGGATTTCCTGATTTTCCATGCGATCGAAAGTTGATTGGCGAAGTAAATGAAGCGATGTTGGCTGATCGCAATCAATATCCGCCCATGATTGGTATTGCAGAGTTACGCAATGGCATTAGTCAGAAGATTCAAAACTTATACGGTCATCACTTTGATGCCGATACCGATATCACCATTACCGCCGGTGGTACACAAGGTATTTTGACGGCCATACTCGCTTGCGTTAGCCCAGGCGATGAAGTCATCATTATTGAACCAGCATATGACAGCTATCGGCCTTCAATCGAATTGGCGGGTGGCAAAACGATTGCCATTTCTATGCAAGTGTCTCGTGATGAGCATGGGCAAGTTGCTTCTTATGAAATTCCTTGGGATGCCTTGGCCAAGGCAATCAATCCTAAAACCCGAATACTTATTATTAATACGCCACATAACCCTACTGGAATGGTTTGGGGCAAGACTGACTTAGATCGTCTCGCAGATTTGCTGCGCAATACTTCCACATTGATTTTGAGTGACGAAGTCTATGAGCATATGGTCTATGACGGAGCACAGCACCACAGTGTTGCTTCTCATCCTGAGCTTGCCGCTAGGAGCTTTCTGGTTTCTAGCTTTGGCAAGACTTATCACGTGACTGGTTGGAAAGTGGGTTATGTTGCCGCACCCCCTTCGCTTACTAAAGAATTTCGCAAGGTTCATCAGTTCAATGTATTTACTGTTAACACACCAATGCAGTATGGCTTAGCATCCTATTTATCTGATGCCAAACATTATTTAAATCTTCCGGCTTTTTATCAAGCTAAGCGTGATTTTTTTAGAGCAGGCTTGAGCAAAACTAAATTTAAATTACTCCCTACTCCAGGCACCTATTTTCAGTGCGTGGATTACTCGGCATTAAACATTCCCCAAGCAAAATTCAATGAGGCTGACTTTTGTAAATGGCTTACAACTGAAATTGGAGTGGCAGCTATACCTGTCTCCGCTTTTTATGAGCAAGCTACTGAATCAGGCGTCATTCGTTTTTGTTTCGCTAAACAAAATCAAACACTGACAAGTGCTTTACAACATTTAGAAACTATCTAGAGGACGAAATGGCCAAACAAAAATCTACCGTAATTGATGTGTACAGCTGGCCCACACCGAATGGCCACAAGGTACACATCATGCTCGAAGAATGCGGTTATCGCCTAGGTCATGACTGGATCGCTCATCCGATTGATATTGGCGCTGGCGATCAATTTGCAGCCAAGTTCTTAAAGATCAGCCCCAATAACAAGATTCCTGCGATCGTTGATCCAAATGGTCCGGATGGCAAACCTATCAGCCTCTTTGAGTCAGGTGCGATCCTGCTCTATTTAGCTGGTAAGACTGGTAAGTTCCTGCCTCAAGATACCCGCGGCAAATATGAAGTTCTGCAGTGGCTCATGTTCCAAATGGGAGGCTTAGGCCCTATGCTTGGGCAAAACCACCATTTTCGACTCTATGCACCTGAGAAGATTGAATACGCTATCAACCGCTACACCAATGAAGCTAAACGCATCTATGGGGTCTTGGATCGTCAACTGAAAGATAATCCCTATATTGCCGGGAAATCTTATTCAATTGCCGATATTGCGATTTATCCATGGACTCGTAATTGGAAAAATCAAGGTATTGAGATTAATGACTACCCGTATTTCAAAAAGTGGTTTGAAAAGATTGGTGCACGACCAGCGGTGCAGCGTGGTTGTGAAGTATTGACGGCATTACGTAAGCCTTTGCATGATGCCAAGGCGAGAGAGCAGTTATTTGGTTCAACCCAGTATCAAAAGAGGAAATAAGATGAGCATTCAATCAGTAGGCGTCATTGGTGCAGGCACTATGGGTAATGGTATTGCGCAGGTGTGTGCAGTAGCCGGCTTAAATGTTGTCATGGTTGATATTAATGAGGCAGCCGTTCAGCGTGGTCTCGATCAAATTAGCAAGAGCTTAGATCGCCTTGTCAAAAAAGAAACTCTCACAGCAGAAGCAAAAGAAGCAGCCCTCAAACGCATCAAAGGCAGCACTACTTACGCTGACTTCAAGGGTCTGGGATTAGTGATTGAAGCGGCCACTGAGAATCAAGCGATTAAAGAAAAGATTCTCAAACAAGTAGATGAAATTGTCAGTAAAGACACCATCATTGCCACTAATACCTCATCTCTGTCTATTACTAAATTGGCAGCGCTTGATTCCAATCCTGCGCGCTTTATTGGCATGCACTTCTTTAACCCGCCGCCCCTGATGGCCTTGGTGGAAGTGATTCGCGGGCTCCAAACCAGTGACGCTACACACGCTGCCATTATTGAGATGGCCAAGCGTATTGGCAAAGAACCAATCACTGTGAAAAACTCACCAGGCTTTGTAGTGAATCGTATTTTGCTACCTATGATTAACGAAGCATTCTTTGTTTTATCCGAAGGACTTGCTAGCCCAGAAGATATTGATGCCGGCATGAAGTTGGGCTGCAATCAACCGATTGGACCTTTAGCATTAGCAGATTTAATTGGCCTAGACACTTGCTTAGCAGTGATGGAAGTCTATTTTGAAAACTTCAGTGACTCTAAATATCGCCCTTGCCCACTACTACGTGAAATGGTTGCTGCCGGCTATCTCGGTCGCAAAACTGGACGCGGCGTATATACCTACGACAAATAATTTGCTTCCTATTTTCCTTATTTAGAAACCCTTATCGTGAATCCCATTCCTCCTTTAGTTCGCAAGCTTGGCTATGCCGGTCTTATTCCATTCATTGGGTTAGCCTTAATGGTTCAATTAGCACCAACGCCTGTGAACTACTTAAGCGCTGAATCTTTAGCGGGTTATGCGGCTGTGATCACTTCATTTATGGGAGCATTGCATTGGGGCGCTAATTTACATCTGTTAGGAAAAGCGCCTGCTGGCGACCGCTGGGAAGACCGCAACGCTTGGATCTGGGGGGTTATTCCGGCGCTCGTAGCCTGGATGGCGCTACATATCTATATTCCAGTAGGCCTGCTCATTCTGGCGTCCACCTTACTGATTCAACGCAATATTGATCAGAATACATATCAATATTATTTCACCGACGAAGCTGCGCGCTCTGCATTTATGACGATGCGCAATCGCCTGACCTATATTGCTGCCGCCTGTTTAACCTGGGCCTCTTTAGTGATTCTTTTTATTCAAGCATGATGCAATGAGCAGTCTTTTTGATAGCGCACCGCCTCCACCTTTAGCAGAAGCACTGCGTCCAAAAACGATTGAAGAAGTCATTGGGCAGACCCATTTATTAGCAAGCGGTAAACCACTCAATCTTGCATTTGCTTCGGGTAAGCCACATTCGATGATTTTGTGGGGACCTCCAGGCGTCGGTAAAACTACCTTGGCGCGTCTCTCGGCTAAAGCCTTTGATCGAGAATTCATTGCAATCTCTGCGGTGCTAGCTGGCGTAAAAGAAATTCGTGAGTCAATTGAGCAAGCCCAACAAAATATGGCTCAGTACGGCAAGCAAACAATCTTATTTGTAGATGAGATTCACCGCTTTAATAAAAGCCAGCAGGATGCCCTGCTACCCCATGTGGAATCAGGCTTATTTACCTTTATTGGCGCCACTACCGAGAACCCGTCTTTTGAAGTGAATTCTGCACTGTTGTCGCGTGCGCAGGTGTACGTACTGAAGTCGCTGTCCTCTGATGAATTGAAATCACTCTTTGATCGCGCGCACCAATATGCGATGCCTGGCGTGCAATTTGAATCTACTGCAATTGACACCCTGATTGCCAATGCGGATGGCGATGCTAGGCGTCTTCTCAACTTAGTTGAGCAAGTGCGCAATGCAGTACTCACTCCCGGTGCAGAAGTAAAGATTGTTAATCAAGCATTTATTGAAAATGCGCTTAGTGCTCAAGCGCGACGCTTTGATAAAGGTGGGGATCATTTCTACGATCAAATCTCTGCTCTGCATAAATCTGTGCGAGGCTCTAATCCCGATGCGGCCTTGTATTGGTTTTGCCGCATGCTCGATGGTGGCGCAGACCCGCGGTATCTGGCAAGAAGAATCATTCGCATGGCTTGGGAAGATATAGGCTTAGCAGACCCAAGAGCAATGCAATTGACTAATGATGCCGCTCAGACCTATGAAAGGCTGGGCTCTCCAGAAGGCGAGCTTGCCCTTGGACAGGCAATAGTTTATCTGGCGGTAGCCTCTAAGAGCAATGCCAGTTACAACGCTTTTAATGCTGCACGCGCTTATGTGGCTAACGATCAATCTAAGCCTGTACCCAACCATCTGCGTAACGCTCCAACTAAGCTGATGAAAGAATTAGGTCATGGCAAGGCGTATCGCTACGCACATGATGAACCTCATGCTTATGCTGCTGGTGAATCGTATTTGCCAGAAGGCATGAAAGATCCGCATTGGTATGAGCCCGTTGAGCGTGGCCTCGAGTCACAAATCAAAGAGAAATTGGCATTCTTGAAAAAGCTTGATGAAGAGCATAAGAAGAAGTAATGGGAACGATCAAGAAGAAAGCGATATGAGCACAAAGATTGCGGCTACCTTCTATTACGATATTGTTTCGCCGTTTGCTTACTTATATATCAAGCAAAGACACCGCCTTGAGGACAAGCTCGATATTAAACCCGTGCCGATTCTGCTGGGTGGACTTCTTAGGGCTGCAGAGAATAAAGGCCCAGGGGAAGTGGCTGCTAAACGTCCACACACCTATCAGTTCTGTGTTTGGCAAGCAGAGAAACTAGGCATTCCTTTTCGCTTTCCTGAACATCATCCATTTTTGACAGTTGCTGCACAGCGCCTTTTGGTTGAACAGAACGCAAATTGGGCATTGCTTGAGCGTGCCTTTGATTATGTTTGGGTAGAAGGCAAAGACCCCAATCTATCTTGGCCAGATTTTTGCGTCTATCTCGGCCTACCCGCAGATACAGCAAAGCCTGAGAATCCAGAAGTTAAAGCAAAATTGATTGCTAATACCAATCAAGCCAAGGCTGATGGTGCATTTGGAGTGCCCGCCCTCATAGTGAACCAACACTGTTTTTGGGGTATCGATACCATCGACTGGACTCTGGACTATCTAGCGAGGCCCGGTATGTTTGAAGAGGCTTCATATGCCTATGCTGGCAATGTTCCGAATGGGCTGATCTAATAGGCCTGAGACGATTTATACCTCACGCGGTATTGAGCAATACAATCAACTACAAGCTGTTTTTATCTCATTTAAGGAGTTTTTATGCGTAAGCTTTTTGCCGCCCTAGTTGTTGCCGTTTCTTGTTTTGCTAGTCAAGCAGCATTTGCAGGACCAAAGGTCGAATTTAAAACCACGATGGGTAATTTTGTTGTGGAATTGGACGATGTGAAGGCGCCTAAGACAACTGCCAATTTTTTAAACTATGTAAAGAGCGGTTTTTATAACGGCACTATCTTTCATCGCGTGATTGACGGTTTCATGATTCAGGGTGGCGGCTTTACTGCAGACTTAAATCAGAAACCTACCGATTCTCCAGTAGTTTCTGAAGCACAGAATGGCCTTAAGAACAATATGTATACGATTGCTATGGCTCGGACATCCGATCCTGATTCAGCTACTTCCCAGTTCTTTATCAACGTCAAAGACAATGCTGCCTTGGATTACCCCAATGCAATGGGTAATGGCTATACCGTATTTGGCAAAGTGATCTCTGGTACACAAACCATTGACGCTATCCGCAAAGTGCCAACCATGGTTGCACCTGCTCCACGTATGGGCAGAATGGCCGACGTTCCAAGCAAGACAGTTACCATCGAATCTGCCACGATTCTGAAGTAAATCAAACTAACTAGGTCTGCCGCGATGATTTTGCTCGACGATGCGCAAAGCACCGCGGCCTCACCCACCAGCCGTCTCTACGAGACTGCATTGCATTACTGGCGCGTTCTGCCAAGTGGTGATGCGAGATCTGATTTAAATGCCATACAAACCTGTTTAGAAGAAATCTCGCTCGCTCTTACTAGAGGGGAATTCGTTGTCTCCGCTTTCGCTTACGAATTGGGTAGGTTGATTCATAAACTACCTGAGCGAGTTGGTCACTCTAGTAGTTCCCACCCACTCATCGAGGCCTGGTCTTTTGCGGACTTTAAAAAACTGTCCAAGCAAGATGTTGATCACTGCATTTCTCAAAAACTCGCAGTGCTCGATCAATCCCAATTAAATGCAGGGGTCATGGATGTTCGGGAATCTCTAGATGAGAGGCAATTTTCTGCCGATATTGGAGCAATTCAGGAATACATACGCAGTGGTGATTGCTACCAAATTAATCATACCTACCGCATCACTGGCAAGACTTATGGCGCTCCATTAGCCTTATATGGTCGCTTACGCGATCGTCAACCCGGTAGATTTGGAGCATATATTGAACATGAGGATCGCTTTTTGCTATCGCAATCTCCCGAGCTCTTTATTGCGCGTGATGGTGATACCTTGAAAGCAATGCCGATGAAAGGCACTGCTAGCGCCTTATCTGCTGTAGCGAGTGCTCTATCGGACGATCCGAAGAATCAAGCAGAGAATGTCATGATAGTTGACTTACTGCGTAATGACCTCAGTCGCATCTCTCTGCCTGGCTCTGTTTCAGTTCCGAATTTATTTGAAGTAGCAAGGCATGGCGATGTATTGCAAATGACTTCTACCGTGCAGGGCCAAGTCAAACCAAATACTTCCCTGTTTGATATTTTTACTGCCGTCTTCCCTTGTGGATCAGTGACAGGCGCCCCCAAAAAACGCAGTATGGAAATCATTCAAGAGTTAGAGTCTGAAGATCGTGGCTATTACTGTGGTGCCTTAGGCTGGCTTGATCCTACTGGGAATTTCGCCTTTAGTGTGCCGATTCGTACAGTCGAGATCGAGCGGGATGAAAGGTCTCAGGCGTCTCACTTCACCCTCGGGATTGGTGCCGGCATTACGAATGACTCTGATGCCGACCAAGAATGGCAAGAGTGTCGCATTAAAGCAGCCTTTTTAATGGATCTCCCGAGTGCTACCGGTCTGTTCGAAACTATGGCGATTTCTAATGGAGAGACGCTGCGATTGGCAGACCATCTTCAGCGCATGCAAGTCTCAGCCAAGGCTTTAAGAATTGCTTTTGATTTAGCGCTGGCAAAGCAATTAGTCTTCGGTACATGCGCATCCTTAGATAAAAATATTGCTTATCGCTTAAGGCTCGATCTTGCTGCTAACGGCGAGCTTTCAGTTGCTACTGCTGTCATAGACCCCATTATTGAGCCCGTCAAAATTTTCTGGGCAAAGGATATTCTTACCGGTGATGTAACAATGTTTTCTGGGAATGCCTTGCTGCAACACAAGACCAGTGAACGCGCCCTATACGATCAAGCGTGGCAGGAGGCTGTCAAGCGAGGTGGCTTTGACGCTCTATTTGTAAATGAGTATGGTTTTGTTACTGAAGGTGGTAGGACTAGTATTTTTATCAAATCTCAAGGTAGTTCTGAATGGCTGACACCACCGATATCGGCCGGTCTTTTGCCTGGAGTCATGCGGGCCGCCCTGCTTGCCGACCCCGCTATGAATGCCCGTGAAGCCAACCTGACTATTAATGATGTTTCAATGGCAGAAGAGATTATTCTTAGCAATGCCCTGCGCGGCGCCATTAAAGCCCATTTTTAGAAAGTCAGCATGAAGTATTGCCCTAATTGCGCCTCTGTATTGACAATTAAAATTCCGGCGGATGATTCGCGTGAGCGCCATGTCTGCGAATCCTGCGGCAGTATTCATTATCAAAATCCTCGTAACGTCGTGGGTAGCATACCGGTGTATGGCAAACAGATTCTGTTATGTCGTCGTGCAATTGAGCCGCGTCATGGCTACTGGACGCTTCCAGCAGGTTTTATGGAGCTAGGCGAAAGCACAAGTCATGGCGCTGCGCGCGAGACTCTTGAAGAAGCAGGTGCCGTTGTAGAAATCGGTCCGCTCTATTCATTGCTCAATGTGCCACATGCCGAACAAGTACACCTCTTTTATTTAGCTGCGATGACGAATCCAGAATTTTCTGCTGGTGAAGAAAGTTTAGAGGTCGCGCTCTTTCATGAACATGAAATTCCCTGGAATGAACTAGCCTTCCCTACCGTCAAGCAAACGCTCGAGTGGTTCTTTGCGGATCGCGCTGCCGGCCTTTTAGATTCTGGGCAAGAGTTTCATGTGCGCAGCCGCGATATCTTGCCTTCTGAAAGAATTTAAAGAGTTCTTATGAGTCAGATTGCTTGGCTAGGACCTCAGGATCCTTTCCCAAACCCATTGTTTGAGGACGATCCCGATCCTAGCGTGCCTGGATTAATTGCCGTCAGCGAACAGATTTATCCAGGACAACTCGCTCGCGCTTATCAACAAGGCATCTTTCCTTGGTATTCCGATAATCAACCGATTCTCTGGTGGTCACCAGACCCCAGGATGGTCTTAAAGCCTGATGAATTTAAATGCAGCGACTCCTTGCGAAAAATTATTCGCGCCTTTTGTCAGCATGCGCAATCTCAAATAGTAGTGGATGGCGATTTTGGGGCGGTCATTCGCTCATGCGCTACCAGTAGCCGAAAAGATCAAGACGGCACATGGATTACCCATGAAATCATTGATGCTTACACCGCACTCCACGAACAAGGAAATGCACATAGCATTGGCGTCATAGAGGATGGCCAGTTGACTGGGGGGCTATATTGCGTCGCCTTTGGGGGCATGGTGTTTGGTGAATCCATGTTTAGTCGCAAGACTAACGCCTCTAAAATCGCTTTAGCTGCCCTGAGCTCATGGTGTCTGGCGAACCAGGTGAGCATGATCGACTGCCAGCAAGAAACGGCTCATCTACTCTCATTGGGCGCAGCCCCAATAGCTAGGCAGGTCTTTTTGGAGCAACTGCAAATATCCGTAAATCAAACTAAGATTGAGACATCTTGGACTTTTGATAAAACAATCTTGCATCACTGGCTATGACTCAGCTTAAAGAACTTCCTCTAACCGCACTGCAGTTCTATGCAACCGCACCATACGCTTGTAGCTATCTCCCCAATAAGACAGCTCGCTCACAGGTAGCAACGCCATCTCACCTTATTCATGCGGATGTCTACAATGATTTACTCAATGCCGGATTTAGACGTAGTGGCTTGTACACCTATAGACCTTATTGTGATGAATGTAAAGCCTGCATTGCTACACGTATTTTGGTAAATCAATTTATTCCCACACGTAGTCAGCGTCGTGCCCAAAAAAAACATGCGAACCTAGAAGCCTCAGTCCTTAATCTGGGTTACCAAGAGGAACATTATCAACTCTATCAACGCTATCAAACTGAGCGACATGCCGGTGGTGACATGGATAGCGACGATCAAGATCAGTACATGCAGTTTTTATTGCAAAGTCGAGTGAACTCACGCATTGTGGAGTTTCGGGATGGGCCGCATGAACCGCATCCCGGTCGTTTACGCATGGTAAGCATGATCGATATCTTGGAGCAAGGCATCTCCTCGGTTTATACCTTTTACGATACCTCTATCCCAACTGCGAGCTATGGTAGTTACAGCATTCTGTGGCAGATTGAACAAGCGCGCATATTAGGCTTGCCTTACCTTTATCTTGGTTATTACATCAAGGAAAGTGACAAGATGTCTTACAAGATCAAGTACCAGCCGATGGAGGGTTTGATAGATGACCATTGGCAAAAGCTGTCTGAGTCATAATATCTATCCATGATCGATCGTTACTCTCTTCTACGCCCTTGGCTTTTTTGCTTAGACCCAGAAAAAGCACATAACCTCACCCTCAGCAATATGGATCGCGCCCAGCGCTGGGGTATGTTAGAGCGCTTTGTTACAAAACCGATTAACGATCCACAAACGCTTTGCGGTATTGAGTTTCCCAATCCCGTTGGATTGGCGGCGGGATTGGATAAAGACGGCAAACATATTGATGCACTCGCTGCATTAGGATTTGGGTTCTTAGAAATTGGCACGGTTACACCAAAACCACAACCGGGCAATCCCAAGCCACGTATGTTTCGCTTGTCCGAAGCTCAGGCTATCATTAATCGCATGGGCTTTAATAACGATGGCGTGGATGCCTGCGTCGCTCGGGTACGTCGTTCCCAGTTTTGGCAAAGTGGTGGAGTAATGGGTTTGAATATTGGTAAAAACGCCAGCACCCCCATTGAAGAAGCCTCTCGTGACTATGTTCTCGCAATGGAAGCAGTCTATGAAATTGCGACCTACATTACCGTCAATATATCCTCCCCGAATACGCAAAATCTGCGCGCTCTACAAGGCGAAGAGATGCTTCGTGAATTATTGGGCACTCTTAATGAAGCCAGAAAGCGTTTAAGTGATCGCTATGGTGTACGCAAGCCTCTCTTTTTGAAGATTGCACCAGACTTAGATCTAGAAGACATTAATCTGATTGCGGACCTTCTCATGGAGTTTGGAATTGACGCAGTGATTGCAACTAACACCACCATCTCACGAGATGCAGTCCAAGGAATGCAATTTGCTACAGAGGCTGGCGGCCTATCCGGCGCACCTGTTCGCAATGCCTCGAATATCGTCATCAAAGCTTTGAAAGCCAGACTGGGTAATCAACTACCGATCATTGGCGTTGGCGGCATCCTATCGGGTGCAGATGCTAGAGAAAAGATTGTTGCGGGCGCAAGTCTGATCCAACTCTATAGCGGCTTAATCTATCGTGGTCCAGACCTCGTCAATGAGTGCGCTAAAGCCCTAAGGTAGTACTAGAAATGCCCTCATTTGCTAGGGCAAGCTTATAAGATCAGATTTCATAATATGCAATTTGATTTGAAATCGCTACAATAAGGGCTATGAGCACTAGCAAAACTATCAAAACTCCTAAATCTACCGGCGAGGTTGGCAAGACCGCTATCCAGGTAGTTGAGCGCATGATGAATTTATTAGATGCCCTTGCGGAACAAGAAGAATCCAGTAGCCTTAAAAATCTAGCCGAAATGACTGGTCTGCACCCTTCTACGGCGCACCGCATTTTGAATGATATGGTTGCCTGCCGTCTGGTTGAGCGTGGCGATGGCGGCACTTATCGCCTTGGCCTAAAACTCTTAGAACTGGGTAATTTAGTTAAAGCACGCTTATCCGTGCGTGAAGCCGCTCAATTACCAATGCGTACTTTGCACAAGCTCACTGGCGAAACCGTGAACTTATCTGTTCGCCAAGGAGACGAGATCGTTTACGTTGATCGCGCTTATAGCGAGCGCTCTGGCATGCAGGTAGTTCGTGCCATTGGTGGTCGCGCTCCACTGCACCTCACCTCAGTTGGCAAACTCTTTTTAGCAAGCGATGACCCTGCTCAAGTTCGCGCATATGTCACTCGAACTGGTTTATCCGGCCACACTCGCAATAGCATCACTGAGCTTGGCAAACTCGAAACTGAACTCAATCAGGTTCGTAAAGTGGGCAACGCTCGGGATGATGAAGAATTAGAGCTGGGCGTAAGTTGTTTAGCTGCTGCTATTTTGGATGACACTGGAAAATTAGTCGCCGGCCTATCCTTGAGCGCCCCAACAGATCGCATTCAGGCAGATTGGCTACGCGCCCTTCAAGAAACTGCCCTACAGATCTCCAAAGGAATGGGGTTTAAACCCAAGTCTGCTGAGCCAGGCTCAGCGACCTAATCTACTGCAGTTACATTAGGCGACGAATCGGCTGAGCACCAGAAGGCATACGCTCATACCAATCACGCACGCGCACAGCATCAGCAAAACGAGATTGTGTTCCCACAGAATCTAGGAAGACCAATAACAAGGGTGTGTTGTTTACTCTAGCCTGCATAACCAGACACTTACCAGCAGCATTAATAAAGCCCGTTTTTTGCAAACCGATATTCATATCACCTGAGCGTACTAAGCGATTAGTGTTCAAGAATTTCTGAGGACGTTTTGCAATCACCATCGTCAAATCGGGCCAAGTAGAAAACTCACGAATAGTTTTATATTGGTATGCAGCGCTCAACATACGCGTGAGATCTTCCGCTGTAGCAACGTTCTCACTCATAAGCCCAGTTGGATCTGCAAAGTGGGAATGATCCATGCCAAGTTCTCTGGCTTTACGATTCATGGCACCCACAAACGATGAAACACCGCCAGGATAATTTCTGCCTAAGGTATATGCAGCGCGGTTTTCAGAGGACATCAAGGCTAATAGCAATGCCTCTTCTCGAGTTAACACCGTACCACCAGCTAAACGTGAAGTGCGGTAACTTTGCACATCTTCAGAGTTGATGACTAAAGTCTCGTCTAAAGGCATCTTAGAATCTAACACCACCATCGCCGTCATAAGCTTAGTAATCGAAGCGATTGGCAAACTCACTGATGGGTTCTTTTCAAAATATACTTCTTTGGTATCTTGATTAACGACCATCGCCACACTGGATTTCAGATTAAGGTCATCGTGTTGACCGCGCAATCCTAAAGCAGTTGCAAGTGATGGTCTTGCAGGAACAACTGGCTCTGTTGAACGCGTTACAGTTACCCGTACTGTTTTAGGCTTCTTAGTAGATTTTGTACTGGTCTTGGTAGCAGCTTTGGCGGGAGTTTTGGCAGTCTGCTTCTCTTTATTGGCAGCAATAGCTGGAGTATTTACTATGGTGCCAATAGCAAAAAGTGCCCCTAGGGCAACAAGCCAAAATCGATTCAAACGCATCCCAAAATACCTTCCAAAACTTTCAACATACGGAATGATAATTAATTTCCTAAGGCAAGGCGGTTTTATTCGCCCCAATCTAGGTATTTCATCCCACTAAATGATTGCCAATGCAATCGTTCTATTCTGCAATCGTTGCTACGGTATTGGTCTGACGGGCATTTACCAGTACCACGCCAGTCATCGTCAAACACAAGCCTACTGCCATTAATAATGTGAATGGCTCGTCAAATAACAACCAAGCCATAGCGGCAGTTGTCGGTGGCACTAAATAAAGAAAGCTCGTCACTTTAGTAGCGGCGCCCTTGCGGATCATCATAAATAGCAAGCTAATCGATCCAATGGATAAAGGGAAGATAGCCCACAGCAATGCACTAGTCACAGGAAGGTTCCACACCATTTCACCCGACTCAAATAAAAGCATGCAGATAAAGCACAGTACTGCTGACACACCAAACTGAATCGAAGATCCAGCGCGCAGATCAAACACAGGGCAGAATTTTTTTTGATACAACGTGCCAAACGTAATTGAAATAAGTGCAATAAATGCCAATATGTAACTAGCCAATGGAATGTGCACAAAACCAATCTTTTCCGCAACGACCAAGGCAACGCCTGCAAATCCAAATCCTAGGCCGATCCATTGACGTGGCGATACCCTTTCTGAAATCCAGGCAGCAAACCATGCAGTCACAATTGGCTGAAGACCAACTATGATGGCAACTAGCCCCGCTGTCATTCCTAAGCGGACAGCAAACCAAACTCCCAACAAATAGCCAAACTGCAGCAAGATGCCAGCAACGGCAATGTGCTTGATTTGCGACCAGTTGGGCCAGGTGATTCTCCATATCAAACTAAGCGCCGCCATCGCTGCTAGAACCCCTGAAAAACGCCAAAACAAGAAGGTAGCCGGCTCAACGTAAGGCATCGCTAAACGCGCAATCACAAAGCCGGTACTCCAAATGAGCACGAATAACGGGGCAATCGCAGTGTCTAGGGAAAGCTTCATTGATAACTTACTGAAATTATTGAGTATTTTTACTGAGAGTCTAATTTTAGGCTCTTTTCTAATATTCCCTTCCCAGATCTAAGGAATGGAACTTATGCTGCAACGCAATATATATGCAATATACTGATGTAATGGGAGTACATTAGATAAAAGCCTTTAGTCAAAATTAAAAAGTTAAACGAAAAGAGATCGCAAATGAACTTAACTCCAGAACAACTTGCCGCAGCACAAAAAGCTAACTTAGAGACCTTGAGTGGATTAACCAATCAAGCATTGCAAAGCATTGAAAAGTTAGTTGAGCTCAATATGCAGATTGCTAAGCAAAGCTTAAGCGACAGCATGAATAGTGCCAAGAAAGCATTAGAAGTAAAAGACATTCAGCAATTACTCGCTCATCAAGCAGAAGCAGTGCAACCAATGGCGGAAAAGATTATGGCTTACAGCCGTCATTTATATGAATTGGCCCACGAAACACAAAATAGCTTTACTCAGTCCGCTGAAAAAGAATTGCAAGCTGGTCAACAGAAAATGAATGCTCTAGTTGAAGAGTGGACAAAGAATGCTCCAGCGGGATCAGATGCTGCCGTTCAAGCCATGAAGCAAGCCATTGCTTCTGCGAACAATGTGTTTGAAACCAGCCAGAAGGCAGTGAAGCATGCAGTTGAAGTTGCGCAAACTAACCTTAGTAGCGCCTCTGAAACAATGATGAAAGCAGCCGATACAGTAACCAAATCCGCAAAGAAGAAGTAATCTCGTTGCTAAGCACTTTGGGTGCTTGATAATGCAAAAGCCCCGATTCCTCGGGGCTTTTTCTTTAATGCATCAGCGTAACTTAAGATTTCTTTTTCACTGGTGGCAAGTCAGTGCAGTGACCATGAGCCGCTTCAGCTGCAAGACCGACTGATTCGCCAAGCGTTGGATGCGGATGAATGGTCTTACCGATATCAACTGCATCAGCACCCATCTCAATAGCTAAACATACTTCACCAATCAAATCACCAGCATGCGTGCCCACAATGCCGCCGCCAATAATGCGATGGGTAGTCGCATCAAATATGAGCTTGGTGAAACCTTCATCACGTCCATTGGCAATTGCGCGACCACTAGCTGCCCAAGGGAATAAGCCCTTCTCATAAGCGATGCCTTGAGCCT
Source organism: Polynucleobacter ibericus (assembly GCF_018687955.1). NCBI lineage: Bacteria > Pseudomonadati > Pseudomonadota > Betaproteobacteria > Burkholderiales > Burkholderiaceae > Polynucleobacter > Polynucleobacter ibericus. The sequence goes on along the minus strand of NZ_CP061309.1, from coordinate 693,288 downwards.
TGCACTGCTCTTCTGTCAGACCAGCCCAAGCTACCTCAGGATCAGTATAGGCAACCGATGGAATTTGCTTAGCATCAAAATAAGACTTTTCGCCTGCAGCAGCTTCGGCAGCAACGTGACCTTCATGTACTGCCTTGTGTGCCAACATCGGCTGACCAACCAAATCGCCAATGGCAAAAATATTAGCCACGTTGGTGCGCATTTGTTTATCAACTGGAATAAAGCCACGCTCATCAACCTGCACACCTGCTTTACCAGCATCAATCTTCTTGCCATTAGGGGTGCGACCTACTGCAACCAATACCAAGTCATAAGTTTGCGGTTCAGCAGGCGCGTTCTCGCCCTCAAAGGAAACTTGAATACCATCCGGCTTGACTTCAGCTTTAGCTGCGCGCGTCTTGAGCATGATTTTTTCAAAACGTCCAGCGTTGAACTTCTCCCAGACTTTTTCTAAATCACGATCGGCGCCGGCCATCAGGCCATCCATCATTTCTGCGATATCAATACGTGAACCTAGCGTGCTGTAAACAGTCGCCATCTCTAAACCAATAATGCCGCCGCCAATAACGAGCATGCGCTTAGGAATGCTCTTGAGTAGCAAGGCGCCTGTACTATCGACAATACGAGGATCTTCTGGCAAGAAAGGTAATTTCACTGGCTGACTACCAGCGGCAATGATCGCCTTCTGAAAACGCACTACTTCTTTTTTGCCAGTGAGATCCTGGCCAGTGCCATCAGTTAATTCAACCTCAACATGGTTTGCATCCAAGAACTTACCAAGGCCACGTACTACTTTTACTTTGCGAGCCTTTGCCATTCCAGCAAGACCACCAGTTAATTTAGCAATGACGGATTCTTTGTAGCCACGTAATTGATCAATCTCAATCTTTGGGGCACCAAAAGTAATGCCGTGCTTAGCCATGGTTTTAACTTCATCCATCACTGAGGTTGTATGTAGCAATGCTTTAGAAGGGATACAGCCGACATTCAAGCAAACACCACCCAATGTAGGGTAGCGCTCTACCAATACGGTATTCATACCCAGGTCAGCACTACGAAACGCTGCGCTATAACCACCGGGGCCAGCGCCAAGCACCAACACTTCACACTCATGATCAACCTTGCCGCTGTACTGCCCTGCTACTGGAGCTGGAGCAAGTGCTGCTGGCGCAGGTGCTGCAACAGGTTTTGCAGCTGGCGCCGCTCCACTCGCTTCAATCTCAGCAATCACAGAACCTTTGCTGACTTTGTCGCCTAGCTTGACTGCGATACTAGTAACAGTACCCGCAGCATCTGCCGGCACTTCCATGGTTGCCTTATCAGACTCGAGCACTAACAGCGGCTGCTCTTTTTCAATCACATCACCCACTTTAACCAGCACTTCTATCACTGGTACATCTGAGTAGTCGCCAATATCCGGAACTAGGATGGTTTGCTTAGCCATAGACCCCCCTTACAGACTAGCGCGACGGAAGTCGGCCAAGAGTTGGGCAATGTACACACCAAAACGGGTTGCTAAAGCACCATCAATCACACGGTGATCTGCGGATAGAGACAATGGGCAAATCAGGCGTGGCACAAATTGCTTGCCATCCCAAACTGGCTTCATCGCTGCTTTGCTGACGCCTAAGATCGCTACCTCAGGGGCATTAACAATTGGTGAGAAATACGTGCCACCAATACCGCCTAGAGATGAAATCGTAAAGCTAGCGCCCTGCATTTGATCTGGCTTTAATTTGCCATCACGTGCGAGTGCTGCTAACTCTGAAGTTTCTTTGGCTAATTCAAAAATACCCTTCTTATCGGCATCTTTAATCACTGGCACAACCAATCCCGTTGGAGTATCTGCCGCAAAACCAATATTGAAGTATTTCTTAAGGATCAGATCATCACCATCCAAAGAGCTATTGAACTCTGGATATTTTTTCAATGCAGCTACTGCGGCTTTCATTAAGAAAGCAAGCATAGTGATCTTGACACCCTTCTTCTCATTCTCTTTATTAGTGAGAACACGGAATGCTTCTAGGTCAGTGATGTCTGCATCTTCGTGATACGTCACAGCTGGGATCATTACCCAGTTACGACCTAAATTAGCTGCAGTGAGTTTCTTAATACGATTGAGTGGCTGACGCTCGATCTCACCAAACTTTGTGAAATCAATTTTTGGCCAAGGAATGAGATTTAAACCACCCAAGCTACCACCGCTAGCAGCCGCAGGACTACCTGCTCCACCACTCATAGCTGCCTTCACAAATGCTTGAACGTCTTCTTGGGTAATGCGGCCTTTAGGGCCAGAACCTTTAACTTGCGCAACCGTCACGCCAAGCTCACGCGCAAACTTACGCACTGATGGGCTTGCATGACTTACTGCTGTATCTACAGGCGGAGGTGTATTGCTCAGCGGAGGAGGCGCAGGTGCACGCGCAATGGGAGGCTCTACTGTTTTTGTTGCTGGAATGGCGGGTGCTGCTGCTACGGGTGCAGTAGCAGGAACTGCCACAGCGCCTGCTGATCCACTTTCCAAAATCAGAACGACTGATCCCTCAGAAAGGTTGTCGCCTACTTTGACTTTGACTTCTTTGACGATGCCAGAATGTGAGGATGGAACATCCATTGTGGCTTTGTCAGACTCAAGCACAACGATGGATTGCTCTTTCTCAACTTTGTCACCAGCCTTTACCAAGACTTCAATGACGGGCACATCTTTATAGTCACCGATATCCGGGACTTTGATTTCAATAGGTGAGCCACTATTGCTACTCGTGCTTGCTGCTGCAGGTGCTGCAGCGGGCGCACTTGCTACAGGTGCCGCTGGAGCTGCAGCTGCGCCCTCTTCCAAAGTAATTACAAGTGATCCCTCAGAAAGGTTGTCGCCTACTTTGACTTTGACTTCTTTGACGATGCCAGAGTGCGAGGATGGAACATCCATGGTGGCTTTGTCAGACTCAAGCACAACGATGGATTGCTCTTTCTCAACTTTGTCACCAGCCTTTACCAAGACTTCAATGACGGGCACATCTTTATAGTCACCGATATCCGGGACTTTGATTTCAATTATTTGACTCATAGTATTTATCTCTTATCAAACCGTCATTGGGTTTGGTTTAGTAGTATCGATGCCGTATTTCTGAATCGCTTCAGCCAACTTGGAACGATCAAGCTGACCTGAGTCAACTAAAGATCTCAATGCAGTCAGAACTACCCAACGACGATCTACTTCAAAGAAGTCACGAAGTTTTTCACGGGTATCGGAACGACCAAAGCCATCAGTGCCCAAGACTTCGTAGCGGCGACCCATATGCTGAATCGCTGGACGAATCTGCTCGGCAAACAAGCGAACATAGTCAGTTGCAGCAATCACAGGACCAGCGGTGTCTTTCAGGCACTTCTCCACATGAGATAAGGCTGGTGCAGCAGCTGGATTTAGGAGATTAGCGCGGTGCACGGCATTCCAATCACGACCCAACTCAGTAAAGCTTGGGCAACCCCATAAGTCGGAAGCAATGCCCCAGTCTTTATGGAGAATCTCAGCCGCTTCAATCACTTCACGGAAGATGGTTCCAGAGCCTAAGAGTTGTACACGCAACTTAGCTTTATCGTCACCTACTGACTTGAGCTTATACATACCCTTAATGATGTCTTTTTCTGCGCCTTTAGGCATTGCAGGATGAGCGTAGTTCTCATTCATCAAAGTAACGTAGTAGTAAACATCTTCCTGGACTTCTAGCATACGACGCATACCATCTTGAATCACTACCGCTAATTCAAAAGAGAATGTTGGGTCATAGCTAATGCAGTTCGGAATTGCACCACTCCACAAGTGGCTATGGCCATCTTCGTGTTGCAAGCCTTCGCCATTTAAGGTCGTTCTACCCGCAGTACCGCCGAGCAGGAAACCACGGCTACGCATATCGCCTGCTGCCCAAGCTAAGTCACCAATACGCTGGAAACCAAACATGGAATAGAAAATATAAAAAGGCAACATCGGTACGCCATGCGTAGAGTAAGAAGTAGCTGCAGCGATCCAGTCGCACATACCACCAGCCTCGTTAATACCCTCTTGCAGAATCTGGCCAGTCTTATCCTCTTTATAGAACATCAATTGATCATGATCTTCTGGTGTGTAAAGCTGACCCAATTGATTCCAAATACCCAATTGGCGGAACATACCTTCCATACCGAAAGTACGGGATTCATCTGGAACGATTGGTACTACGCGCTTACCTAAAACCTTATCGCGCACCACTGTGTTGAGCATGCGCACAAATGCCATGGTTGTAGAAATCTCACGACCTTCGGCTGTTGCTTCGAGTAGCGGCGCAAAAACATCCAAGGCTGGAACTGGCAAGCTCTCTGCTTTAGTGCGACGTTGTGGCAAGTAGCCGCCCAACTCTTGACGGCGCGCCTTCATGTATTCCAGCTCAGGACTACCTTCAGCAAACTTCACCAAAGGCATTTCATCTAACTGCTCATCTTTTACAGGAATCTCAAAGCGATCACGGAAACGACGCACATCGTCGTCATTCATCTTCTTAGCTTGGTGGGCAATATTCATCGCCTCACCGGAGCCACCCATGCCATAACCTTTAATGGTGTGGGCCAAGATAACCGTTGGCTGCTCTTTATGATTTACCGCAGCGTGAAAAGCGGCAAATACTTTATGGGGGTCATGACCACCACGATTCAATTGCCAGATCTCGTCATCACTCCAGTCACTGACTAGGGCTTTAAGTTCTGGGGTGTTAAAGACGATCTCACGTACATATGCGCCGTTCTTAGACTTCATAGTCTGATACTGACCATCGACGATCTCGCCCAGGCGTTGCATCAAGATGCCCTTCTTATCGCGGGCAAACAAAGCGTCCCACTGACCGCCCCACACTACCTTGATGACATTCCAGCCTGAACCACGGAACTCACTCTCGAGCTCCTGAATAATTTTTCCATTACCGCGCACCGGTCCATCTAAGCGCTGCAAGTTACAGTTAATAACAAAAATGAGGTTATCGAGTTTTTCGCGGCCAGCCATACCAATCGCGCCCAGTGATTCTGGCTCATCGGTTTCGCCATCGCCCAAGAAAGCCCAAACTTTGCGGCTTTGTTCCTGAATGAAGCCACGATCCGTGAGGTACTTCATAAAGCGCGCTTGATAAATCGCCATGATGGGACCTAAGCCCATCGATACCGTTGGGAACTGCCAGAAATCTGGCATCAACCATGGGTGTGGATAGCTAGAGATACCTTTGCCGCCTACTTCTTGGCGGAAGTTATTAAGTTGACTTTCTTCAAGACGTCCCAACATGTAAGCACGGGCGTATACACCTGGTGCGGAGTGGCCTTGTACAAATATTAAATCTCCACCATGTTCTGGAGATGGCGCATGCCAGAAATGATTAAAGCCAACGTCATACAAAGTAGCTGCTGACTGGAATGAAGAAATGTGACCACCAACGTTGGTATCCTTATTGGCACGCAGAACCATTGCCATGGCATTCCAGCGCGTGTATGAACGAATGCGATGTTCAACGTTTTGATCGCCAGGTAAGCGCGCTTGGTTCTCAACAGGAATAGTATTGATGTAAGGAGTCTCTGCATGGAATGGTTGCACCACTCCATTTACACGTGCATGAGAAATCTGCTGGTCTATAAGATAGGCAGCCCTCTCAGGACCTTCGGTACGAATGACGCCATCAAGCGCTTGTAACCATTCTTGAGTTTCTCCCGGATCTGCATCCTGGGCATTCTGTTTACCTAATATTTGGTCTGGAACTGCTGCCATTGTTGTCTCCATTTAATAGTGCTTCATTTGTTATTCACTTTATAGGCAATATTCTAGGAAGGTATATGGGTGTAAACAAGCAATTTTCCACATAATGATAGTATTTCTCATAATGTGGTATTTTATTGCACTGCAAATAAGAAGCGCGTTCAACAGCGATATTCGAGGTTTGAGCAGTCGAATAAGGCAAAATGTTCCATATTCATGAAATTAACGCCTCTTTCAAGCTTCATCATCAGCCCCTATCGGTGGCTCCGCAAAATACGCGGATTTAGACTCGTTTACACCCCGCTGCTGGCAATTGTTCTGTTTACTGCTGTCATGGGCGTTATTTTGGGCACGCTGCAATTACAAGAAAAGAATCAACAAGAAGCAGCTCTATTCAGAGAGCTCTCATTTGCAAAGCAACGAATTCAAGCGCGCTTCGCAAATAATCTAGACGCATTAACAACCATCAATCGTGAAGTAGCGGCTAGCGAAGACCAAGCTAAATTCAAACAAATTGCTCGAGAGCAGGCTGAAGATCTCGTCATCAACAATCATGAGATCATCAAAATCATTTCGCTGAATAGTCAAAATCAACGGCAATGGATCGCTCCAGTCGACAGCGGAAAAACAGACTGGATTAATAAAACCCAAAATGATCAACTCATTAATACCAGCCTTGCTTCCGTTATAGAGCTGAGTCGAGTAACCAGTCGGGCTGCGTTTAGTCAATTTATTACATTAAACCTACCGAGTGACGAACCAATTTCTGCAGAGAGAAAAATTGTTTTTTGGCAAGTGGTGCCCAATATTGTCAGCGGTGAAATTACTGGCTTCTTGGCTGTTCTATACACCACGCAAGGCATATTAGATGTCATCCCTGGAGAACTCAAATCCTACTATCGCTTTACTTTACTAACCGACAATGAAAAAGTACTGGGTATTTCTTCCGATAAAGATACGCCCAAAAGGGCATTTAGTAATCAAACCAGCTTAGACATTGGAGTCTTGAGCCCAAACATTACTTTAAGGATTGACACTTACCCACCTCCCACTAACCTCACCTTCCGGATGTTGATTGGGGTTGTCATTGGATTGTGCATCTTCGTGATTTGGAGTTTGTGGTCAGTCCTTAAACAAATGCAGGTGCGTCAAGAAGCGGAAGCTAGCCTACGCACTGAAACCAGTTTTCGTAATGCCATGGAAAACTCCACTCCGGTTGGAATTCGTGCTCACGATATGGAAAAACGGATCACCTATGTGAATCGCGCCTTCTGTGAAATGACGGGCTGGTCATCAGAGGAGTTAATGGGTCTCACTCCACCTTTTCCATTCTGGCCCGATAACAGAAGAGATGAGCTTGTAGAGAAGATGAATCGTGCCCTGAAGGCCAACATCTCCGGCAACATGAAGGTGGGTATTGAGGGTGCTGTTCTCAAGCGCGATGGCACATTAATTCAGACGCGCACCTTTATTGCTCCGTTGATTAATGAAAAAGGTAAGCAGACTGGCTGGGTCACATCATTGATTGATATTTCCGAACCAAAAAAGATTCGTGAAGAATTAGCCGCTTCACAAGAACGCTTCACCACTGTTTTAGAGGGCTTAGATGCAGCAGTATCTGTTGTCTCCTTAGAGACAGACGAATTGCTGTTTGCCAATCGCTTCTATCGGGAAAATTTTGGCAATGACTCCAAGGGGCACTTTCAGCTGGCTCACCAGGAAAAGAAAATTGATACCTTGCACAATATTGCGCAAGATCTACAAGATTACATTCGTGACGGCATTCCAACCTCCTTCCTGTATCAGGAATCAGAGTCAGAAGATATTCAGTTGACCGATGGTAGTAATAAATGGTTCGAGGTACGTCGTCGCTTTATTCCCTGGGTCGATGGACATCTTGCTCAACTCTTGATTGCTACCGATATCACGCCCCGTAAGGCAGCAGAAGACCAAGCTCGCCAGCAAGAGGAGCGGATGCAATTTACAAGTCGTCTAACCACTATGGGCGAAATGGCGTCTTCATTGGCGCACGAACTCAATCAACCGCTTTCCGCTATTTCAAATTACTGCATGGGGGTTGCCAAACGCTTGGATGGCAATCTAGATCCAGCGCTCAGTAAAGACATCCTACCTGCACTAGAAAAGGCTTCTGAACAAGCACATCGTGCTGGCACTATCATTCAGCGTATTCGGAGCTTTGTAAAACGCAGTGAGCCTCAGCGCAAAGAGTCTTGTGTAAAAGAAATCATCAGTGACGCAGTCGGCTTGGTGGAAATTGAAGCCCACCGCCATCGCTTGAGCATCCAGTCCGAGATCGCTGAAAATCTACCTGTAGTAAACCTGGATCCAGTTCTGATCCTGCAGGTGGTCGTCAATCTTCTTAAAAATGCCTTGGATAGCGTTCGTGAGGCCTACCCCCTCTCCTCCCGTTGGTCGGCGCCACCCGTACGAATTAGCGCAGACCTAGACACCAGCATTTTCCCGGCCATGCTCAGAATCCAGGTTACGGATACTGGGGGTGGGATTCCTGAAAACGTGCTGCAACACATGTTTGAGCCGTTTTTCAGCACAAAATCCGACGGAATGGGCATGGGTCTCAATATTTGCCGCTCCATTATTGAGTCACATCATGGCAGGCTCTGGGCCACCAACGTCTCAGACTCAGAACAGACCAAGCTGGCCGGCTGCACCTTTACAATACTTCTACCCCTGGAATCTCCTGAATCCAAGGCTAATGGTTAACATCGAATTTTCAGAATTACCTCGCGAGAACTGATATGAACTTAAGTGCCAATGCAAAACCCAACCAAGCTGAAGTTGTTTACGTAGTAGATGATGATGAAGCGGTAAGAGACTCTCTTACTTGGCTTTTAGAAAGCAATGGTTACGTTGTTCGTTGTCACGCAAGCGCGGAACGTTTCTTGCAGTCTTTACAAAGCACCGATAAGTCCACTATCTCTTGCGCTATTTTGGATGTTCGTATGCCCGGTATGTCAGGCCTTGAATTACAAGAGCGCCTCACTAGCGAAAATCTCCCAATGCCAGTTGCCTTTATTACTGGTCATGGCGATGTCTCCATGGCTGTCTCTACCATGAAGCGTGGCGCAGTCGATTTTATTGAAAAGCCTTTTAAAGAAAATGATCTTTGCGGTTTAGTAGATCGCATGCTTGCTAAAGCGCGTATCGACTATTCACAAGCTAGCCAACGCAAAATTACGCAGAGCTTGCTGAGTAAACTCACCGGTCGTGAGCGTCAAGTGTTAGAGCGCATTGTTGCTGGTCGTCTAAATAAACAGATTGCTGATGACCTTGGCATCTCCATTAAGACTGTTGAAGCACACCGTGCCAACATCATGGAAAAACTCAACGTCAACACTGTGGCAGACCTGCTACGCCTTGCTTTATCTGACCCCCAGCCTAATTAATTACTGGGGTTTTCAATGCCAGCCCAATTACTAGACGGAAACGCCCTTTCTAAAAAACTACGTGCTGAGATTGCTGCACGTGGCGCCATTGTTACTGCTAAAGGCACAAGACCTGGTTTAGCAGTTATAGTGGTGGGAGACAACCCTGCCAGCGCTGTGTATGTCCGCAATAAAGTTAAAGCTTGTGAAGATGTCGGCTTTCATTCTGTTTTAGAGCGCTATTCTGCTGAGCTTGGCGAAGATGAATTACTTGCTCGTATTGCCCTGCTCAATGCGGATCCTGCAATTCATGGCATCTTGGTACAACTACCGCTACCTGAACATATTGCCTCTGAGCGAGTGCTTGAAGCAATTGCCCCAGAAAAAGATGTAGATGGATTTCACGTTGCCAACGCTGGTGCCCTGATGGTTGGCCAACCAGAATTCAAACCGTGCACCCCATATGGCTGCATGAAGATTCTGGAAAGCATTGAATACCCCATTCGTGGTGCCCGTGCGGTAATTGTTGGCGCCTCCAATATTGTGGGTAAGCCTATGGCCATGCTCCTCTTGCAAGCTGGCGCAACCGTTACGATTTGCAACAGCAAGACTCGCGACTTAGCGCACCATACAAAAGATGCTGATATTTTGGTGGTGGCAACTGGCAAACCCAAAATGATCTCCGGTGACATGGTCAAGAATGGTGCCGTTGTCATTGACGTTGGTATCAACCGCCTACCCGACGGCAAGCTTTGTGGCGACGTGGATTTTGATACTGCCAAATATGTGGCTGGATGGATTACCCCCGTCCCTGGTGGCGTAGGTCCTATGACCATCACCATGTTGCTAATGAATACCTTGGAAGCTGCTGAAAAGGCCTCCAAGCATTAACTGAGTTTGCATCAAGGAATTGACTGGTACTTTTGGCAAAATTGTTCCCAGTCCATTAAGCTAGAGGGATGACTACATCCCTTGCTAACACCCTCCCCGCAGAATTACAAAGCAATCCACTCGTTAACTTTGGACGCGGCATTCCTGCCTACTCAGAAGTAAAGCCAGAGCATATTGCGCCGGCGATTGAGTATCTTCTTAAACATGCGCAAAATGCGGTAGACCTAGCTGTTCATCCAGATACTCCATCTAACTGGGATGCGTTGGCTGAGCCCCTAGAAGATGCCACCGAATCTTTTGGTAGATCCTGGGGCGTGATTTCTCACCTGAATAGCGTTGCTGATACGCCAGAGTTGCGTGCCGCCTATGGTGAGATGTTACCGAAAGTTACCGCCTTCTTTTCTAGTCTTGGTCAGAATTTAGATCTCTACCAAAAGTTTAAAGAACTTAGTAAAGCACCAGACTTTGCAAAACTCAGTAACGCACAGAAGAAAGTAATTGAGAACTCTTTACGAGATTTCCGTTTAGGCGGCGCTGAACTGAGTGACGCAGATAAGCCGCGCTTTTCTCAAATTCAGGATGAGCAAGCAACCTTAGGTAAGGCCTTTTCAGATCATGTCTTAGATGCTACCGATAGCTTTGTGCATCTCATCAAGGATAAAGCTGATCTGATAGGCCTTCCCGAGGATGCGATTGCTGCAGCAGCAGATACTGCTCAACAGAAGAGTCTTCAGGGCTGGGCTTTTACCCTGCACTTTCCCTCCTATTACCCAGTGATGCAATACTCCGAGAACAGAGCCCTGCGTCGCTTGATGTACGAAGCCTACGTGACTCGTGCTTCTGAACTAGCGCCCCAGTACGCCCATGGCAAACTAGATTGGGACAACTCCCAAAACATGCTGGAACAATTAAGACTGCGTAATGAAGAAGCGCGCATGTTGGGCTTTAAAAACTATGCCGCCCTGAGCTTAGCGCCGAAGATGGCTAGCAGTGTTGATGAGGTTGATACTTTCTTAACAAACTTTGCGCAGAAGGCAAAACCCTTTGCGCTTAAAGACTGGCAAGAACTCTCTGAGTTTGCAAAAACTGAACTGGCTTTTACCGATGGTTTGGAGCCATGGGATGTTGCCTTTGCCTCCGAAAGACTAAAACAAGAGCGTTATTCTTTTTCTGAGAATGAGCTCAAGCAATATTTTCCATTACCCAAAGTATTGGACGGCCTCTTCCAAGTCATTCAGACTTTATTTGGCGTCAAGATTGAAGCAGCTGACTTACCGACCTGGCATAGCGATGTGCAATCATTCTCAGTCAAGAATGCTAAGGGCAATATCGTGGCTTACTTCTATTTAGACCCTTATGCCCGCCCTGGCAAGCGTGGCGGTGCCTGGATGGATGATGCCCGTGGCCGTAGAGTATTACCCAATGGTGAGATTCAAGTGCCGGTAGCATATTTGGTTTGTAACTTTGCGCCTCCAGTCAAAGTCGATGGCGTATTACGTCAACCTACGATTACTCATGATGATGTGATTACCCTCTTCCACGAAAGCGGCCATGGCTTACACCACCTCCTGACGCAAGTGAGCGCCTTAGGTGTATCTGGCATTAATGGCGTTGAGTGGGATGCTGTTGAATTGCCAAGTCAGTTTATGGAAAACTTCTGCTGGGAATGGGAAGTCTTGCAGAAGATGACTGCTCACGCTGAGACAGGAAAACCTCTTCCACGTGAATTATTTGACAAGATCCTCGCTGCTAAGAATTTCCAGAATGGTTATATGACTTTGCGTCAGATTGTGATGTCATTAACCGACTGGCGCTTACATGCCAGTTTTGATGCGAAGAATGCACAGGGACAAGCAGTGCTTGATCTATCTAGAGCAATTGCCGATCAATTTAACGTTATTCCACAGCCAACTATCTCCCGTTGGATCAATACCTTTAGTCATATCTTTGCTGGCGGTTATGCAGCTGGCTATTACAGCTATAAATGGGCTGAAGTACTCTCTGCTGACGTCTATTCTGCCTTTGAGGAAGCCGCAAAACTCACGGGCAGCGTCCTTGATGAAAAGACTGGCGCTCGTTATCGCGAGGAGATCTTAGAGGTCGGTGGCAGCCGTCCTGCTGCCGAGTCATTCAAGGCATTTAGAGGTAGAGAACCCAGTATTGATGCCTTGTTAAGACATGGTGGTTTGGCTTAGCGTGAAACCAATCAGATTACTTTTAGGTAGATATAAAAAAAGCCACTCATTGAGTGGCTTTTTTTATAATGCGCTGCTGTGATTAGTCCTTTTGCAAGAACACGTTCACGGTTTCAGAAAGCTTCTTATAACTCTGAAATAAGAAAGCATGTCCACCTTCATAAAAAGCCAACCAGGCAAAAGGAATTTGACTGGCAATCACCACCGAGTTTTGAGGATTGTCGATGATATCCTCACGACCATCTGCAACCAGAACGGGAACTTTAATCTTCTTTAAGTCTAGGTAATTCTGATTATCGGCATCCCAAAGGGTTGTGCGAGCACGAACTTGTCGCTCTTTAGCTTCTTTAGAAATTACAAAGTCATCAGGAATAGTTCCAGCAGCTTTTGCTGCCATAAATCTCCCGTACACAACCTTGGCGGCAGCCTTGCCTTCCGGCGTAATTGGGAATAGCAACTCAAAATTGTCCATCGGAGAAAGGCTCGGATTATTTAACTCCTCCCCAACCTTTTTAGAAATACCAATTTGATATTTGCCGCCTGGATTCGGAGCGCATAGAATAACTTTACTTACCAGCTCTGGGTGCCTAATGACAAACTGCTGTCCAATTCGAGCGCCCATTGACCATGAGAATACGTTTACCTTTTTAAAGCCCAGTGCTTTAACTAGACCTGCGGCATCATCCGCCATTTGCGGAATAGTGGTCTTATTTTCTTTGGTATCGGTTGAAAGTCCAGCGCCGCGATTATCAAAAATGATGAGTTGATTATTCTTTGCCAGCTCACCAAGAAGAGCAGGATCCCAAGCGCTCATGGTCGCTGCATAACCCATGATGAGGATCATAGGATCACCCTTACCTTTAAGGTAATAAGCTAACTTTACATCACCAACTTGAGCGTACTTCACCTCAGGCTTTTCTTGGGCTTGTGCTGGAAGGCTAAGGCTCAGAGAGATAAAAAGGGTAGCAATCGTTAAATAAACGCCTCGTATCAAAGTGGCATTAAAAAAGCTGAAGTTCTTGTTAATGGACATCATAGGATTCTAGTTTGGGTTAGTTTGCACAAAAAACTATATTAGCACTGCAACTCGGATGGCTAGCAAAGCAATTTACCATAAACACCCGCTACACTGACTTATTGAGCTTCTTATTTTTACGATTCTCAAAGAAAGTTTCGATCTCTACATAAAAGATGGGAACCAATGCCACGGCAAGGCAGGTAGAAGCGATCATGCCGCTAAATACGGTAATACCCAAAGAGATACGCGCTGCTGCACCGGCGCCAGTAGACAGGAGCAAAGGCATAACGCCTAAAATAAAGGCGATGGACGTCATGACGATTGGTCTAAAGCGTTCTCTTGAAGCTTCCAGTGCAGCATCCACAAAACTCATGCCTTTATGCCTGCATTCAATAGCGACCTCCACAATCAAAATGGAGTTCTTGCAAGAAAGTGCAATCATCAACACTAGGCCAATCTGCACATAAATATTGTTTGATAGACCTGTGAGCAATAAAGCCAAGACGGTTCCAGACAAGGACAGTGGTACTGCAGTCAGAACAGCCAGCGGAGCAACCCAAGTTTCATATTGAGCTGCGAGTACCAAGTACACCAACAAGATCGATAACGCAAAGATCAAGATGACGGTGTTACCGACCAAATCCTCTTGATATGACATGCCAGCCCACTGGAATGCGACACCGTCAGGCAAATTCTTGGCAACCTGCTCCAGGGCTTGCATTGCCTGTCCAGAACTGTAGCCCTCTTTGGCTGCGCCCAAGACAGCAGCTGAGGGATAAAGCTGAAACTGAGATGCAAATGCTGGTCCAGTGGTTTCTTTGACGTCAATGAAAGATCCGAGTGGAACCATATTGCCACTCTTATTTTTGACATAGAGACGATTCACCTGCTCAATAGCACTACGGTATTTACCATCAGCCTGCACATACACTTGGTAGGTCTGGCCATACTTAAAGAATTGATTGACGTAAGAAGATCCTAGGTAGGATTGCAATACATCATAAGCATCACCGATCTCGACACCAAAAGTTTCCGCTCTACCCACATTGAAACTGAGTTGAAGTTGCGGCACATTATTTTGGAAAGGCGTAAAGGCCATCATAATTTCTGGCTGTTTTTGTGCTTCATCAAGGAAGGCCTTAGTAGCGGCATCCAACTTAGCAAAATTATTACTACCGTCGGTGAGCATGAGTCTCATCTCAAAACCACCGGATAGTCCCAATCCAGGAATAGCTGGCGGTAATAGCACAAAGGATTTAAGCTCTTGAACCTGCTTCAGCCCCTCATTCATATTGTTATAAATGTCACGAAGACCCTGACCTTTGCCCCGCTCTTCCCACTTCTTCATAATGACGTACAAAGCACCGCTATTGGACTGAGAGCTACTGTTGTTCAACAAATTAATGCCACCAATGACTACAACAGTCTCAACACCGGGAACCTTCTTGATTACGTCAACGGCTTTTTTCATTCCCTCTTCAGTGCGCTGCAAAGATGCTGCATCAGGCAAGGTGGTTGATACCACTAAATAACCTTGATCTTCGTTTGGAATAAACCCCGAAGGGACAAACGTCAATCCAATGAGTGAAGCCACAATAATTGCAATACCTACCATCGAGGCTTTGGCTCGGTTTTTCATCAAGCCTTCAATCTTGTGGCCATACCAAGTTGCGAGGCGATTGAAATACAAATCAAACTTTTGATAAAGTTTATTTTTAACTAAGTTTTTATCGATCGGCTTTAAGTACTGGGCAGACTGAGTTGGCTTTAAGGTAATCGCATTTATGCCACTAATTAATGCTGTTGCTGCAATCACCAATGCAAACTGGCGATACATCTGACCGGTGATACCGGCAATAAATGAAGCGGGGATAAATACTGCCATTAAGACCAAAGTAATACCAATGATCGGACCCATCAAAGCAGTCATAGCATCAATTGCACCCTGCTTAGGATCTTCGCCCTCTTCCACCTTCTTAGAAACAGCCTCTACCACCACGATCGCATCATCCACCACAATACCGATACATAAAACAATGGCAAATAAAGTGAGCAAGTTGATCGAGAACCCAAGAGCTGCCATACACGCAAATGCGCCAATAATGGTCACAGGCACTGTCGTTGCAGGAACCAGCGTGGCACGCCAGTTCTGCAAGAAAATCATGATCACGAGCAATACTAAGATGCCTGCTTCATAGAGCGTTTTATATACTTCATGAATAGAGGCTTGCACAAACATCGTGGTATCAAACGGAATAGCCCAAGACACCTCTTTTGGCAGTGTTTTGGCGATGCTTTTCATTTCATCTTGCACTGCTTGTGCAGTAGCAATCGCATTAGCACCAGGCATTTGATAGATCGCAATACCACCTGCAGGACTGTCATTAATCTTGAAGAATTGACTATAGTTCTGACTACCCATTTCTATTCTGGCGATGTCACGCAAGTAAGTGATAGCCGCCTTACCACCTGACTTAACCACAATTTTTCCGAACTGCTCAGGGGTTGTCATCGCGCTCGTGACATTCAGTGTCAACTGAAAGTCCTGCCCCATCGGGGTTGGTGGCGCACCAATTTGTCCTGCTGTAAGCAAGACGTTTTGCTTATTAATAACCGCTATCACATCACTTGGCGTGAGATTGCGCATCTTGAGTTGGGCAGGATCAAGCCAAACTCGCATACTGTAGTTACCTACCCCAAACACATTGGCTGCAGCCACACCTGGTAATCGCGCTAAGCGCTGTTGTAGCTTAAGGTTTGCGAGGTTACTTAAAAATAAGCCGTCATGATCTGGATTGGATGAAGTCAGGGTAACGAACTGCAAAATGGCAGTAGATTGTGTTTTGGTTGTAACGCCCTGCTTTTGTACTGCCTGAGGTAAAGATGGCAGCGCAATAGCTACCCGGTTTTGTACGTTCACCTGTGCTAAATCAGGGTCGGTGCCAACCTTAAAAGTAACTGTTAGGGTGTAGTTGCCATCATTGGTTGATGCCGACTCCATGTAGAGCATCCCCTCAACACCATTCACCTGAGTTTCAATATTGCTAGCAACCAATTGCTGTACAAGAGTTGCACTTGCGCCTGGATATCTGGCGGTCACTTGAATGGTAGGCGGAACAATATTAGGGTACTGAGCAATCGGCAAACTATTAATCGATACTGCCCCGATCAGCAGCATCATCAGAGCAATGACATTGGCCAGTACCGGCCGTTCGATAAAAAATTTAGATAGCATGATTATCGAGCGGGCATAGCCTCAAGCGTCACCTCTGTTGGCTTAGCTACTTGATTAATACTCAAGTTAATAAATCCATTAATAACAACTTTGCTGCTAGCGGTTAAGCCCTTGCTAATCTCAACATATTTGTCAAAGCGCTGACCTAAGCTAATGTCTTGACGTTGGGTTCGCATTGCATCATCCAAAACAAAGACATAGTCACCTACCTGGTCTGTCATCACAGCAGTTTTAGGCAGCAATAATGCTTGTCTTGGCTCTCCATATTGAGCCATCACACGCGCATATAAACCAGGAATCAACTGATACTTTTCATTCTTCAAGATTGCTCGTAACTGCAATGATCCAGTGTCAGTAGAGATTAAATTTGCAGCGTAATCCAGAACACCCTCATGCGGATATCCAACCTCGTCCTGTAGGCCAACGAAGATAGGTAACTTGTTGACCTCTGATTTACGTTCCGCGTTTTGATCTTGACCTTTTTCAAACTTCAAAAAGTCTCTCTCATTAATATTGAAGTAGACATAGATCGGCGAGATCTGCTGAATAGTAGAGAGCTGCACCCCTTTTGTAGTTGAATCTAAATAAGCACCAACATCCAATAAATGCCTTCCCATGAGTCCATCAAAGGGCGCCCTGATTTCGGTATAACCCAAATTAATCTTGGCAAGAGTCAGATTAGCTTCAGCTTGCTGGAATTGAGATAAAGCTCTATCCACCGCAGCTTGAGAAGTCGCATTCTCTTTCAGGAGGGATTTCTGGCGACCGTACTCGCTCTTAGCTTCGGTATAAATTGCCTGTTTTAATTTCACCTCTTGGATATATTGGTCTTGCTCAATCACAAAGAGTAGATCACCCTTCTTGACCATGGCGCCATCTGCAAATCCAATCTTAGTGAGATAACCCTTGACCCGCGCATCCAGGTTTACTGTGAGGAATGGATCCACTAAACCATCAAAAGTAGCAAAACTACGAATCTCTTGTGAGAGTGGCACTGCAATGGTGACAGGTGTTGGGGGTTGCTTGATCTCTTTGCCGCAAGACTTCAAGCAAACGATCGCTATTAAGGCAATCAAAACCAAAATGGATACCCCAATTGTCCGGGGTGACAACTTCTTTTTCAAAATGGGAATCTCAACCGTACTTAACTTCTCCAGGAGCGCATTCCATCTGGCAGAAGCTGAATTCCAGAGCGTCAAAATATGCTCCCATACAGGCATCAGCAAAAGTTTGGCTTTTATTAATAATTCTTTCATGGCGCGGCACTTCCCTGAGTCGGCTTAGTAGGTGTATTTGTGGGTGTATTTGTATTGCTTGGTGCGATAGCTTGTGTAGATTTAGATGGGTCTGGTGTATCCACCAAAACCTTACTGACCTTCACCGTTAAAGGATCGCCTGCTCTGGTAAGTACAGAACCCCAGTCTGTGCGATCAGTCATATCCGCAATCATCTGATCTGGCAGCTTGGGAGGAGTCATGTCCGCCGTCCAGCCACCACCAAGCGCCTTAAATGCTCCAACATAGCCGATGAGCTCATTGGATGAAGTTTGTACCAAGGAGTTTTGGATATTTAATAGATTCTGCTGTGCAGTAATCACCGTGGTGTAATCACTCTGCCCTGTTTTATAACGCTCAAGCGCTAAATCTGCGGCGCTCTGTGCTGCAATCACGCCACGACCTAAGTCTTCTTTTGAGCTTTTGGTAGTGGAGATGGTGATGAGTGAATCCTCGACCTCCTTCTGAGCATTCAAGACTTGATTCTGATAAGCCAAAAGGCTCTGCTGGAAGATGGCATCTTGCACGCGCACCTGATCCACAATTGCGCCCCGATAGAACAGTGGCAAGTAAAGGCCAGCACTCACTCCGGATGAGTTATTGCCCCAACTAAATAAATTAGGTGAGGTTAAGCTTCCATAGTTTGAAGTGGAATAACCAAAAGTTCCCCCTAAGGTAAATGTCGGGTACAGCTGCGCCTTATTCACACCAATGAGGGCCGACTTAGAAGCAGCATCAAACTCTGCCTGCAAAACATCGGGGCGGCGACGTAATAAATCTATCGGCATACCAATACCCAGCTCGGTTGGCGGTTTGAGACTACCCCTGGTATTGCCATAAGTCTTTTCGTAATAATTGGGGGGCTCGCCCAGCAAAATACTCATGGCATGCTGATTTTTTTTCAAATTCGCGACCAAGCCCGGTATCTGAGCCTTAGTCTGCTCATACTGCGCTTGCGCTTGGCTTAAGTCCAGCATCGAGGTAGCGCCATATTTGAAGCGAGCACCTGCAATGCGTAAGCTTTCTTTTTGTAAGGCTAGATTAGTTTTAGCAACTGCGATCAACTCTTCATAGTTTCTTATATTGATATAGGTATTAGCCACATCAGCAGTTAAAGAAACATCTGCAGAGTAAAAAGCGGCAACTCCTGATAAATACGAGTTCAGTGAACTTTGAACACCACGGCGATTCTTGCCCCAAAAATCTAACTCCCAACTCACCTGAACTAAGGCATTTTTAGAGATCAAATTATTAGAGTCATTAATCGCCTCTTGGATCGCGCTATTTCGATTGTTGTTGTACGAAGCACTTAAGTTAGCAGATGGCAGCAATGTAGCGTCGCTCACACCCAATTGAGCCTGTAACTGGTAGATACGTAAAGCCGCTTGTTGCAAAGTTAAGTTTTGATCCGTTGCTTGCTTTAGCAAAGCATTCAGAGTTGGATCATTAAAGCTCTTCCACCACTCCACTGGGTCCAGAATCTTGTTGGAGTTTTCGCCTAAGGATTCTGTAAATTCGGTTTGGCTTGATGTTTTATATTGATCTACCGTTTTAACCGTAGGTCTAGTGAAGTCCGGCCCAACCATGAAACACCCTGCCAGCATCAAGGTGCTAACAATGACTAATAAATAGGCGGATGAATTTCTAGATAAAGGCATTCAACAATGATTATTCACCATATTAGGACTTTTGGATGGTAGCAATCACCGGAGCATGGTCCGATGGCTGCTCCCAGGCCCTAGAGACTTTATCCACTGTGCTGGCACTACATTTTTCTTTGAGCGCCTCGCTTAATAGAATGTGGTCAATCCGCATACCGGCATTCCTTCTAAAGCCCATCATGCGGTAATCCCACCAACTATAGGTTTTAGGTGACTGTTCAAACATTCTGAATGAATCAGTCAGGCCTAGTTTGATGAGCTCTTGAAATGCTGCGCGCTCTGGTGGGGAGACTAAGTTTTGCCCTTCCCAGGCCTTGGGATCATGCACATCTTCATCCGCTGGAGCAATATTGAAATCACCTAAGAGCGCTAAACGTGAATTTTGTTGCATCTCTTCTGCTAGCCAGGTTTGAAGAGCCTTCAACCAAGCTAGTTTGTATTGAAACTTATCACTATCGGGTGATTGTCCATTTGGAAAGTATGCTGAGACCAGTCTCATCGGCTGGGTACCTGCAAAACATACTGTTGCTGCCAGAATACGTTGCTGCTCATCCATATAGTTCGGAATATTTCTGATGGGCTTCAGAAATGCAGTTTCAATATCTGAGGCAATTGGTGCTAAGGCTGCTTTGCGCAAAATGATAGCGACGCCGTTATAGGTCTTTTGTCCTGCCGCCAGACTTAGATAGCCTGCATCCTCTAACTCTTTGTGTGGATACTTATCATCCGTGAGCTTGAGCTCTTGTAAGCACAGTCCATCAATTGGTTCTTTTGCCTTCTCTTGGTCCTGTAACCAACGAAGGACTTGTGGAAGGCGAACTTTTAAGGAGTTCACATTCCACGCAGCTATTCGTACCGAATTAGTCATCGATTCCAAGCTCTTGCAACTTACGAGTAATGGTATTGCGGCCAATACCCAGTCGTTGAGCAGCTTCTACTCTTCTGCCGCGAGTGACTTCTAACGCTGCTTGCAGAACGGCTTTTTCAAAGCGTGCCGTCAAGGCATCAAACACTTCTTTATCACCGTCTTGCAGCATCTTCACTGCCAGGCGCCCTAAACCACTTTCCCAATCACCTGAAGCAAGCTTGGTAGCAGCTGGATTTGGATTGTTTGGTGAAGACTCACCCTGAATAACGATTGGCTGCTCACTGGCTTCTGCAACAATATCTGCAGGAAGATCACTCACACCAATCACATTGGCTGATGTCATCACGGTTAACCAATGGCATAAGTTCTCTAATTGGCGCACGTTACCTGGAAAGGGCATTGCACTGATTTCTTTGAGAACTTCATCAGAGAGTTTCTTGGGCTCAACACCCAGAGACTTAGCGCAAGTGAGCATGAAGTGTCTTGCTAACATCGGGATATCTTCACTACGCTCGCGTAATGAAGGCATACGTAAACGAATCACATTCAAACGATGCAATAAATCTTCACGGAACAATCCAGCAGCTACTCTAGCATCTAAATTTTGATGGGTTGAGGCAATGATGCGTACATTTGCCTTAATCGGATCTTGTCCACCAATGCGGTAGAAGTGGCCATCAGATAAAACTCGCAGCAGACGTGTTTGCAAGTCAAACGGTAAGTCACCTACTTCACCCAAGAAGAGAGTGCCGCCATCGGCTTGCTCAAAACGACCACGACGCAAGGTCTGCGCACCAGGGAAGGCACCACGCTCGTGACCAAACAATTCAGATTCCAATAAATCTTTTGGTACAGCCGAGGTGCTTAAAGAAACAAATGGGCCTTTGGCACAAGGACTGTGCTTATGCAAAGCATGAGCAACTAACTCTTTGCCAGTGCCAGACTCTCCCGTAATAAGAACGGTGGCATTGGATTGCGCTAAGCGACCAATCGCGCGGAAGATTTCTTGCATGGCTGGTGCTTGACCAATAATCTCAGTCGCATCCTGTCTCCAAGCGGTGAGCTCTTTGGCGCCGGAGTCATTACGAATACCCTGCTCTACTGCGCGATGGATTAACTCAACCGCTTTTTCCACATCAAAGGGCTTGGTAAGGTATTCAAAAGCACCGCCTTGAAACGAGGAGACTGCTGAATCTAAATCTGAATACGCCGTCATGATGATGACGGGCAGATTCGGATGACTTGCTTTGACATGCTGCAGTAAATCCAAACCGTTACCACGAGGCATACGGATATCCGAAATCAGTACTTGGGGAGATTCTTTTTCTAAAGCATTGAGTACGTCATTTGGATTGGAGAAACTCTTATGAGGAATATTCTCGCGCGCCAAAGCTTTCTCTAAGACCCAACGAATAGATTGATCATCGTCAACGATCCAAATTGGTTTCATGATGCTTTCTCCTGCCTACGGTATGGAATTTGAATATGAAAATCGGTGCGTCCAGGGCGGCTATTACAAGCAATAAAACCCTGGTGCTGCTGAACAAAGGTTTGGGCCAAGGTAAGACCGAGCCCGCTACCACCCTCTCTGCCAGAAACTAATGGAAAGAAGATGCGCTCAATAATTTCTTCTGGAATGCCAGGGCCGTTATCGATCACATGCAAATCCATTGCTAGCTTATAACGATGCTTTGCAATCGTGACTGAACGTGCCACGCGAGTCTTTAATTCAATTTGCGCTACCCCAGCCTGAATCTCTTCAGAGAGCGCTTGCGCTGCGTTATGAACAATATTTAAGGTCGCCTGAATCAACTGCTCGCGGTCTCCTAATACATCCGGCAGACTCGTATCGTAATTACGAATAATTTTGAGTCCTTTTGGAAACTCAGCTAAAACCAAACTACGCACACGCTCCAAAGCTTCGTGCACGTTGAACGATTCCATCAGATGCGCCTTGCGATGTGGCGCTAAGAGGCGATCTACTAAAGTCTGCAGGCGATCTGATTCTTTAATAATGACTTGCGTGTACTCCCGCAGGCCTTTATCCGGCAATTCGAATTCGAGCAGCTGAGCCGCTCCACGAATTCCACCCAATGGGTTTTTAATCTCATGCGCTAAATTGCGCATCAATTGTTTGTTTGCCTCGACTTGCTGCGTTACTCGTTCATCACGCTCACTACGCAACTGCTGGTCAATTGGAAACCACTCCATCATGATCAGATCAGGATCATCCAGAACAGCAACAACTACATGCGCTGGAATAGATTCATGATGAATACTGCCGGGCAGTGAGTGCAGAATCATTTCTTGTCGTTGTACCAAGAAATGCCCTAACTTCACCTCGCTAATCATGACTTTTAAAGCGTCATTGTCGCCAAATAAATTGTGCACAGATTGACCCTCAAGTGATTTACGTGAGAGATCTAAGGCAGCCTCGGCAGCTGGATTCACGTACACCAATTGTTGGTTCTCAGCCTCAAATACCACGATGGCATTGGGCATCTGATCAAGCAATGTCGGAAAAAAAGGAGCAGCCGAAGCTGCTCCCTTGAACGAATTGCGCAACAGACCTGCGCTCAAGTTCTTTCCTTCGCTTACAGGGAGTAGTACATATCAAATTCGATAGGATGAGTAGTCATACGGAAACGTGTGACATCTTCCATCTTCAAATTGATATATGCATCAATCATGGATTCAGTGAATACACCACCGCGAGTTAAGAACTCGTGATCTTTCTTCAATGCATCCAATGCCTCTTCCAAGCTTGCGCAAACGGTTGGAATCTTTGCATCTTCTTCTGGTGGCAAGTCGTACAAATTCTTGTCAGCAGCTTCGCCTGGATGAATCTTGTTCTGAACGCCGTCCAAACCAGCCATCATCAATGCTGAGAAGCAAAGGTATGGGTTGGCCAATGGATCCGGGAAACGCGTTTCGATACGGCGACCCTTAGGATTTGGAACGTGTGGAATACGAATAGAAGCAGAACGGTTACGTGCTGAGTAAGCCAACTTCACTGGAGCCTCAAAGCCTGGAACCAAACGCTTGTATGAGTTTGTACCTGGGTTAGTAATCGCATTCAATGCTTTAGCGTGCTTAATGATGCCGCCGATGTAGAACAATGCAAATTCTGACAAACCTGCGTAGCCGTTACCAGCAAACAAGTTCTCGCCGTTCTTCCAAATAGATTGGTGAACGTGCATACCAGAACCGTTATCGCCAACGACTGGCTTAGGCATGAATGTTGCTGTCTTGCCATATGCATGAGCAACGTTTTGAATCACATACTTCTGCCAGATAGTCCAGTCAGCGCGTTGTACCAATGTGCTGAACTTAGTGCCCAATTCATTTTGGCCTTGGCCAGCAACTTCATGGTGATGCACTTCAACTGGAATGCCCAGTGATTCAAGAATCAAACACATTTCAGAACGCATGTCTTGGAATGTATCTACAGGAGCAACTGGGAAGTAGCCGCCCTTTTTACCTGGACGGTGACCAGTATTGCCGCCTTCAATTTCAGCGCCTGATGACCATGGAGCCTCTTCGGAATCAATCTTCACGAAGCAACCTTGCATGTCAGCGCCCCAACGAACGCCGTCAAAAATAAAGAACTCTGGCTCTGGACCAAAGTAAGCTGCGTCGCCTAAGCCAGTACTTTTCAAATACGCTTCAGCGCGCTTAGCAATAGAACGTGGGTCACGGTCGTAACCTTTGCCATCAGCAGGCTCGATCACATCACAAGTCAACACCAAAGTTGGCTCTTCATAGAATGGGTCGATGTAAGCAGCTGTTGGATCTGGTCTGAGCAACATGTCAGAAGCTTCAATACCTTTCCAGCCAGCGATAGAGGAACCATCAAATGCATGACCGCTCTCAAATTTATCTTCGTCAAAAGCAGAGATAGGAACTGTCGTGTGCTGTTCTTTACCCTTTGTATCTACAAAGCGGAAATCAACGAAAGTACATTCTTTCTCTTTAACTAACTTCATCACATCAGCGACGGTCTTCGTCATGCAAATCTCCTCTATTAACTAAATTCGGAATCAAAACTTAAGGCATACACCCTTGTTTATTCCAGGCATCAAACATGCCTACTGGATGTATGTAATTTACTGAAGCAAACAAATGGGAACACTTATTATTGCACTGTTTAAGTGCTGAAATACCCTTCACAAAACCCCAAATACTCCTATTTGCACCATTTTAGTGCAAATAGACTTAGCTGATATCGTGGATTTCGTAGCCCAGCTCTTGGGTGCCTGTTCTCAAGGCAATCCAAGCGCTTTCCAGCAGGTTGGCATTGCCTTTAATGCCCAATTCAATATGACGCTGGGAGTAGACGCCGCCCCTTGAGGGATCACCTACGGATGGCAGACTAAAAACCTTAACCCCTGGAAAACTGGCCTCGATACGCTCCATCAAAGGCGTTAGGGTGGATTCAATGCCCTTGGGCACAATAAAACTCTGCTCTGCCCAGTTTTCTTGATGGAAAAGATCCTTGTAATAGGTATCCAAACACCATGCCATCATGGGCGCAGCCATCACCGGAAATCCTGGGACAAAGTGATGCTCCCGAATCCGAAAGCCTGGAATTTGGTTATACGGATTAGGGATGATGTCGCTCCCAATCGGAAACTCACCCATCTTGAAGCGATGTTGATTCTCCGGGGTGTTTAAGTCCGCCTTAATGGGATCGCCTTCTGCCATGGACTGAATGCGTCCTGCAATCAACTCTTGTGCAGTGGGGTGCAATTCTGTTTTAGTGCCCAAGGCAAGCGCCGCACATTGACGCGTGTGATCATCTGGTGTCGCACCAATACC
Source organism: Polynucleobacter ibericus (assembly GCF_018687955.1). Classification (NCBI taxonomy): domain Bacteria; kingdom Pseudomonadati; phylum Pseudomonadota; class Betaproteobacteria; order Burkholderiales; family Burkholderiaceae; genus Polynucleobacter; species Polynucleobacter ibericus. Next base: position 668,157 of record NZ_CP061309.1, on the reverse strand, counting down.
GCCAGTACTAAACACCACATCCCCACTCGCAAAACTTTCTTTTAGGGTAGCGGTAATTTGTTCAGGATCATCTGCAACATATTTGGCCCAAGCCAAACTAAGACCGCGCTCATTGAGCAACTCAATAAGCTTACTCATATGTTTATCTTGACGACGCCCTGACAGAATCTCGTCTCCAATCACGATTAAACCGAAACGACGTTGCGCCGCTTGAGTTTCTTTTGACTCGTCTATTTCAACTTTTTTGATTGCATCAACCATCTCATTGGCCCTTGTATTAACTATGATGCGGAAGTTCAATATCAACAACACGCGATTGCACTGTGAGTACCTTATCTAACTCTTCTTCTCTTAACTGCTTAAGTGCATCCAATAAGAAGTAGCTAAACCATAAAGCAGCAAACACAAAAATCAGAGAATAAATCCAAAGCGCTACAAAGCTCACAATGGGGAAAAGCACCAAAGCCAACGCAGAGGTAGCCCAAAAGAATGTTGGCACTGCACCCAACATCCCGGATGCAATTCCCATGCAGAGTAAAGGCCAACGGTATTTTTGAATGAGCAGATCACGCTCTTCGGCGCTAGCATGCTTAGCGAGCACGTCATACGACATCAAGCGCATTGTTAACCAACCCCACAGTAATGGTGGCAATACCGCTACCAAGGGCGGAACCCACCACACAGGCAAGGTCAACATTACCAACACTAAACAAATCAGAGCTGACCACAAGGAATAAATCAGACTGCCAAAGAAGCTGCCGCCCCGCTTACTCTCCAAGCCCTGAAATTGGGATTGTCTAGAGGCGATTCTGACAATTGCAGGCACAGTTGAAAAAGCGATGAATACAAGCAAACTAATTGTGATGAGGGGAATAATCAGCATCACAAAAAATAGTGGCGCAATCCATGCTCTGGCATTTTCAAAGCCAGCCCAAATTAAGCCCTCCTGAATCCAGCTAGTAAAGATTGAGGTGGTTAGAAAGATGCTTAAGGCTTCAAGCGCTGGTGCCCACATAAGCCAAATCAACACACCCCATAGAACCGAGACAATCAGAAATGGGCGCAAGCTTAGCCACAACATACGCGGATGCATGGTTCCAGCTAAGGCCATGCCAAAAGATTTAAATACCTGCTGCAACCCAACCATACAACTCCTATTACCCAATGGATTAAGACCTACTTGGGTTTCAATTCCTTTACGGCATGAACGAGACCTTGCCATTGATGCGCGAGGATATTTGGTGAAACAGATAAACCTCTTACCCCCGTAGGGTAGACCTCTTTAGGGAAGATGGAAGTTCTGAAAAGCATGTCCCACCATGGAAACAGAACACCAAAATTACAACCACCTAGAACACCAGGCTTGCCTTTCGCTTCATGGCCATAACCCACTGCATGATGCATGCGATGAAACATGGGAGAAACTAGCAAGTATTTGGCTAGACCCAAGTGAATTTTAATATTGGCATGCTGCCAGCTTTGAATCAATTGGCTAACAGCAATGAGCGCGATGAACTGGCCTGGCGATACCCCAAATAAAAGAGCAAAGAAGGCCATAAAGGTTGCATGCATGATGTCATCAAGAACGTGATTACGATCATCAGACCATGCCGTCATCACCGTTTGACTGTGGTGCAAGGCGTGCAGCTGCCACCACCAATTAAACACATGCGAGGCACGATGATAGAGATACTCTACGAAATCTAATAACACGAGATAGATGAAAAAGCTCACCACCGGGATTGAACTAACCCCTGGCCACCAAGACTCAACGTTTAATCGATCAAAGCGAAAATCATGCAGGATCGAGTCGATTTCAAAAAAGAATCCAGACAAGGCAATAAATACAAGTCCGTGAAAAATCCCCAGACGATGAAACAAAGTGTAGAACACATCCGCCCTACTGGCTTTAGCAAATGGTTCTTGCGTCTCTGCCGGAGCCAAACGCTCCCAAGTGCGTAATACAACAATGATTAAGAAAATTTGAATGCAGCCAAATAAAAACCAATCAATACCGTCATATACATCCTCAGCCCAAGCCATTAAATCGAATTGATATAAAACTGGAGCTAGCAGATTGGAAAAAATGAATTCCTGTACGCTGGCATAGGCGCCTGAGATATTGGAGGTGATGGTGCTGAAATCCATGTCTTATTTTGACGGATTTACGGAATTTTTGGGCAGCAGCCCAAAGCAGAATCCGCGCCCCTTCAGATTGACAATGAGTTGCTCTAAAACGGCGGGCGCCCAGGGATCTTTTCTAGACCAAATGCCTAAATGAGCCATGGTGATATCGCCATCCTTCAGCTCTCTGCTGGCTTTTTCTAAAAGATGGGCATTCGGATGCTTTCCAGAATCCAATTCATCCCCTAAGAATCCAGCAGGAGCCCAGCCAATATGCTGGTAGCCGCACATATCGCCCATACGAATCAAGGCAGGAGACGTTTTACCACCCGGCGCACGCCAAATCTTTTGTAGGGGGCTCTCGGTGAGCTCCTGGAAACGCACATCCACCTTACGAATTTCTCGGCACATCTCCGCTTCGTTATACAGAACTGTCATGCCAGCTTTAGGACCAAATTGGGGTCTCTCAAACACTGCTCCTTTGGGACCATCTTTCACAAAGTAGGTATGGTCGTAAGTATGACTGCCAAAGTGATGACCTTCTTTCACGCGCTCTTGCCAATAGCTCTTCCAAGAATCATCTAAAGAAAAGTCACCGCGAAAAGTTTTTTCATTAGCGAGAAAAAAAGTAGCCTTTACATTTTGTCGCTTAAGAATCTCCGCCACCTTTTCAGCTACAGACATATTGCCCGTATCAAAGGTTAGGTAAATCTTCTTGCTGCATTCTGCTTGAGCAATAGCGCCCAATGAAAAACAGCCGAGCGTGAGCGCGGCTGCTAAACGGATGAATACTTTATGAATCATCACTTGTACTTATTCCCATCCAGCCCTTGGGGCAAAGAAGACACCATGCGGAGATTTTCCAACAGGAATAACGGTTACTAATTTCATCGTTGGGATATCAATCACTCCTACTTTTTTAGAGAAGCGAAGGGTTACCCAAAGGGTTTTACCGTCAGGAGTGATTTCCATATCATCCGGTCCAGCTGGAAGCCCAGTGATATCACCAACCTTCTCGAGGGTTTGCATATTGATCAAACTAATTGTGGAAGCGATCCGATTGCTGACAAAGACATGCTTTTTGTCGCCCAAAGGACGGAAGTTATGGGCACCCTTACCAGTTGAAATACGCTTCACTTCTTTACGATTCTTCCAATCAATAACTTGTACGTTATCTTCGCCAGTAATACCCACCAACAAATACTGATCGCCAGGCGTCATCCACAAACCAGCGGGCACTTTACCTGTTGGCATCACCCACAATACGTTTTGGGTTTCGAGGTCAATCGCTGCGAGCTCATTCGAATCTTGCAAAGTAATGAAGGCAATTTTGCTATCTGCAGTAAAAGCGATATGACTTGGCGTCTTTGCCAACTTCACTGTCTTCGCTAATTTGAGATTGGCACCATCCGCAGCATAAATATCAACACGATCTAAACGATTACCGTTTGCCACGAACCATTTATTGTTTGGCGAGTAACCAATTTGATAGGGGTCGATGATATTGGGAATTCTGCCGGTTAACTCACCAGTCGTGGGATTCATCAACGCAACATCATTACCAGCTGCATTGGCAATCAGCAATGTTTTTTGATCGGGCGTGATCATCAAGTGATGCGGCTCTTTGCCAACAGGAATCGTTTTAATCACTTGACGAGTAGGCATATCAATTAAGCTAACTGTTGCCTCACCTGAATTCAGGACGACTGCTAGCTTAGGCTGATTTGCAGTATTTGCTGGCGCTACTGACGATGCTGGGCTAGCAGTTTGCGCAAACGCATTTGGATTGGCAAAAAGTAGCGTAAATAATGCGGAGGTCGCAAGTATGCGAAAACCTCTAATCTTGATAAATTTGTACATATCTCCATTGTAAGCAATTGGAGGGGCCAAAATGACCTCTGCGTCCCAATGGATTTGGTCTTCAATTGATTTAGCGCAAGCTTGCCAATACCTTTTCAAGACGCTTTAAGGACATTGGGGTTGGGGTTTTAAGCTCCTGGGCATATAAAGCGACCCTGAGCTCTTCTAGCTGCCACCGAAAATCTGTTAAAGCCTGATCCTCAGCCATTGCATAGGAGGCAGCACCCTTATTGCCCTGCATCAGCTTTTGCCATGGACGGGCTACCGACTCCCAATCCTTTTGGCATTGCGCATCACGGCTGGGGTTAGAGCGCAATTTATCGATACGCATGGCAACCCCTTTTAAGTAACGAGGTACATGTACCAGCTGGGCATACGGTATCTCAGCGACAAACTTCGGAAAAATCAAGCCTTGTATTTGAGTTTGGATATCAGCATAAGCGGTAGGTGAAACCGCTTTTGCGCTAGCAGTCTTTTTCTGCAAATCTGCATGAGCCTGTAATGCATTTAGAGCATGGCGAGAGATTTCCTGGGCAATGAGTGCTAACCGAGGCTTACCTGCCTGAAGCCGTTCTGTAAATTGCTCCGCATTGACTGGGAGTGTTTCGCCCATAAATGCTCGCTCAAGCGCCAGATTGAGAATCTGATCTATCAAGCCATCTACTGATCCCACATTAATAAATAACAGACCCAGCTCACGAATACCCGGCAACTGTTTTTGCAATGCTTTGAGCGTATCTTTATTGCTCAGTGCAAATAAGCGACGCAATCCAAGGGCATGCTGCTTACGCGCCTCCTCTAAATCATCAAATACCTCAAGGTCGCAATAATCAATCCGATCTACTAGAGCTGGGTAACCAAACAAGGTTTTATTGCCCTTTTGAATCTCTAAGGTTTCAGGAAGCTCGCCGAATTCCCAGGAGCGATAACCACCCTGCTCAACTTTTCGGGTGGCATCTGCAGAAGTGGCGATAGGCTTTGATGCACCTACTGGTGGCTCAACACCTAACTCGACTTGAGCCGTCTCTTGAGCAATTGCCTGGAATGCATTACGGGCAGTCTGTCCATATTCAGAACGTAAACGCGTTAAGTTGCGCTCAACTTCCAACTGACGTCCATGTTCATCAATCAAGCGAAAGTTCATTGAAGAATGTAGCGGTAATGCTTCTGGTCTAAAGTCCGTACGCTTAATCTCAAGACCGCGCTCTTTACGGATATCACTGATCAGACTGTCCAAGAAGTCGCCCACGCCAAATTGCTTTTCTTCTAACTTGCGCTCTAGAAAAGACTTTGCATAATCGGGCAGAGGAACACAGTGACGTCGCAGTTTCTGCGGCAATGACTTCAGCAGCAGAAGCGTCTTCTCTTCACACATACCAGGTACTAGCCATTCACAACGGCGCCCATCAACTTGATTGAGTTGAGTCAGCGGCACTACCAGAGTTACACCATCTTTAGGACTACCTGGTTCAAAGTGATAGGTCAGACTAAGCCGTGCACCGCCGACCAACATCGTTTTTGGGTAACGATCAACCGTGATACCAGCTGCCTCATGACGCATGAGGTCTGCTTTTTCTAAGCGAAGCTGACTATCGAGCTCTTTGTCTTTGTCTAACCATGCTTTCAGGCTTTCTCGACTACATACCGCTTTTGGAATGCGTGATTCATAAAAAGCAAATAATAATTCGTCATCTACTAATACGTCTGGTCGACGTGAACGATGTTCAAGGGCTTCAATTTCTTTAATCAGTCGACGGTTGTGCCAGAAGAATCCAAAGAGATTGGGATATTTCTTCTTGGCATCGGTTTCGGTTTCGCGCTGCAACGCTGGCGTATCCATCCGACCAAACATTTCCTCTTGAACTAAGGCCTGGCCTATAAATAACTCTCTTGCTTCCTCGGGATTGTGAGGCTCGTAACGCACCCGGCGTCCATGGTAGATCGGTAAGCCATACAAAGTACCCCGCTCAAAAGCCATTACCTCACCCTGACGGTTATCCCAGAATGGATCACTCAGCGATTTGATTAGCCGATGAGCTGCAACTCGCTCTACCCATTGAGGTTCAATCTTGGCAATCGTTCTGGCATACATGCGATTGGTTTCTTGCAGTTCACCTGCCAGAATCCAAGCGCCCGCCTTCTTACCAATCGTGGAGCCGGGCCAAATGAATGGGCGAATACCGCGCGCCCCAACGTAACCGCCTGTCTTACTGTTGCGGTCTTGAGTTTTTTCATCCTCCTCTTTCTTGGCTACATAACCTAATAAGCCCGTTAATAAAGAGAGGTGAACTTGCTCGTAGGTTGCAGGTAAACCATTTTCTTTCCAGCCCTTTTCACCAAGCATTGTGTGCAGTTGACCATGTACATCACGCCACTCACGCAAGCGACGCGGCGAAAGAAATTTACTTTTACACAGATTCTCTAGCTGACGATTGCTGTGCTTGTGCTGTAAAGCATCTTGATACCAATTCCACAATTTAACGAAGCTAAGGAACTCCGAGCGCTCATCCGCAAACTGCAAATGCGCTTGATCAGCAGCAGCAGCCTGATCCATCGGGCGATCTCGTGGATCCTGCGTAGCCAACGCCGAAGCAATAATGATGACTTCTTTTAAGGCGTTATGCTCTTTCGCAGCCAAGAGCATTCTGCCAATCCGGGGATCCAGTGGTAAGTCAGCCAATTGCCTGCCAGTGGCAGTCAGCTTGAAACTGTTATTGACATCCTTGCCATTCTCCCTAGCATCAACGGGGTCTGACTCATCAAATTCAATAGCGCCCAACTCGTCCAGAAGTTGCACGCCATCAGCGATTGCCCTTCCTAGTGGTTTATCAATAAACGGAAAGTGCTGAATCTTAGGCAAGCGCAAGGAGCTCATCCGTAGAAGCACTGCAGCTAAAGAACTGCGCAATATCTCAGGATCGGTGAACTTGGGGCGGCCTTGATAATCTTGTTCGCTATAGAGGCGCACACAAATGCCATCCGATATACGACCGCAGCGCCCCGCCCTTTGGTTGGCAGCCGCCTGGGAGATGGACTCAATCTGTAGTTGCTCTACCTTATTGCGATAGGAATAGCGCTTGACTCTCGCCAAGCCACTATCGATGACATAGCGAATATTGGGGACAGTTAATGAGGTCTCTGCAACGTTGGTTGTCAAGATGATGCGTCGCCCATTGCCTGGACTGAAGACCCTCTCTTGCTCAGCAACGGATTGGCGCGCAAAGAGACTCAGAATCTCCGGATGAAAACGCTGCTGCAAGACATGGTCCTTACGCAAGGCTTCAGCACAATCGCGTATCTCTCGCTCACCTGGCAAAAACACTAAAACATCTCCAGCACCAGATGCGCCCTCGCGCCACAAGCTGGAAATCTCTTCAGTCACCGCGTCTGGAATCTCTTTTGCGGTCTTAGATTCTTTTTTACCATCCGGCTTTGCATCTGGCTCGAGAGGAGCATAACGCTGCTCCACCGGAAAGAGTCGACCGCTAACTTCAATCACTGGAGCTACTTTGCCATTAAGCGCAAAGTGTTCAGCGAAGCGCTGAGCATCAATGGTTGCTGAAGTAATGATGAGTTTGAGGTCGGGTCGCTTAGGAAGTAATTGGCGCAAGTACCCCAATAAGAAATCAATGTTCAGACTACGCTCATGAGCCTCATCGATGATGAGCGTGTCATAGGCGCGTAGTTGGGGATCGCGCTGCGTCTCGGCTAGCAAGATACCGTCCGTCATCAACTTAATGGAAGCCGTATTGCTAGTCTTATCTGCAAAGCGGACTTGGTAACCCACATCCTGACCTATGGGTGAGCCCAACTCTTGGGCGATTCTCTTGGCTGTGGCGGTTGCTGCGATTCGGCGAGGCTGAGTATGGCCAATGAGCTTGCCGCCGTTTATTGTGCCGCGACCAAGATCTAAGCAAATCTTCGGCAGCTGCGTTGTCTTACCCGAACCCGTCTCACCACAAACAATCACTACCTGATGGCTTTGCAGGGCATCCTTGATTAGCTGACGCTGACCCGAGACCGGCAATTCCTCTGGAAAGCGAATTTCTAGCCGGCGTGAGGTGTTGGAAGCAGGCACAGGCTTTGGCATTGCTTTGGGTTTTTGTTGGTTTATAGGCTCTTGCACCATATAATTTTCTCACTATGCCAACAAATGCACCTAACCAGGCCTTAATGGCCACTGAAACGACCTCCAACTTCCCTTTCGTAGGGTGGTTGCGCGATGTTGCGCCCTACATCCACAGCTTCCGTGAGAAGACCTTTGTCATTGCTTTTGCGGGCGAACTTGTCCAAGAAATCGGTCTTGAGAACCTGATTGAGGATATCGCCATGCTGCATGCCATGGGGATGCGCATTGTTTTGGTTCATGGTATCCGCCCTCAGATTGAAGAGCAGCTGACACTACGTAAGATTAAGAGCAAGTTCGGCAAGAGCGCCTTGCATAGCTATCGGATTACCGATGCTGCTGCGCTTGAGTGCGTAAAAGAAGCCGCCGGTGAATTGCGTCTCGATATCGAAGCAGCGTTTAGCAGAGGGTTACCCAACACCCCTATGGCGGGTTCACGTATCTCCGTAATTTCCGGTAACTTTATTACTGCAATGCCAGTGGGCGTTGTCGAGGGTACTGATTACGTTCATACCGGTTTAGTCCGTAAAGTGGACTCCGGCTCTATTAGGCAGTCTTTAGATAGCAATAAGATCGTACTGCTCTCTCCTTTAGGTTTCTCGCCTACAGGTCAAGCATTTAACTTAGCTTACGAGGATGTAGCAGCTTCTACCGCTGCCGCCCTTAAAGCAGATAAGCTAATCTTTTTGAGTCCTTATGCTGGCCTAAAGGATGCTGAAGGTGATTTCATTACTGAACTCTCCATGCCGCAGCTACATGAATACGTAGCCCAAAATAAAGAGATGGATTTAGGCATGAAAAGCCTGCTCAATATTTCTGGTAGAGCAATTCGGGCAGGCGTAAGCCGAGTGCACTTCCTACCTTGTAATCAAGATGGCGCCCTCCTTGAAGAGCTCTTTACCCATGATGGTATTGGAATGATGTTGGCCTCCTCCGATATTGAAAATTTGCGCGAAGCGAATCAAGATGACGTTGGCGGTATCTTGCAGTTAACTATGCCCCTAGAAGAAGAAGGTATCTTGGCTGCGCGTGGACAAGATGTGATTGAGCGTGATATTCAGCGCTTCTCAGTGATTGAGCATGACCGCGTTCTCTTCGGCTGTGCTGCCCTCTTCCCATTCCCAAATGGCGTCGGTGAACTAGCCTGCCTTGCAGTAGATCCCGATGTTCAAGGATCAGGTGATGGTGAACGTCTCCTTAAGCGTGTTGAAATGCGCGCTAAACAAGAAGGCATCAAGAAATTATTTGTTCTCACCACGAGAACTGAGCACTGGTTCTTAAAGCGTGGCTTTAAACGGGCATCCGTTGATGATCTGCCTGAAGAAAGAAAACAAATTTATAACTGGGATCGTAAGTCCATGGTTTTAACTAAAGATTTATAAGAAAGGTATTACAGATGGCACGCATGGTTCAATGCATCAAACTCAATAAAGAATCCGAAGGCATGGATTTCGCCCCACTTCCTGGTGATCTAGGTAAAAAGATTTGGAATCAAGTTTCTAAAGAAGCTTGGGCTGCTTGGTTAAAGCACCAAACGATGCTGATTAATGAAAACCGCCTCAATATGGCAGACCCACGCGCACGCCAATACCTCCTAAAACAGGTAGAAAAGTACTTCTTTGAGGGTGGCGCAGATATGGCACAAGGTTACGTACCGCCTGCAGAGTAAAAAAATTAGTTTGCCGTATTGCAGCAAATAATTGATTGAAAAATATTTTCTAAATTGCTGTTGACACTGCCAAAGATAAGCGTAGGATGAAGTTGTGGTGAGACAGATTGAGTGCCTCACTCACATTGGCGAAAGCCACTAAAGATGAGTGCATCTGTGCACTCATGGATGTCGGAACTGATTACCTTCCGATTATCTGCGCCATGCAAACCATGGCAAAACAACCCGATGGGCATACCCCGTCGGGTTTTTTAATGCCTAAATAATCTCAAGCCGTGATTAGAGGGCTATACGATCCACGCCTGCAGCATTGCTGACCAGCAAAATGTTCGCTTTTTCTTTTGCAAATAAACCTACAGTAATCACACCGGCAATTTGATTGATTTGCGCTTCCATCTGGAGGGGGTCGGCAATCTTCAGCCCCGCTATATCCAAGATCCAGCCACCGTTATCAGTCACAAAAGGCTCGCTAGGCGTTTGATTGAGATCAGCGCGGGTGCTCTTCGCTAAGCGCAAAGTTACTTTGCCGCCAAACTTTTCTAACTCACGAGTAACAACACCTTTTGCAAGCGGAATGATTTCCACTGGCAATGCAAAGTTACCCAGTACTGGGACTTGCTTGGAGGAATCGCAAATACAAATAAATTGCTTTGCCATGGAGGCAATAATTTTTTCTCTGGTGAGAGCCCCGCCGCCACCTTTAATCATGTGGCCGGCTGGATCGATTTCATCTGCGCCATCTACATAGGCAGGCAAACCTTGAACGTCATTTGGATCGAGCACTTTAAAACCATGCTTCAATAAACGCTCAGTTGTTGCATTAGAGCTCGATACGGTCCCAGCAAAATGGTCCTTATGAGGCGCCAAGGCATCAATAAAGCAATTGGCCGTTGATCCCGTGCCTATACCTAAAATTTGCCCTGCAGCAAGCTTGAGCACTTCATCTCTAGCTGCTTCACCTACCATTTGTTTTAGTTGATCTTGATTCATATGCCTGTCTAATGCCCTTATGCCCGAACTGGAACCGAGTAATTAATCCATCTATCATATGATATTCACAAGAAAACCACTTTAGAGCAGCGAGCAAGCCCATGAATAGCACCTCTTCGAACCTAAGCCAACTTGAGCAACTCAAGCAACTCACCACGGTCGTAGCTGATACGGGTGATTTTGAGCGCATGCAGGCCTTCCAACCGCAGGATGCGACTACCAACCCTTCGCTCATTCTGAAAGCAGCTCAACAAAGCAATTACCAGGATTTGGTGCAATCAGTTAAAGCAGCTCATCCGGGCATGAACCCGACTGACTTGGTCGATTACATCTTGGTTGCCTTTGGCTTAGAGATTCTGAAAATCGTTCCAGGGCGGGTTTCTACAGAAGTGGATGCGCGTCTGTCGTTTGATACTAAGGGCACTGTAGCCAAGGCTAAGCATTTAATCTCGCTTTATGAATCTCATGGCATTGATCGCAAACGCATTCTGATTAAGCTAGCTGGCACGTGGGAAGGCATTGCTGCCGCCAAGGAGTTAGAGTCACAAGGCATCCATTGCAATATGACCCTGCTCTTCTCGCTCGTTCAAGCGGCTGCATGTGGCGCAGCCAATGCCAAACTAATCTCCCCATTTGTGGGTCGTATTACTGATTGGTATAAAGCTAAGCTAGCCGCTAACTGGAGTGATAGCGCCAATGGTGGTGCAAATGATCCAGGCGTCACTTCAGTTAAAAGAATCTTTCACTATTACAAACACTTTGGCATCCCTACTGAAATCATGGGCGCTAGTTTTCGTAATACCAGTCAGATTCTAGAGCTTGCTGGGGTAGATCTATTAACGATTAGCCCTGAGCTTTTGGCTGAACTGCAAGGTAGTAATGCATCAGTTGAGAAAAAACTTGATCCTGCTAATGCTGCGGCAGCATTGCAGGCGGAGAGTATTACCCCCTTGAAGCTAGATGAGTCTAGCTTCCGTCTGCAACTCAATAATGATGCGATGGCTACCGAGAAATTGGCTGAGGGAATTCGGAACTTCTGCGTAGACACAGAGAAGCTGGAGGCGCTACTAGCCAAGTAAATTGCTAGTAGCTGGATTACTCCTTGGGTTTTTACTTTTTACCGGTGTTAATGCCTAGTATTGAATAGGCTGGGCAATTACCGATCATTCCAGTGATCAAAGGGATAATTCCGATCCAGGCCCATGGGCCAGTGATGCCAAAACCCGCTAAACCCATAAGGGTTACACCAACAGTCATCCGCACTACGCGATCTGTATGTCCGATATTGCATTTCATATGAAGCTCCTTTTTTACTTGGCAGCTTTAGTGCTTGCTTTTGCTAGGCGCTGTCTTAATGCCTCATACAAGCATACGCCACTTGCAACAGATACATTCAAACTGGAGACCACACCTTGCATTGGAATACGGACTAACTCATCGCAGTTTTCTTTGGTAAGGCGACGCATCCCCTCGCCTTCAGCCCCCATCACAATCCCAATGGAGCCGGTGAGATCTATATCGTAGATTGATTTTGTCGCTTCGTCATCTGTGCCAATCAGCCAAACACCCGCTTCTTGCATTTCTTTCATGCTACGAACAAGGTTGGTTACAGTAATCACTGGCATCACTTCGGATGCACCACTAGAAACTTTGCTAACAGTGGCATTAATAGATGCAGAGCGATCTTTGGGAATCACTACGGCATCTATACCGGCACCATCTGCTACACGTAGGCAAGCGCCAAAGTTATGGGGATCAGTCACACCATCTAAAACCAAAAATAATGGCTGCTTCTGCGCACTCTCTGCATCTTCAACCACTTCGGTGATCGTTCTCGCAACGGTTATTTTTTCTGCTAAAGCTACAACGCCTTGGTGACGATCATGCCCTGTTAACTTATGGAGACGCTCGGCATCAGCTGCATGTAAACGTTCGCCCAAAATCTCTTCAGCTTGCTTTAAAAAATCACCCATCCGCCTATCGCGACGACTCGGATCAAAGTACACCGACTTCAAGCTATCCGGATCTACGCGCAAACGTGCTTGCACTGCATGGAACCCTACTAATATTTGTTTCATCTTATTTTCTAATGTAATTTCTATGTAGGGTATGTTTATTTGCGGCGTGCTTTTGTGCTACGAACCGGGGGTTTACTTCCGGCTGGTTTACCAACAACTCTTCCCGGCTTGGACTTACCATTCTTACGAGTTGCTTTGCTCTTGGACTGATTGGCGCCTAAGGTGCCGGCAGATTTTGCTGCATTGACATTAATACCGCTTGGTTTTTGTGGGGTCTTATTGTCTGAGCGGCCTCTTTGAGGGGCGGCTTTTTTGTTTGGCCTACCAGTATCGCTTGCCAGTATTAGCTGTCGACGATTAGAAGACCCGCCAGGCTCAGCACCAACCGACTTAACAAGGCTAAATTCAATCTTGCGTGCATCTAAGTCAACACGACTTACCAACACATGCAAACGATCGCCTAAGCGATAGCGAATTCCAGTACGCTCTCCGCGCAACTCTTGACGTGCTTCGTCATATTGGAAGTAATCACCGCCAAGTTCGGTGACGTGCACCATGCCCTCGACAAAGAGATTCTCTAGCTGAATAAATAAACCAAAGTTAGCAACGCCAGTAACGGTGCCCGCATACTCTTGACCTAAATGATCACGCATGTAGTAACACTTGAGCCATGCCTCTACATCACGTGAAGCCTCATCAGCCCGACGTTCATTCGATGAGCAATGAACACCCAATTGACCCCAAATAGGTAATGCCGCATTAGCACCTTTAGGAGGCTTAGCACCTTTGGCTACCCCTGCTTTTGCATCGCTTTGAGATTTCTTGGCATTTACTGCGTTCTCACGACCTTTACCTTTACGGGGCAAGGTCAAATTCAGTGGCACCTTAGGCGGCAAGACTGGTACATAAGGCTTTTTCTCTAGGATCGACTTAATTACCCGATGCGTTAGCAAGTCAGGATAGCGACGAATCGGACTAGTAAAGTGCGAGTACGCTGGGTAAGCCAAGCCAAAGTGGCCTTCGTTATCCGGCTGGTACATTGCCTGTTGCATAGAGCGCAATACCACTGACTGCAGCATGTTGGCATCAGGACGTTCTTTAATCTCACGCATCAATTTAGCGTAGTCACGTGGTTTTGGCTTCTCGCCACCGCCCAAAGACAGGCCTGATGTTCTGAGAACTTGGCGTAATGTAACTAACTTTTCTTCGGATGGCTCACCATGAACACGATACAAGCTGAGATGCTTATTTTTTTCAATAAAGTCAGCTGCACATACGTTGGCAGTCAACATGCACTCTTCAATTAAGCGATGGGCATCATTGCGAAGACGCGGCTCAATACGCAAAATCTTGCCAAGCTCATTGCTAATGATTTGAGTCTCGGTGGTTTCAAACTCGATAGCGCCCCGCTTCTCACGAGCTGCTAACAGAATCTTGTAAAGCGAATATAGATTACCGAGCAAAGGGCGGAACTGCGCAAAGCGTGTTGCTTCAGGACCTTTGCTGTTAGACAGAATCTCCCAAACCGTATCGTAAGTAAAGCGTTGTGCTGAATGCATCACTGCTGGATAAAACTGGTATGCCAAAACAATGCCGTTGTTATCCACAACTGAATCACACACCATGCACAGACGGTCTACCCCAGGATTAAGCGAGCAGAGCCCGTTGGAGATCTTCTCTGGCAGCATTGGAATGACGCGTCTTGGGAAGTACACCGAAGTAGCACGCAATAAGCCCTCATCATCCAAAGGATGGCCTGGCTTTACATAATGAGAAACGTCAGCAATCGCCACAATGAGGCGCCAAGCCTTAGTCTGCCCGTACATCACCGGCTCACAGTACACGGCATCATCAAAGTCACGTGCATCAGCACCATCGATAGTGACTAACGGTACATCACGCAGATCAACCCGACCTTCTAAATCAGACTGTTGAACAGTATCTGGTAGCGCTGTTGCTTCTTTTAAGGCAGCGGCAGAAAACTCATGAGGAACGCCATACTTACGTACAGCGATTTCGATTTCCATACCCGGATCATCGATTTCACCCAAGACTTCTACTACGCGACCAACTGCCTGGCGATAGCTATCTGGGTAATCAATAATCTCGACGCTAACAACCTGACCTAACTTCGCTTGTCCTTGACCCTTTGGTGGAATCAGAATGTCATGACCGATACGCTTATCTTCTGGCGCAACAATTAGCACACCATTTTCATTTAAGAGGCGACCGATAACTACTTTGTTGGCGTGTAGAACTACTTCGACGATCTGCCCTTCTGGGCGACCACGTCGATCTGTTCCTAATACTCTGACATTGACTCTATCGCCATGCATGACACGTGACATTTCTCTTTCTGAAAGAAAGATATCTTCGCCACCATCATCGGGTATTACAAATCCAAATCCATCTCGATGCCCCTGCACTGTTCCTAAACGGTCAGCCTCACGTGGCATCAAGTCTTTTGCTTTACGCATTTAATTCCTTCGGCAATACATGCCCTGTGTATATCTATTGATATCTATTTTTGTTATGAATAAGGCTACTGTATCAAACCACCAAGTCTGAAGGGAAAAAGCCAAAAAGAGCCAGAAATGACCTTAAAACGTCCGTCACTCTATAATAATGGCATGCCCAGGTGGCGAAATTGGTAGACGCACCAGCTTCAGGTGCTGGCGATCGTAAGGTTGTGGGGGTTCGAGTCCCTTCCTGGGCACCAAATACACCTCTAAAGACCTATATGGGGCCTAGAGCCCTATTTTCAATAGTCAGACCGCTTTCTAGTATCTAAAGAAAAACCGCCCGAAGGCGGTTTTGCACTTTGCGACTAACAGCAAATTATCTTTAGTTCTTCTTAAATACCTGCTGACCATTTACCCAGGTTTCATTGACCTGAATATCTCTGATCTTATAGGCATCCGTTTTCATCGGATTTTTATCAATGATGGCAAAGTCAGCGTACTTGCCAGTCTGGATAGAGCCCACCTTGTCATCCATCTTTAATTGATAAGCGGCGTCAATAGTGACCGCTTTTAAAGCATCATTAATAGATACTTTTTCGTTCGCATTTAACACCTTTTGTGGGGGCGCCTGCCAAAGTCTTGAGGCTCCCTCAGATGCGTACTTCAATGGATGGATTGGGGAGACTGGAGAATCGCTATGGTACGCAAAATGCATGCCATTCTTAATCAAGCTAGCACTTGGGTCAATTCGATTAGCTCTCTCCGGTCCAAGCAGGTGATCGTGAAACGCTTCACCCCAATAATCTGTGTGTCCAATCGTAAAGCCAGGAACAACGCCTAATTTTGCTGCTTTTGTAATCTGCGCTTCAGTAGGAACTGTGAAATGCTCAATTCTTAATCTAGCCTTTACGTCACTTGGCTTGGTAACCAATTTCTGAAAAACATTCAGAGCCTGCTCAATTGCTCTATCGCCATTGGAATGAACAGAGATTTGCCAACCCTGATCAAATCTTGGCTTAGCAAGGTCATAAAGTTCTTGCTCAGTAAAGTTGAGATTACCAGTATTTTTTGTCCCCGCAGGATATGCATAGGGCTGAATCATTGCACCAGTGAGACCTTGGTCGGAGCCATCTGACACAATCTTGACGCCAATAAGCTTATAGACATCATCACCCTGACCTGGCTTATAGCTATTGTTAGTCAATGGGTATGCGTTTGAATACATATAACCCCTGACACGAACAGGAAGCTTCCCACTATGAGTCATATCGTTTAATAAAGCGTTTTCTTTATCAACACCAAGATAACCGCCGAGAGAAATTTCTGCTGAAGTCGTAACACCCTTGCGCACCATTTTTTGGCCCACTTTTGCAACCGCTTGCTCAATTAAATCCTGCTTAGGTACAGGCATCTTTTTTAAGAACAAATAGAAAGCGGGCACCTCATAAATTACGCCTGTTAAACGCCCCTTGCTATCTTTTAGCAATTTTCCACCACTAGGATCTGGAGTGGAGTCAGTAACCCCTGCCATCTCCAAGGCTTTATGGTTTACATAGGCAATATGCATGCTTTGATTCATGACAAAAATTGGCTTTGTTGTGGATACCTTATCCAAAATATCGGCTGTCAACTCAGCCATAAATGGATCAGTTCTTGATGGATCAACGCCGAACGCAGTAATCCACTCTCCATCTTTAACACTCTTGCTATACGTTGTCAGCTTTGCAACCAAACTATCCAAGGTGTCATGCGGCATCTCGAAGTTAGACATGTTTTGCCAAAGCTCTTCTGAAAATGCTGTACCAAAGATATGCACATGAGGCTCTACAAAACCCGGCATCAAAGTTTGACCATTTAGGTTGATGAGCTTGGTATCCTTACCTTGCAAGGCTTTTGTTTTAGACAAAGAGCCTACCTGAATAATCTTTCCACCCTGAATAGCTACCGCCTCTGCTGCAGGTTGGGCCTTATTCATTGTGACAATATCGCCCCCGTAAAAAATGACATCAGCATTACCGGCTGCAATGGCAGATTGTGCGGACAAAAATAGGGTTGCTAAGACAATTCGATTTAAATGGCGCATGCTTTGACCTTAAATTTTATGTTGGCAGCTTTTTCTAAATTTTAACAGTGCCAAGCTGCTCTCCATGAGAGCTAATGGCCCTCACTTAGACTAAATAGCTTTAATATAAGGCATCTACTAATACCTCCCTATCTTGACCGATCAATTAAACCCCTCCCTACTCAAAAAAGAGAGCAACAATTCCAAAGGTATTAGCCTCTTTTCGGCTACCGCTCTTGGAATAGGCGGAATGATGGGTGCTGGTCTATTTTCCCTTCTGGGCACTGCTAGCGCTCATGCTGGCTCCTACATTCCAATAGCGTTTTTGCTTGGCGCAATTGCTGCCTCATTCTCCGTCTACTCATACGCTAAATTAGGTGCTACTTTTCCTAGTAGCGGAGGTGCAGCTACTTTTACAGTAATGAGCTATGGGCCTGGAGTGATTTCAGGGGGGCTCAATATATTTCAATACATTGCCTACCTGATTGCAGCTGCACTTTATGCCGCTGGCTTTTCTGAATATGCCAATACTTTACTTGGCGGATATCTATCGCTACTTGAAATCAAGATTGTTGGAGTAATCATCATCATTCTTTGCGCGGGCATTAACTTACTCGGCACTGATATCGTTGGTAAGGCTGAAACCCTGGCCATTGGCTTCGTAACACTTGCTCTTTTGCTTTTTTCTGTAGAAGGTATTCATGTGGCCGATGTTGGCGCATTTAAGGCAACCGATTGGTCCATCAATGGCATTGCGATTGCAACAGGCATCCTGTATATCAACTACCAAGGCTTTGGGGTTGTGACCAATTCCTCAAATGCTATGCAAGCACCACACAAAGAACTTCCTCTTGCTATGTTCTCAGCCTTGATTTTGGTAACGATCGCTTATTTACTAGTCAGCACTGCAGTAGTGCTGCTGCTTACCCCTGCTCAAATGGCGCTGTATAGCGGTCACGTATTAGGCGATGTAGCCCAAATCGTAGCTGGAAAGATGGGTTTTGTAGTGATTGGTGCTTCCGCTTTATTAGCTTGTGCTGCCGCACTCAATGCCACCATCTTTGCTGCATCTAATATTGCAGCCGATATGGCGAGCAAAATCACAGTCTCAAAAGCTTTGGGTAGCGAGGTCTTAAATACAGAGTTTCGTGCATTAACCATATCAGCGCTCTTGGTGATTGCTCTTGCTTTAGCATTCCCATTAGACGTAGTCGGAAAAATGGCTAGCCTAGCTTTTTTATTGGTTTATGCAGCAATTACCTTTGGGCATATTCGAGTGCGCAAGCAAACCGGTGCCAAGCTGTGGCCGCTATGGATGGCAATTATTATTAACTTGAGTTTATTTACTACTCTATTGCTAAATGTAATCGAGAGCGCACCAGGCAGCGCGATTGCTCTGGGGCTTGCCTTAGTCGGATCCTTCGCCCTTGAAGCAACTGCACGCAAATATCTTAGAACTAAATTAAAGCCCCATTGAGCGATGCAAAATTTTGGCTTTCATCTCAAGCCAGAGGCTTTCAAAATCTTCAATCTTATTATCTGACAGCTGAATAGCCTCAAAGAGGCCTCCAAAAATAATGGAGCCCTTCTTTACCAAGGTCTTTTCAAACTCACCTAAGCCAATCGGCTTATCATCCATATCACGCGTTAGCTCCGCCGAACACACAATCGCGTCAGCATCATCTCGGTCAACAACTGCAAACTCAATATATTGTTGATTTCTTTCAACAATCACTAAGGTGCCACGGGCATAGCAAACTGCCTCATGTGCCTGAACAATATAGGCCAGGAACTGATTCTTTTCATCTTCGCTCTCAATGGGGAGATCATCAATGAAGAAGAGGTATTGGTCACCATCAGCATTTACCAAGGTAAATACTTTTGGAGTGACACCATGACCCAAGGTCAAATTGCGGTAATAGGTAGAAATTTCTACGGCAAGGTTTTCAGAGAATAAGTGCATAGTGATTCAAAGTAATACGGACTAGTTATTAATATATTTTTGCAAAAATTGTATGGTGCGATCCCAAGCCAATTGCGCTGCTTCGGCGTTGAACTTCAGGGGTGCTAAGCCGCGGGTATCTGCTTTAGGGTTTGCAAAGGCATGCTTAGTGTCGTAGCGATGAAATTCAAAATTGACGCCAGCTTGTTTTAACTTTGCCTCTAACTGATCAACACCAGCTATCGGGAAGAATTCGTCATGCAAAGCCCAGTGACCCAACATCGGCTTAGTAATAGCTTCTGCATTAACGTACTCAAGCGGTGGATTACCGTACCAAATAATAGAGCCATCTAGCTCTGGCACATTACAAGCAGAAAGCACAGTTAATGCGCCCCCCATACAAAATCCAGTTACCGCAACTTTTGTACTGCCAGTCGCTTTGAGATACTGAACAGCACCTCGAATATCTTGACCGGCCGCATCACCGAAATTAAGATCGCCCATTAAATGCTCAGCCTCATTCGCCTCAAGAGCCAATTTACCCCGATACAAATCCGGAACCAGTGCGCGATACCCTGCTTGAGCAAAACGATCTGCCACTGCTTTTATCTCATCGTCCAACCCCCACCATTCCTGAATAACGACTATTCCAGGGGCATTCGCTTTATTGATAGGCTCAGCCAAATATCCGTTGAGAACCTGTCCATCAGGTCTTTTAAATTCAATCATGGGATCTCCTTATGCTTTTTTGTATCAGAATGGATATATCCTACCAGCCAGAATGTCAGCATGCCACAAGCAACGGCACCATATCCAACCAAGTTGTAATGTTCCATCTTGCCATCGGCAGTGATCGTAACTATAAGGCCAGCTAAAACGGAAGCAATCCCTGAGGCTAGCATCTGAGTAGAGCCCACCAAACTCATAAACGTTCCCCTAATCTTAGGTTCTACCAGTTGACTCACTATCGCCATGGCGGGAATCATACGTCCGGAGATTAGGACAAAAAATGCAGTGGAGTTCAGCAAAACAATCCAAAGGGGAACTGGCACCAGATTAGTTGTTACCAATAATGGAATGAAACTCACAATCGCCAATACCCTAAATACTAGAACCTTGCCATACTTATCAGCCATATGCCCTATCAACCGGGAACTCACTAAGGTAGCAATGCCACCACACAGATAAATTAAAGATATATAAGAATTAGCAATGCCAACATTGGCGGTGAGATACAGGGCGATATAAGGAATTACAGAGAATCCAGTGATCATAATCAAGGCCATAAAGATAAATGCTTTGATATTCTGCCTTGCGGTCAAAATTTTTAGAATCTGACTAAGCCTACTACCCTCATGAATATGATCTAAATGACCTGCAATCTTGGGAATATTGCGATAACCCAGATAGAGGATCAGAATTGAAATAATGGCGATGAAGAAGAATGGTGCACGCCAGCCCAAAGATGGAATATGGTTGGATAAAAACAAGCCTAAAGGCACCCCAGCAACTGTGGATACAGAGAAAGCAGCCATCACCGTTCCCAATGCTTTGCCTCTGCGCTCAAAAGGAATCGAGTCAGCCACGATAGTTTGCACCAAGGAACCCAAAATGCCGCCAAATGCACCCGCAAAGGCTCGGGCTATAAAGAGGAATTCATAATTGGGTGCCAAACCACAAGCCAGCGTTGCAATAATAAAAAAGGCATACAGACTTAAGAGTAGTTTTCTACGCTCAAACCGGTCTATATAGTAAGTAGCTAAGATGCCTGCTGCGGCAGCGGCAAAAGTGTAAGAAGAAAGCAATAAACCAAACTGATGCGTGTTGATATTGAGCACCCGAATGAACTCGGGACCCAATGGCATCATGATCATAAAATCCAGGATGTGGGTGAACTGAATACCCGCTAAAGAAAGTAGAAAGAAGCGTTCTCGCTTCTTCGATTCAGCGGTATAGGGGGTGCTATTCAAGGGCTACTTTACTTGGACTTATCAATATGCCATTATCAACCCTGATAAGGATATTTGCTTATCCAATACCGCTTACTATCCCCTTAAATTTATGCCGATTACACCTGACACTATTACTCAATCAACCCTAGCAGGCATCCCACTTTTGCCGCTCATTAGAGATGCACTGTATGGGATATTCGGCCTCATATTGATTCTTTTTTTTCACGGTAGCGCAATTAATTTCATCATGTTGCGCTTTGAAAGATTAACCAACGAAAATTTGACAGACAGGCAATACAACTGGGTCTTTTTTCATTTTTATTCAGCTTTTTTCTTTATCGCCCTAGTTCATATTACCGAAATTATTATTTGGACTCTCTTCATCCTAGCGCTTGGTTTAATGGATAGTGGTATTGACACGCTTCTCTTTGTGGGTAGCAGCTACACCACGGTAGGCTTTGTTCAGGATATCCTGCCAATGGGCTGGAAGAGTCTCGCTTTCTTCGTATCGTTTTCTGGATTATTCTCAATCGCATGGACTACCTCCACCATGATCGGCATGACTAATTCTTACAAGGCTGCTTGGAATCTCAAGCACCGCCAGAAAGATCCTAGCGCTTCTTAATGTAGTAGCCATATACACACCGACTGCCATTTCTTGATGGATCATGCGTGTCATGAATGACGCCATTCATGATGGCAGTGAGGTGCTTGGAAACTTTAGCGATCACTATTCCCGTAGGAAGTTCATCAGGCCTCAGATGCACCTGGCAACCCGCCCCCACCTTCATGGTTGGCACCCATTCAAAACCTAAACCCAGAATGTAGTCATGAAATACATTGCGGTGATTGCCATTTCTAGGGGATGAGCCCTTTGCGCTTAGCCTCTTGGCCAAACGATCATTTCTGAGTTCGGCGTAATTCTCGTTTGCGAGCCTCAAATCTTCATACACTCGCATGTATGGAATTTCTGCAGCGATGGCGATAGACCTAACAACACAATCACCAGCGCCACCCTTAAAGCCAGCAGCCTCTCTCCCGCCATCATCAAACTGAAATGGAAACCGTGAGTGAGCTTTAGAGAAAGGGTTTAAAAATCCGAACATTGCTTGTGATAAATAAAAAATGGATTTGCTTTGTGGGCAAATCCATTCTGGTTTAGAGCCTTAGCTATATTACTGAGCGTGCGCCTTCTTTACCTCTAAGCGCCATGCATGCAGCAAAGGTTCTGTGTAACCATTAGGTTGCTCAAGGCCTTTGAAGATCAAATCACTAGCTGCCTTATAAGCATAAGAATCTTTGTAATTAGGCATCATTGGCTGATACACAGGATCGCCAGCATTTTGCCCATCAACGACTTTAGCCATGCGCTGCAAAGTTTCATTCACTTGGTCTGCAGTGACAATGCCATGAAGCAACCAGTTGGCAATGTGTTGGCTGGAAATACGCAAAGTAGCACGATCTTCCATTAAGCCAACGTTATGGATATCAGGAACCTTAGAGCATCCTACGCCTTGATCGATCCAACGAACAACGTAACCCAAAATACCCTGGCAGTTATTGTCCAACTCCTGCTGAATCTCTTCTTTAGACCAGTTAGCCTTCTCAACCACTGGAATAGTCAGCAAATCATTGATTAATGCTTCAGCTTCGGCTTGAGTATCGAGCTTTTCCATTTCTTTTTGGAGCTCAGCTACATTCACCTGGTGATAGTGTAGTGCGTGCAAGGTAGCTGCAGTTGGCGATGGTACCCACGCAGTGTTTGCACCTGCCTTAGGATGAACAATCTTCTGCTCAACCATAGCTTTCATCATATCTGGCATTGCCCACATACCCTTACCGATTTGAGCGCGACCGCGTAAACCACAATCCAAGCCTGCAAATACGTTACGACGCTCATAAGCTGACAACCACTTACTGGTTTTCATATCGCCTTTGCGCATCATAGGACCTGCATACATCGCAGTGTGCATCTCATCACCAGTACGATCTAAGAACCCAGTATTAATAAAGGCTACGCGCGCACCTGCAGCAGCAATCGCCGCTTTGATATTGGCGCTCATGCGACGCTCTTCGTCCATGATTCCCAACTTCACAGTGTCTGCTGGTAAGCCGAGTAATT
The DNA here is from genome assembly GCF_018687955.1 of Polynucleobacter ibericus. Classification (NCBI taxonomy): domain Bacteria; kingdom Pseudomonadati; phylum Pseudomonadota; class Betaproteobacteria; order Burkholderiales; family Burkholderiaceae; genus Polynucleobacter; species Polynucleobacter ibericus. Next base: position 644,830 of record NZ_CP061309.1, on the reverse strand, counting down.
TTTCAACACGACCAAAGAGCTCACCTGCAAAAGCCACTTCTTCTGGGCTATGCATTTTTGGCTTCACGATATAAACCGAGCCCTTACGGGTATTACCAATCGTCTGGCTTGCAGGACGATTGATGTCATACAAAGCGATCAACACAGTCACAACCGCATCCAAGATACCTTCGTAGATCTCTTTTCCCTCACCAGTAATGATGGCTGGATTAGTCATCAAATGGCCAACGTTACGCAGGAACAAAAGTGAACGGCCATGCAAAGTAACGATGCCGTCTTTTGCATCTACCGCACCAATGCCCGCTGTGTACTTACGGTCCGGATTGAGTGCGCGAGTAATCGTCTTATCACCCTTCTTCACTTCCTCAACCAAAGTACCCTTAAGAATGCCTAACCAATTCTCATAAGCAACAACCTTATCATCGCCATCTACTGCAGCAATGGAATCTTCCAAATCCAAAATCGTGGAAAGTGCAGCCTCAAGCACAACATCATTAATGCCCGCAGGATCACTTGAGCCAATGGTTTTGCTCTTATTAATTTCGATATCAATATGAACGCCGTTATTACGCAACAAAATAGAACTTGGTGTAGCGGCATCGCCCTGATAGCCAACAAATTGCTTCTCATCAGCCAAGCCAGTACTTGTGCCGTCTTTTAACTTAACAGACAACTTATTGTCATCAACAGTGTAGGCAACTGAATCACGATGCGAACCCTTTGCTAAAGGCGCAGCTTGATCCAAGAAATTGCGGGCAAAAGCAACAACCTTAGCACCACGAATTGGGTTGTAAGCACCAGCCTTAGTTGCACCATCTTCTTCAGACAAAACGTCTGTACCGTAAAGGGCGTCATATAAAGATCCCCAACGTGCGTTAGCAGCATTGAGTGCATAACGCGCATTGAGCACTGGAACTACCAATTGAGGGCCGGCCTGAAGGGCCAGCTCATCATCTACATTCTTAGTAGTAGCGGTAATTTTTCCTGGAACATCAACCAAGTAATCAATTTCTTTTAAGAACTGACGATATGCAGGCATATCGCTGATCGGACCTGGATTGGCTTGGTGCCACTTATCCAAATCCAACTGAATGCGATCGCGCTTAGCAAGTAAGGCATCATTTTTTGGTGTTAAGTCTTTAACGATCTCATCAAAACCCTTCCAAAAGTCAGCACTCTTGATGCCAGTACCTGGAAGTACCTTGTCTTCGATGAAGCGATATAAGGGAGTTGCTACTTGAAGGCTATTGCAGGTAGTGCGCGCAGTCATGTTGATGTCTTCTTAAACAAAAAGTTAATAAATAGATTTAGTAATTTACTGAATTCAGTACGGAGCCAATGATTTTCTATCAATCCTGAAAAGGATGCTGGAGAAGAATAGTTTCATCGCGATCAGGGCCTGTGGACACCATTGCGATTGGCTTACCAGCGACCTCCTCAATACGACGGAGGAATTTTTGGGCTTCTACTGGTAATTTATCCCACTCACGAATACCAAAGGTTGTGCCTTGCCATCCTGGGAAATCTTCATAGATTGGCTGGCAACGAGCAACAGACTCTGCGCCACGCGGTAATACATCTAACTTCTTACCATCGAGGTTGTAACCAACGCATAAACGAATGGTTTCAAAGCCATCAAGAACATCCAACTTAGTAATACAGAGACCTGATAAACCATTAATCTGAATTGAACGCTTTAATGCAGCAGCATCTAACCAGCCCGTACGACGTGGACGACCGGTTACAGAGCCAAACTCTTTACCCACCTCAGCTAAACGCACTCCAACTGGATCTTGCTTAGCTGGATTGTCATGATCATAGAGTTCACTTGGGAAAGGACCAGCGCCAACGCGCGTGCAGTAGGCCTTAGTAATACCTAAGATATATTGCAAAGAGTCTGGCCCTACACCGGAACCAGCAGCAGCATTCCCTGCTACACAGTTACTGGAAGTGACGTATGGATAGGTACCGTGGTCAATATCCAGCAAAGTTCCTTGCGCCCCTTCAAATAATAAGTTCTGACCAGATTGTTCAGCTGCATATAAAGCGCTGGAGACATCGACCACCATTGGCTTTAGACGTTCTGCATAAGACATGGCTTCAGCCAAGGTCTTTTCATAATTAACCGGTTCAGCTCCATAGTAATTAGTGAGCATGAAGTTGTGATATTCCAAGTTCTCACGTAACTGCTCTGCAAATTTTTCTGGGTAGAACAAATCTTGCACACGCAAAGCACGACGAGCTACTTTATCTTCGTATGCAGGTCCGATTCCACGCCCTGTTGTACCAATCTTGGCTTCGCCGCGCTTCTTCTCGCGGGCATGATCAATCGCTACGTGGTAAGGCAAAATCAAAGTCGTTGCCTCTGAAATCTTCAAGCGAGACTGGACTTCTAGGCCGGCAGACTCAAGTTCACCAATTTCTTTAAAGAGTGCTTCTGGGGAGAGAACTACACCATTACCGATATAGCAAGTGACATTCTTATGCATGATTCCGGAGGGAATCAAGCGCAGAATTGTTTTCTTGCCTCCAATGATGAGGGTATGCCCAGCATTGTGGCCACCCTGGAAGCGAACTACAGCTGTCGCATGATCGGTTAACCAATCTACTACTTTCCCTTTGCCTTCATCACCCCACTGGGTGCCAATGACAACTACGTTACGACCTTTAGTTTGCTGCTTTGAAGACATAATGAAATCCAAAAAGATAATTACAAAATAAGTTAACTGCTCACTGCTGTATTTATTTGCCGCCTTAATTCATGTTGACTACTTTTTCTTTACTTCCCAAGAGTTACCTTGCTTGACCAACTCTCGATCGCATTCATATTCAGCAGCTTCTGCTGTTGTGCCTACTGGAACTTCTATCACTACCTCACCCTTACTGCGCAGAGCTGTGATGGTCTTACTTAATTCAGCATCTTCAATCCATGGGGCCAAGATAGCTAACTTACGTGCACTTAAGGGTGATAAGTTTGCTAAGGTCAGAAGGTCCAAAGAAAAACCAGTTGCAGGACGTGGGCGACCGAAGGCTTGGCCAACATGGTCATAGCGACCGCCTCTAGCGATTGGCTGTGGCAATTGATCAACGTAGGCAGCAAACATCACACCGCTGTGATATTGATAACCACGCAGATCCGCCAAATCAATGCTGAGCTCTAAATTGGTTGATAACTTCGCAGCAGCAGAAACTAAACGCTCAAGATCTGCCAGCGCCTGATCAATCGCAGCGTGTTTCGGCAGTGCTTTCTTGGCATTTAATAAAACCTGAGCACAAGGTCCATTGAGCTCAGTCAAAGCCATCAGTGCTTGTGCAACATTTGCAGGTAAGCAGGCTGCCCATTGCTTTAAGCGAGGACGATCTTTACTTTGCAATAGGCCATACAAAGCTTCAACTGTTGCTTTATCTAAGTTCTGACCATCTAAGATGCCAGCCAAAATTCCGGCGTGAGACAAATCAAGATAAACCTTCTCTAAACCTGCAACAGACAGGGTTTTAAGTAGCAAGGTAATCGCTTCAAGATCAGCCTCCCAACCAGCACAACCATAGATCTCTGCACCGAGTTGCAACTCTTCACGTGCCGAGCTACCAACAGGAGTACGGGCATGCGCTACAGAACCGGCATAACAAAGACGGGTAACGCCAGCGCGATTTAAAAGATGTGCATCAATGCGGGCTACCTGTGGCGTCATGTCCGCACGCAGACCTAAAGTGCGACCAGATAATTGATCTACCAACTTAAAGGTTTGTAGATTGAGATCAGAACCAGTACCAGTTAACAAAGAGTCTAAGAACTCCAAGATTGGAGGAGCTACTAGCTCATAACCATAAGACTGATATAAATCCAAGACGGCACGACGCAAAGACTCAACTTTGCGAGCCTCTGCAGGCAAGACGTCTGCAATATCTTCAGGAAGTAACCAGCGATTCATGATGTGGACTATTTGCCTTATTGCTTTTTATGTAAGAACTTAAAGAACTCACCATTGGGTTCAACCACCATGATGTCTTTCTTATCCTTGAATGAGCTTCTATAAGCCTCTAAGCTTTGATAGAACTGAGCAAACTGAGCATCGCGCCCAAATGCCTCTGCATAGAGAGCAGTTGCTCTAGCGTCTCCCGCTCCCTTGATTTTTTGTGCATCACGATAAGCCTCAGCCAAGATGGTATCGCGCTGACGCTCTGCATTAGCGCGAATCTTGTCAGACTCTGCAGCACCCATTGAGCGCAACTCGTTGGCAACGCGCTTACGCTCTGCTTCCATACGGCGATAAACAGAATCGCTAATTTCTGCCAAGAGGTCAACACGCTTTAAGCGCACATCTACGATTTCTACGCCGATATCCGAAGCATCATCAGCAACCTTCTTACGAATACCTTGCATTACTTCTTCGCGTTGATCGGAAATCAATTCACGCACAGTACGTTTTGTGAATTCTTCATTTAATGCGGAGCGGACCAACTGAGTTAAGCGATCTTGCGCCAAGCGCTCATCACCCTTAAAGCTAATAAAGAACTTACGAGGATCGACAATGCGCCACTTCACATAAGAATCTACTAATAAGTTTTTCTTCTCAGCAGTAATAAAGCGCTCTGCTTCTGGATTATCAATCGTCAAAATACGACGATCAAAGAAGCGGACACTTTCAAATGGGGCTGGAAGCTTTGCCTGAATCCCCGGCTTTTCAATTACACGAACAATCTGTCCGAATGAAAACACTACAGCAAACTTACGTTGGTCGACAACAAAAATACTAGAGGACAGCACATATATCAGCGCAATAAAGGCGATACCTGCAGCAATTAAACGATTTGCATTCATTATCTAGACTCCCTATCGCGACTACGCAGGCCATCACGTTTATCAGCAGAGCCACTAGAGGACGGTGTTGAGATTGCGGCGCCAGAAGTGGAGCTCGGGGCATTGACTCCCGTTGCGCCACCCACAGTCACACTTCCAGTTGGAGTGCTTACTCCTGTTGGGTTCACTTGCGTACTCGCTGCCTGAGCACTTTCAGCACTGACCTGAGCAACGATCTTATCGAGCGGGAGATAGAGGAGGCTGTTGCTCTTAGTGGTGTCAACTAAGATCTTTGTCACGTTGTTGTACATCTCACGCATGGTGTCGATGTACATACGATCTTTAGTTACTTGAGGTGCTTTAGCGTATTCAACGAGGATTTGCTTAAAGCGTGTGGCATCACCCTCTGCAGTAGCAACAACACGGGCTTTGTAGCCTTCAGCCTCCTGAATCAGACGGGCGGCGGTACCTTTGGCGCGGGGAATAATGTCATTGGCATAAGCCTGACCTTCACTCTTCAAACGCTCTTGGTCTTGACCTGCCTTCACCGCATCATCAAACGCTGCTTGTACTTGTTCTGGTGGCTGCACGTTTTGCACAGTCACACTAGTAACGTAAATACCCGTTTTGTAACTGTCCAAAATTTTCTGAATAGAGTTGGCTAAATCAATACCAATCTTTTCACGACCTTCATACAGCACAGTATCCATCTTGCTACGTGCAACGATTTCGCGCACGGCAGTCTCGGCTGCCTGCACTACTGCTGCATCTGGATCACGGTTATTAAATAAATAATCAGTTGGATCTTTCAAGCGGTATTGAACAGCAAAGCGCACATCGATGATATTTTCATCTTCAGTGAGCATTGAGGAATCTTTTTGATTAGTCGCCTTAATGAGTATCGGACGACCTACCTCAACAGATCGCACTCCCGATAGGTTCACCGTTTCATCGGCTTGAATTGGCCAAGGCATGCGCCAGTTAATACCGGGCTTAGCGGTGTAATCGTACTTACCAAAAGTCAGAATAACGCCGGCTTGGCCTTCTTGAATAATGAAGAAGCCGCTGCATACCCACATAAAGAAAACAATCGCTCCGGCAATGAGGAAGCTCGCTTTAGAACCAAATGGATTGGTGAAATTAAAGTTAGGCGCATTGATGCCGCCATTGCCACCACCATTGTTACCACCATTGCCACGCTGTGATGGCGGAGGAATATCAGTGCTACTCGGTTTGTTGGCTGGCTTACTAGCAGAGCCGCCCATTGCACCAGGTTTTTTCTTGCCGCCAAAGATACCGGCAATTCTGTCATTGAAATCGCGCCACAGTTCATCTAAATCTGGCGGACCATCTGGCTTATTAACCGGATTGCTTGGTTGACTTGTTGGTTGAGTCTCGACAGGCTTATTGGTTTCTGGATCCGCTTTTGGAGCTTGATCACTACCCTGCCCATCTTTGGCATCTTTAGATCCGCCAGCATTGTGGCTATTGCCCCAACCTGGATCATTGACCGAAAACAGCTCGAGAAATTTACGCATCATTAGAAAAATAGCTTCGGTTGGAAATCGGATTAAATTCAGAAGTTTCTGGTCGTTCGGGTAAGGGTTCTAAAAACTCATCCGGGGCCAACTGCTTCTTGGCACGGTTGTGTTCGACCCTTATTCTATCAGTCATTTGCGAGCATTCGGCGAGGGCTGAGCGAAGTAAATCAAGGCCCAAGCCGGTCTTGGCTGACAGGAAAATCTGACTCGGGAAGCCCTGTCCATCCCGCTCTAAAGCAGCCCCACGGGTGAAGGTTTGTGGCATCTGGTCGATCTTGTTCATCACCTCGATCCTGGGGATGTCATCGGCCCCAATTTCTTCCAAAACGGCCTCCACTTCAGCCTTTTGCTCTCTTGCAACGGGGCTACAGGCGTCTATAACATGCAAAATGAGGTCGGCATGGATGGTTTCGTCCAAAGTGGCCCTAAAAGCCTCCACTAACTGGTGGGGCAAATCCCGGATAAATCCCACTGTATCGGAGACCACAATAGAACCCACTCCATCTAAATGGACTTTTCTAGAGGTGGTGTCCAAAGTAGCGAATAACTGGTCCGCGGCATAAGTCCCTGCTTTTGTTAGGGCATTAAATAGGGTTGATTTACCCGCATTGGTGTATCCAACCAAAGAGACCGAGAAGACATCTTTTCGATTGCGCGCCCTTCTTTGGGTTCTTTGTTGACGCTGTAGTTTTTCAAGTTCATTTTCCAAGCGCTTGGCTTTAGTGGCCAACATTCGGCGATCCAACTCCATTTGGGTTTCACCAGGACCGCCACGCACACCAATACCGCCACGCTGTCTCTCTAAGTGACTCCAAGCCCGCACTAGGCGAGACATGCGATATCGCACTTGCGCTAGTTCAACTTGCGTCTTACCTATATGACTTTGCGCTCGTTGACTAAAGATATCCAAAATCAAACCGGTGCGATCCATCACATGAAAACCAATATGACGTTCTAAATTGCGCTGCTGCGTTGGGGAAAGTGGATGATTGAAGATCGCCAGTTCTGCACCCTGCTCTTCCATTACCCGCTTGAGCTCATTCGCTTTGCCCGAGCCAATAAATAAGGCGGGGTCAGTCTTGCCCTTACGCGCAATTACAGTGGCTGCAGGTATAGAGCCAGCGCTGTCAGCCAAAAGGCTGAGCTCGGCCATGCTATCTGCAAAGTCTTCGCGTCCTGTATCTACTCCAACCAGAACAGCGCGCGCCGCATCTACTCCGGTTTTATACAGGGCTAGCTTCTTCTAAACGGAAATCAATCGCACGAGCTGGAACGATCGTAGAGATTGCGTGTTTGTAAACCATTTGGGTCACGGTATTACGCAAGAGAACAACATATTGATCGAAAGATTCAATGTTGCCCTGCAATTTAATGCCGTTTACCAAATAGATTGAGACAGGAACATGTTCTTTGCGCAAAGCATTGAGGAACGGATCCTGAAGTAATTGAATTTGTTTGTTATTCATACTGCCCCTTATTTATCTTTTGTTAACTACTTTTTTGGGAGTCTTGCTTTTTTTATTAAATATCAATCTTCACCGCTGAATGCATACTGCCAAACCATACTGCTTCTTGAACTCTCTATATTGGGCTGATTTTCAAAAAAATCAAGCCCATATCGACAGCAGAATGAAAGCTTAGCCCAAATTAGCGCTTTTTGCCTTTTTTACCCTTATCGGCATCAACATAGGGGTTTTTGGCAGTATTCATCTGAATTCGGAGCGGCGTGCCGCGTAATTTAAAGACATCCCTAAAGCGGCCTTCCAAGTATCGCTTGTAACTATCAGTCACCCCACTCAAGGATGTGCCATGAATGACCACAATTGGGGGGTTCATGCCCCCTTGGTGGGCATAACGCAATTTCGGACGACCCATGCCAACCCGTTTTGGCTGTTGATGCTCAATTGCTTCTTGCAAGATGCGCGTTAGACGAGGGGTTGGTAACTTTGCCATCGCTGCAGCATAGGCAGCATCCACATCCTTAAAGAGCTCTTTAAGACCTGTACCCTTTTTTGCGGAAATTGGATGTACGTTTGCAAAATCGAGGAAGCGCAGCTTTTGCGCAATCTCTAAACGAGCGCGCTCTTTTACGTACGCATCCAGACCATCCCACTTGTTCACTGCAACCACTAATGCTCGACCAGCTTCAACGATAAAGCCGGCGATGTGGGCATCTTGCTCAGAAATATCTTGCTGAGCATCCAGCATCAAGATCACCACATTACAGTCAGCAATAGCTTGTAATGTCTTAACAACGGAGAACTTCTCAATAGCTTCAAATACTTTTCCGCGACGACGCAAACCTGCAGTGTCAACCAAAATATAAGGTTTGCTATTACGCTCAAAGGGAACCTCAATCGCATCTCGTGTAGTGCCTGGCATATCAAAAGCGATGACACGCTCTTCACCGATCAACTTATTGATCAAGGTCGATTTACCGACGTTAGGACGACCTACCACCGCAATTTTCATTGGGCGGTTTGGATCGCTTGCTAATTCATCTTCTTCCGGCTCAGCAATGCCCAAGGAATCTAATGCGTCATCAATCAAACCGCGCACGCCATCACCATGTGCAGAGGAGATTGGAAAAGGCTCACCCAAACCCAGCTCATGAAAATCTGCAGTAACAACGCCAGCCTGCATACCCTCTGTCTTGTTTACCGCTAGGATGACTGGTCTACCGGTCTTACGGAGGAAATCAGCAATCACTCGATCTTGTGGCGCCATACCAAGACGACCATCCACCAAGAAGATAACGATGTCTGATTCAGCAACCGCTTGTTTTGTCTGCTTTGCCATTTCGGCAACAATGCCTGTCTTGGCAACAGGTTCAAAACCACCTGTATCTACGCAAATAAATGCGCGCTCGCCGATACGACCTTTGCCATAGTGGCGATCCCTGGTTAAGCCAGAAAAGTCAGCCACTAAGGCATCACGTGAACGCGTTAAGCGATTGAAGAGTGTCGACTTTCCTACATTAGGACGACCGACGATAGTGATGACTGGATTCATTTTGGACTGTACGCCGCTATTTTTCCACCTTGTGATTGAACCAAGATGAGGCCACCTACCGCAATGGGGGCAGCCGAGATTGGACTACTGTCGTGACGAATACGCGCAACCATCTCGCCATTCGCCTGTGAAAATGCATGGATATAACCTTGAGCATCACCCATCAGCAAAACTCTGCCCACTGCGAGTGACTCACCTACATCACGGAATGTCAGCTGAGTGTTCTCCCAAATTTGTTTTCCGTCTTTAGATGCAAAAGCAGTTACATACGATTTTTCGTTTGCCGAGAAAACCATATCTGCATTTTGTGAGGTGCCGGTATAACTTGAATAATCTTTAAACCACAAAAGATTACCGGTACGGGCTTGACCACAACCAATACGCCCTTGATAGGAAACCGCACAAATAATATCGCCTTCGATGCTTGGTTTAGCAGTGACATCATTTAAGCGTTCGATTTCTGAGAAGCCCTTAGGAAAGGAAACTGGGGTCTCCCACACTAGACCGCCATTGCTAATTGCAATCATGCCAAAGCGGCCGCCAGCAAAACCCGTAACAACCACTTCATTATTAATAGGTAGCATGCCATAACCGACGCGCAAGGATAATGCAGATTGCTGGCGCTGATAGGCCCACTTGCGAACACCGGTTTGTGCATCCAGGCCAATAAAGCGATTATCTAGTGCTCGCACAATCACTACACCACCAGCAACTACCGGCTCACTCAATACTTCACTACCCACACTCACATTCCAAATTGGCTTACCAGTGTCGTCATAGGCGTAGACCACACCTTTGGTAGTGACGGCAACAGTAGTACGACCATCAGACCCGGGACCAACTGATAAACGTTCAGGTACAGAAACCTCCCATACCTTATTGCCTGATGACAAGTTAATCTTAGCTAAATTGCCACGATGAGATGCAGCATATACAGCATCGCCAGCAACAATCGGATGGAAATTAAAGGTTTCGGATGAACCAACACTAGTTGACCATACGGGCTGTAAATCGAACTGATTTGTTACCGTAGCCAATTCCGCAGGCTTCTTCACTCTCGCGTTACCAGAGCAAGCAACTAAAGCAATGATCACGGAACCCATTACTAGGGCAGCGCCTATACGCATTGACAAACGCTTCATCTCTTTAATCACTGAGAAACTCCTCCAACAGCATCCAATTTCACCTTCAAGAGACGACGCGCCTCTTCAGGAAATTCTTTTGCTTGGTCTAATTTTTTCCAAGCATCTTGATAACTCGCTTTAGCTTCAGCATTTTTCTTCTGGGCTAAGTACCAATCACCACGACGCTCAAGCCATAAAGATTCAAAGCCTGCGATCGGCTTTTCTTTCAAAATTTGATCTGCCTCTGCAAAATCTTTTTCGCTACCCAACTCAATCAATTGAGTCACTAGGCGTAACTTTGCCAATGCGAGGTAGCCATCGTTTGAAGCGTTCTTAGCAGCCCAACGTAAATAATCCAATGCCTTTGCACTGTCGCCCGCATCTGATGCAATACGCGCAGCAATCAAACTAGACATTGCTGCATAAGGGGTGCGTCCAAAATCTTTTTGTAAATCATCCGTTGCACGCAAAGTTTGATCCTTATCGCCTTTAGCGATAGCGCTCACCATCGTTTCGTACAACTTAGAAGCTTCAAGTGCCTGGCTATTGCGCCACCACTGAAGCCCGCTATAAGCGGCATAAGCAAATAAAGCGGCAGTAACAACGCCAGTAATGATGTTGCGGTATTTTTGCCAAAACGCTTTGAATTGGTCTAATTGTTCTTGTTCTTCTAGATCTAAAGGCATGTCAATCCAAACTCATTTATAGGTAATTAATGGTGTATTAGCTTAATTCTATTCGGAGGCGCCCACTAGCGCGTCAATTGCTGCCCCTAGGACATCGTCCAAAGGAACCGACTTCTGCTCACCTGTGCCACGCAAGTCCTTAAGCTGAGCCTCATTCTTGACAAGCTCATCTGGGCCAATAATGACCGCAAAAGCAGCCCCACTAGCATCTGCCTTCTTCATTTGTGACTTAAAGCTGGCAGATTCACCATCTGGAGGGCAGAAAAGAATGGTATCGATGCCAGCACTGCGTAAGCGCTCAGCAATAATCATGGCAGCCGTCAAAGTCTCGCCGCCCTGGTGCAAAACAAAAATATCGCATTGAGCCTGTGTTTCAGGCAAAGAACCAGAAACCTTCATCAACTCCAGCACGCGTTCCATGCCCATAGCCCAACCACACGCAGGCGCTGCTTTACCACCCATGCGCTCAATCAAGGGGTCATAGCGACCGCCGCCCGCAATCGTGCCCTGAGCACCCAACTCATCCGTCACCCACTCAAATACGGTGAGGTTGTAATAATCTAAACCGCGCACTAAACGGGGATTAATTTTGCAGGGGATGTTATTGGCTTTGAGCAAAGCTTGCACAGCATTGAAATGTTTGAGCGACTCTTCACCCAAGAAATCCAGTAACTTTGGCGCACCTTCGATCAATGCTTGCATCTCCGGATTTTTAGAATCCAAAATGCGCAATGGATTTGATATCAGACGACGCTGAGAATCTTCATCCAACTGCTCTTGATTCTTTTCAAAATAAGTTACCAAAGCAGCGCGATGCTCAGCACGCTCAGGCGCCTGCCCAAGAGAGTTAATCTCTAGGCGTACGCCCTTAAGACCCAATTCATCCCAAAGACGCTGCCCCATGAGAATGATTTCTGCATCAATATCTGGACCAGCAAAGCCTAAGGCTTCAATACCGAACTGATGGAACTGGCGATAGCGGCCACGTTGTGGGCGCTCATGACGAAACATGGGGCCGGTATACCAAAGACGCTTAGGTCCTTCATAAAGCAAATTATTTTCAATCACCGAGCGCACTAAAGCAGCAGTACCCTCAGGGCGTAAAGTAAGTTGCTCACCATTTAAGCGATCTTCAAAGGAGTACATCTCCTTCTCAACAATATCGGTAACCTCACCAATACCACGTTGAAACACAGCAGTAGCTTCTACTATCGGCGTTCTTAAAAATTCATAGCCATAGGCACGCGTTAAATCACGCAAGACATGCTCAAGATGTGCCCACTGTGCAGCATCTGCTGGTAGCAAATCATTCATACCCCGCACACCATTGATCTTCTGAACCTTGGCCTGTGCTTTTGAGTCTTTGTTTTGATCAGTCATTTTTATTATTGTTTTGTTATTACTTTTCTTCAGCTTCTTTAAATCTTAGATGCATAGTTTTGTTTGACGTATTCATCAACAATCACCTGAAACTCTTCAGCAATTCTCTCACCACGCAGGGTTTTTACCTTCACTCCATCGACAAATACGGGTGCCGCAGGGGTTTCGCCTGTGCCAGGCAGGGAGATACCAATATTGGCGTGCTTGCTCTCACCTGGGCCATTCACAATACAGCCCATGACAGCGACATTCATATTCTCTACGCCTGGATGGGTTTTCTTCCAAACTGGCATTTGTTGACGTAAATAAGACTGAATATTGGCAGCCAATTCCTGGAAGGTAGTGCTGGTAGTTCTGCCGCAACCTGGACAGGCAATCACCATTGGCGTGAAATTACGCAAGCCCATGGTTTGCAGTATTTCTTGAGCGACGATGACTTCGTTTTCACGAGGTGCGCCAGGATCAGGCGTTAATGAAACCCGAATCGTATCCCCAATGCCCTCTTGCAACAAAATACCCATTGCTGCGGTTGAAGACACAATCCCTTTGCTACCCATGCCCGCTTCAGTTAATCCCAAGTGCAATGGATAGTCGGAGCGACGGGAGAGATCACGATAAACCGCCACCAAGTCTTGAACATTACTCACTTTGCATGAAAGTAAAATTTGATTGGGATTCATACCAAATTCAACGGCTTTTTCTGCCGACTGCAAGGCCGACTGAATCAAGGCCTCAATCATGACTTCTTGCGCCGTCTTTGGAGCTGCTAAAGCTGCGTTGCTATCCATAATGGAGGCTAAAAGCTCTTGATCCAAGCTGCCCCAGTTCACGCCAATACGAATGGGCTTATCGTATTTGCAAGCAGCTTCAATCATTTGTGCAAATTGTGGATCACGCTTGGCGCCCTTACCCACATTGCCAGGATTAATACGGTACTTTGATAGCGCCTTAGCGCACTCGGGAAAATCATTTAAGAGCGTATGCCCGTTGTAATGAAAGTCCCCAATTAATGGCACCAACACATCCATCTTGTCTAACTGCTCACGAATATAAGGAACTGCAGCAGCGGCTTCTGGTGTATTCACAGTGATGCGCACCATCTCTGAGCCAGCGCGCGCTAATTCTTTTACCTGTATTGCAGTGCCTACCGCATCTGCAGTATCGGTATTGGTCATCGACTGCACACGTACTGGTGCATCACCACCAACCGTAATGATGTTCGTTTTCCAGGCAACAGTCGCTTGACGGGTTGCACGTTTAGGACTTGGTCCCAAAGGTAAATTCGGCAGTGGTGACAATGAATTATTAGAGCTCATCCGGGTCTAATCTTTACTTTAACTTTTTGAGCCATTCAATCGGATGCTCTTTTGGCTCCGCATTGAGGTCTTCATCAAACTCTTCATCAGATTCAACCTCTGTGAGTTCAATTTCTGCATTGTGTACGGCACGCTCACGCACTCTCGTGCGATCCACTACATCTCCTGCTAATTGACCACAAGCCGCAGCGATGTCATCACCTCGGGTCTTGCGAACTGTAGCCACCATACCTGCATCCAACAAAATGCCAGCGAAGGCGTTTACTCGTTGCGCTGATGAACGCTTGAGGCCAGATTCTGGGAAAGGATTAAAGGGAATGAGGTTGATCTTGCACTTGATGTTTCTGAGCAGGCGTACCAATTCTTTTGCTTGAACGTCCGAATCATTGATGCCATCGAGCATGCAATATTCAAAGGTTAAGAAGTCTCTTGGTGCAAATGGTAGGTAACGCTCACAGGCGTCAAGTAACTCACGCAAAGGATATTTTTGATTGAGTGGAACCAATTGATCACGCAGTGCATCGTTTGGCGCGTGTAATGAGACCGCCAAAGCTACTGGACAATCTTGCGCTAGACGATCAATCATCGGCACTACGCCCGAGGTAGAAACCGTCACACGTCGACGCGATAAACCATATGCCCTGTCATCCAGCATTAAACGTAATGCGGATACAACGTTGTCGTAGTTGAGCAAAGGCTCACCCATACCCATCATCACGACATTCGAAATCACGCGCCCAGTATGTTCCCATCCTGGCGTTGGAAACTTTTCCACTCTGCGAACAGCTTCTGGATCATTGCGCAGCAGATGTTCTGCAAACCAAAGTTGTCCGATGATTTCACCGGAAGTGAGGTTGCGCGAGAAACCTTGATGCCCAGTTGAGCAAAAACGGCAATTGACTGCGCAGCCTGCCTGAGAAGAAATGCACAGAGTGCCTCGATCATCCTCAGGAATGAATACCGACTCCACAGCATTACCGGCGCCCACGTCCAGCAACCACTTACGGGTGCCGTCTAGTGCATGCTCATCTTTGATAACGGGGAGAGAAAGTACTTCTACTTTGTCTAGCAATGTTGCTCTAAAGCTTTTTGCTAAATCACTCATGTCGTTGATGTCTGATACACCACGTTGATGTATCCACTGCATGAGCTGCTTGGCCCTAAAGGGCTTTTCATTCAACCCCGCGACATACGCCGCCATTTGGTCAGCGTCAAAATCTAAGAGATTTACGCGCGGGGAGGTCAATGCGTCTACTTATAAATAAATAGCTAATCGATTAATCAGTGATTAACGATTGAAAACATTCATACCAGGGAAGAAGAAAGCAACTTCCACAGCAGCAGTTTCAGGAGCGTCAGAACCGTGCACAGCATTTGCATCAATGCTGTCAGCAAAGTCAGCACGGATTGTGCCTTTTTCTGCCTTCTTAGGATCGGTTGCGCCCATCAAGTCACGATTCTTAGCAATTGCGCCTTCGCCTTGCAATACTTGAATCATTACAGGACCGGAAATCATGAAGCTCACCAAATCTTTGAAGAAAGGACGATCTTTATGAACGCCGTAGAACTGCTCAGCCTCAACTTGTGAGAGGTGCGCCATTCTAGAAGCAACGATCTTCAAACCAGCAGATTCAAAACGGTCATAAATTTTGCCGATGACGTTTTTAGCGACAGCATCAGGTTTGATAATAGAAAGGGTGCGTTCAATTGCCATTCAAGACTCCAATAGTGATTTCAAAGATATTTGCCAAGCCGGCGTTAAATAAGCCCCCAAGCTCAGCGACCCCCGAATTATACATTGCTTGACCGTATTTACCCCTATGCCTGTAGGGCTAAGCCCTTGAATTTACAGGGCATAAGCCCTTTATTTGTAAGACTTTTATCTAGGGGCTTGAAATTAGAGGGTTTTGTCTATACTTACTGACAACAGCCCTTCGTGGGCTCATGTAATAACTATGAAAAAGAAGGAGTCAATATGAGTGATCTGAACTCTTACGGCTTTGGCCAAACCGGCTCAATTAGTACCGTCCAAATACGCAACCGCGTACTGCGCAATACCTATGCTCTGCTAGCGCTATCCATGGTGCCCACTGTCATTGGCGCTTGGCTTGGCGTTGCAATGGGCCTAGATCTATTTTCTGGCAGTCCATTTATTGGTTTCATTGTGTTCATGGCAGTTGCCTTTGGTTTCTTCTGGGCAATCGAAAAGAACAAAGACACTGGTGTGGGCGTTCTCCTACTCCTAGGCTTTACCTTCTTTATGGGCATCATGATGTCTCGCCTAGTCGGCTACACGCTTAACAGCTATAGCAATGGCGCAACCCTGATCATGCTGTCCTTCGGCGGAACTGCTGCGATCTTCGCCACTATGGCAACGATCGCTACTGTAAGCAAAAGTGATTTTGCCGGTATGGGCAAATGGTTGATGGTTGGTGTATTGCTCTTGATCGTTGCTTCATTGGCAAACATTTGGCTACAGTTACCTGCCTTGATGTTGACTGTGATGGTTCTTGCTATTGCAATCTTCTCTGCCTTCATCTTGGTTGACGTGCAACGCGTTATCAATGGTGGCGAGACCAACTACATCATGGCTACTTTAGCTATCTACCTTGATGTTTATAACGTCTTCACCAACCTGCTTGCCCTCTTGGGTATTGTTGGCGGTAATAGAGACTAAGGGAAGCAAATCACACTTTATAAAGTGTGATGTTCTCTAAAGGCGCCTGCGGGCGCCTTTTTCTTTGTCGCTAATGAACTGCTTCTTGCTTGCAGGCAACTAGACTGCTACAAACATGCTGACCGCATAAGATAAGGCCATCAATATCAATATGAGGGCAAAACTATCTGAGGCTTTCATGAGGAACTCCCAACAGTAAATTACCGGTTTGGCAGTAATGCTCTCTGCATAAACTCAATCTACTCTGCGCTGAAATGGCGGTTTACTAAAGCTGCACTGCAAATAAGCTATGCGCACAACTTTGGGGCAGAACCCAATAGAAATACTGCCAAATCCAAGTTTTAGACCTTAGTTACGGTCAAAAACGGTCATAGACTCCACGTGGGAGGTATGCGGGAACATATTAATAATCCCCGCACTACTCAATCGGTAGCCTGCCTGATGGCACAAGATCTCGACATCCCTGGCTAAAGTTTTGGGATTACAGGAGACATACACAATGCGCTCTGGCAACAATTCACTTTGCCCTGTATGCAGATCAGCAAGCGCCTTACAAATCTCCATTGCGCCTTCACGCGGCGGATCCATTAGCCAACGCTCTGCTTTACCCCACGAAGCAATTGTCTCTGTAGTGACTAAAAATAAATCGCTTTGCATAAAGCTGACTTTATCAACGAGTCCATTATGTTCTGCGTTTGCTTTTGCACGTGTCGTCAAACTCTCGAGACCTTCAATACCCAAAACTGCTTTTGCTTTTCTGGCAAGAGGTAATGTGAAATTTCCAATGCCGCAAAATAAATCAAGCACTCGATCCGTAGGTTTTACTTCTAGCAACCGAATCGCCCTACTCACCAATGCGCGATTCATCATGTGATTCACCTGGGTGAAGTCTGCAGGTTTGAATGGCATTTCGATTTCAAACTCAGGCAGGCGGTAACAAAGCTTGCCCGTCTCTGGATAAAAAGGGGCTACCGTCTCAATGCCCTTAGGTTGGAGCCAAATCCAGACCTGATGCTGATCAGCAAAGGCTCGCAGTAGCTGCTCATCTTCCGCCGTTAAAGGCTTCAAATTACGAAACACCAAAGCGGTTACTGGCTTCGATTTTTTAGGGTCATCCGATAGCGCATCCTCTGGCTCGCCAACCGCAATTTCAATCTGGGGCATACGATCCACAATGGACAAACCCATGACTAACTTTCGCATCTCTGGCAATAAATCAGATACATGCTTAGGTAAAATCTCGCACGCCAACATATCTGCTACATAACCACTCTTGCCTTCATGAAAGCCTATCAGTACCGTGCCTTTTTTAATGGAGCGGTTAACTGCACTTAAACGGGCACGATGACGATATTCCCAGGTAGGGCCGCCCATTGGACGTAAGATCTCTTCTGGTTTTACTTTAGCGATATGTTGTAAGTCATCTTCCAGTACGCGCTGCTTCATTGCTACTTGAGCACGTATGTCTAAATGCTGCATAGTGCAACCGCCACATACGCCAAAGGCTTTACATTTGGGCTCAGCCCTAAATACCGCAGGCTTGAGGATATTACGTACTTTGGCCTTACTGAAGCGGGCCTTCTCACTGGTGATGGTGTAAGTCACCAGCTCGGTTGGCAATGCACCTTTAATGAAAATCACCTTGCCGCTCTGGCCCTGGGCAGTCTCTTCCTCATTGGGAATGAGACGCGCAATTCCCTGGGCATCTAAATCGAGTGCCTCCACTTTAATTGGCTCAGTCACTTCAATATTGACTGGCTTATCGCCTCTACGCATCCGGTGCAAAACCTTGGAGATATTCTTGCCACTGACCACCGTTGGGTTCTTTAGCCTCTTTTTCGAGATAGGCTTTTACATAATCAATTTCTTCTTGATATTCGTCATGAGAAAAGCCGCCGCGCAACAACTGAAAGCGACAGTACATGAGATACGTATTGACAACATCAGTCTCGCAATAACGGCGGATGTCATTAATCTTGCCATCCTGATAAGCCGGCCATACTTGGCTACCATCCATCCCCATTTTTCCGGGAAAGCCGCAGAGCTTAGCTAAGCCATCCAGGGGCGCATTTGCACGGCCATTAAATTTAGCCAGCAAATCCATAATATCGAGATGACGCATGTGATAACGACTGATGTAGTTGTTCCATTTAAATTCTCGGCTATCAGAATCCTGGCTCTCACCCATCTCCCAATAACGTGGAGCTTGCACATGATTTGCTAAAGCTCGATAGTGTAGAACCGGCAAGTCAAAACCGCTACCGTTCCATGACACCAATTGAGGAGTGTATTTTTCTACTAGATCAAAGAAGGCTTGGATCAACACCTTCTCATCATCTTGTGGAGTTCCAAGTGTGCCGACTTTAATTTGTGGCAAACCTTCTTTAGTCGTTCTCCGAATCACGCAGGAGATAGCCACAATCTTTTGCAGAAATAGGGGTAGAAATTCACTACCCGTTTTAGCAGCACGATCAGCCATGGCTTTAGCAGCTACTTCAGAATCACTCATTGACTCCGGAAAATCTTCCAAACGACGCAGACCCGCTACGTCAGGAATCGTTTCAATGTCAAAAACAAGAACAGTGGCCATGCGTATTTACTGCAACATCACTGCAAATACGGCGTTGGATTCACTGGCTTGCCATTTACACGGAGCTCAAAGTGCAACTTGATTGCATTGGCATCTGTATCACCCATCTCGGCAATACGCTGCCCCTTACGCACAGCATCACCTTCTTTAACCAAGAGCTTGCTGTTATGGGCATAAGCAGTGAGATAAGTATTGTCGTGCTTAACAATAACTAAATTGCCATAACCGCGCAAACTATTGCCGGCATAAACCACTTTGCCATCAGATGCCGCAAGTACCGGCTCGCCAACCTTACCGGCAATATCGATTCCCTTATTGGTCTCACTAAATTCAGCGACGACCTTACCTTTTGCTGGCCAAGATAAACGAATGCCCGGCTCAGCTACGACTTCTGCTTTTGCTGGCTCAGGAGTTGATACTGGTGTATCAGATTTTTCTGCTGCCGACTTTTTCTCGACCACGCGTGCAGACTTAGAGCCTGCTGGAGCCTTAATCACGATCAAGTCACCCACCTCAATCACATTCGGATTAAAGCTAGGATTGACTGCCTTATTCCATTGCACTACATCGCGCGGAGCTTGGCCATTATCTAAAGCTATACGAGCCAAGGTATCCCCTTTTTTAACTCGGTAGTAGCCAGGTGGCGTTGCCTCAACAGAGCTGCTACCGCTTCTATCCGTCACGCCAGCAGGCTTAGTACGCAGTGTAGAACATCCCACCAACATCATCAAAGATGCGGATATAAATGCAATGAGGAAACGTTTGGATAAAGTGTGTGACATTAAATTAGGTTCTGAATTAGTGAATTCATCATGGATCTCATACTACCCCTGATTGTAAGGGGACAAAAAAGACCCCGTCCAGCACAGTTCTTTGGTAGCGCTGGGAGCTCATTCTCTCCACCATGACCAACTGCTGCTCTTTGTCATTTTTGGCAACTGGAGCTACCAAACGCCCACCGATCGCCAATTGATCAAGTAAAGCATCCGGAATACCCAAGCCTGCGGCCGCCAAAATAATGCCGTCAAATGGTGCTGCTTGAGGTAAACCCAAAATACCATCGCCATAAATCAGGCGCAGATTATTAATGCGAAATGGGCGCAGCTTTGCTCTTGCCATGTCATGCAGCGGACGAATACGTTCGATTGAATACACCTCTTCTGCTAACAAACTGAGAACTGCTGCTTGATAACCACAACCAGTGCCAATCTCTAATACTTTGCCAAGCTTATGTTTAGGCTTATGGAGCAACTCAATCATGCGCGCTACTACCGATGGCTTGGAAATCGTTTGCTCATGACCTATAGGTAGCGCCGTATCTTCATAAGCTTGCGCATGCAAGCCTGCATCCATAAATGCATGGCGTGGCACAGTGGCAATAGCCTCAAGTGTTTTGCCGTGCTTAACACCCCCCGCATGCACTTTTGCAGCTAGAGCCTGTCGATAGGCAGCAAAACGTTCGGTGGGCGCCTTCAACCGCGATCCCATCCATTCGCACGCATTGCAGCTAAACGAGCATGGTGCGTCAAATCCAATTGCATTGGAGTGATCGAGATACAGCCTTCAGCGATAGCATGAAAATCTGTACCCTCAGAGCCTTCCTTAACATCACCAGCAGCACCAATCCAATAAATCTTTTCGCCGCGAGGGCTGTCTTGAACTACTACAGGCTGTGAATGATGACGATTGCCGAGGCGAGTAACACGCCAGCGATAGAGATCTGCATAAGGACGATTTGGGATGTTCACGTTGAGTAGTGTTGCTACGCCATCAGCATGGTTTTTGCTTAATGCAGAAACCAGCATCTGCGCAACCACATCATGCGCGGCTTTTGCAGCATCTTCAATCCGATTCCAGCCACGATCTATTTGCGAGAATGCAATACCGGGCACTCCAAACATGACGCCCTCTACAGCAGCAGCAACAGTACCAGAGTAAAGCGTATCTTCACCCATGTTCTCACCTTGATTGATCCCAGAAATCACGAGATCAGGTTTCTCATCCAAGAATCCAGTCATGGCTACGTGCACACAATCCGTAGGAGTGCCGTTGATAAAGAAAAAGCCATCTCGCTCTCCACCAGCAACTCGATGAATCGAGAGTGGTCTAGAAAGCGTTAAAGAATTGGAGGCGCCGCTGTGGTTTTGCTCAGGAGCGATTACGGTAATCCGGCCCAAAGGACGCACTGCATTCACCAAAGCCAATAAGCCGGGAGCTAAATAGCCGTCATCATTAGAAATCAGAATGTGGGGTTGACGATTACTCATGACTATGTAGTTCTTTCTTTTTGCTAGATGTTTATATATTACTGGCTGGAGTTAAAGCACGGGCTCTAAACCAACCATAAATGACAGGTAACACTAAGAGAGTCAAAATAGTAGTAGTTACCATGCCACCCACAATCACCAAGGCTAATGGACGTTGCGCCTCAGAACCAATCGAATGCGATAAGGCTGCTGGCAGGAGACCCAAGCCAGAGAGGGCTGCAGTCATTAATACCGGACGTACCCTCAAGGATGCACCCTCAACCATGATGTCTTTCATCTGCCCATGCTCAGTGGCAGCCGTCTTATTAATAAAGGAAATGAGAATCACGCCATCCTGAATCGCAATACCAAACAGCGATAAGAATCCAAAGAATGCTGAAATACTTAAGGTCTCACCTGCTAAGTGCAGAGCAATGACGCCACCAATTGCAGCAAACGGTACATTGATCATCACAATGAAGGCATCGCGGAAGTTGCCAAACGCACTTACCAGCAACAAGAAAATGCCCATCAAAGCTAATGGCACGATCAGCATTAGCTTCTTCTGCGCTTGCTTCATTTGATTGAACTGACCGTCCCAGCTAATGGAATAGTTTGGTGGCAAAGTAATATTCTTTTCCACTAAGAATTGGGCATCTTCTACAGCGCTACCGAGATCACGATTGCGGACACTAAATTTAATCGCGATATAACGCTTACCCGCTTCACGATAGATGAAGAATGGACCATCCGTTAAACGAACAGTAGCAACCATCGATAGAGGAATCTTGGTGCCATCAGGGGCCTCAACCAATAAATGGCCAATGTCAGCAACGTCATTGCGACTACCTTCATTCAAGCGCACTGCTATGCCGAAGGTTTTTTCATCTTCGAGCAAGTTGGTTACCGCAGCCCCACCAATCGCATTGGCAACTACCGTCTGAATATCATTTACGTTAATGCCGTAACGCGCTGCTTTCTCTCGATCAATCTGAATATTAAGGGTTGGTTGACCCAACTCTTTCAAAATACCTTCATCAGCAACACCACGTACTTTTTTGAGTTGATCAATCACTTCATGTGCTTTTTGGTCGAGCACCTCAAGATCAGTGCCGTAAATCTTGACGGAGTTCTCACCCTTCACTCCTGATAAAGCCTCATTGACGTTATCTTGAATGTATTGCGAGAAGCTATAGGTAACCCCTGGAATTTTATTAAGCTCAACTTCTAAGTGTGCAATCAAGTCTTTCTTTGAAGACCCACTAGGCATTTTGTCAGGACTCTTCAGATACAAGCCATACTCTTGGTTAAAGACACCGGTTGAGTCAGTACCATCATCCGGACGCCCAATCTGGGCTGCAACCTTTTCAATCTCCGGTTGCGCCATAAAGGTTTCGCGCAATTGGTTCGCAATCTTGACTGAATAATCGAGATCAACTGTATTGGGTAAAGTGACGCGCAACCAAATATTATTCTCCTCAAGCGTCGGCAAGAATGCCGTACCCAAGCGAGTCATACTGAGCAAAGTAATTCCCAATACAAAGACTGCTACCGAGAAAATAGTTAATGGGCGATCCATCCACCTTCTCAGCAAAGGCTTATAGCTATCCAAGATCTTGGTAATAAAAGATGGTGGCTTATGGTGTAGATTCTCACCAAAGACCAATGAAATCATTGCCGGCAAGAATGTCAAACTGAGAATCATTGCAGCAATCAAAGCAAAGCCCATCGTAAAGGCCATTGGCTTAAAGATAATGCCCTCAACACCGCCCATGAAGAACAATGGTGAGTAGGCGACGATGATGATGCCCGTGGAATAAATCATCGCTCGCTGTACTTCACTCGTTGCGAGAATAATGCTTTGGTTTAAGCGCTTGCCGCCCTCTTCCAGGTGACGCATGACGTTCTCCGTCAAAATCACGGCTGAGTCAACAATCACGCCAAAGTCGATAGCACCCAAGGAGATCAGATTGGCTGGCACACTCCACAAGTGCATCTGAATAAACGAAACACACAGTGCTAAGGGAATGACCGCAGCTACTACGGCAGCCGCACGAATATTACCTAAGAAGAAGAACAGCACTGCCAGCACCAAAGAAATACCGAAGAACAAAGTATGTTTTACGGTACCGACAGTAATGTCCAACAGAACCTGACGATCATAGAAAGGCTTTACTTCAATACCAGGGGGCAGTACGTGTTTATTAATGTTGTCTACCGTGTTGCGAACGCGCGCCAAAACTTCAGTAGCATTCTCACCACGGCGTAGATACACAATCCCTTCTACAGAATCTGGATTGTCATTGAACTGGAACATACCCAAGCGTGGAGCATTACCAATTTCCACCCTAGCTACATCCCCAATATGAATCGGTACACCATTATTGATGGTAATAACGACCTGCTTGATATCGTCAATATTCTTGAGGAGGCCTACCCCACGGACCACAAATTGCTGTTCACCACTCGGTAATAGTCCGCCACCGGTATTACTATTTGCATTGGTTAAGGCAGCAATCAACTGATTAACAGAGATGCCCTTGGCCTGCATGCTTTCTGGGCTGACAATGACTTGATATTGACGTACCTTGCCGCCGAAAGAAGATACATCAGCTACACCCGGAGTTTGCTTGAGCTCTTTGTAGATCTCATAGTTCTGCAGAGTCTTCAGTAGAGTTGAAGATGCATAGTCTGAACGCACCTCGTAACGCATGATCTCGCCTGTTGCATCTGAGTCAGGGCTAATACTTGAGGTGACGCCCGATGGAAAAGCAACATTTGCTAAGTTTGCTAAAAAAGTCTGACGCGCTTTAAAAGGATCAGCAGTGTCGTTAAATTTGAGAGTGACTACCGATAAACCAAACAGGGATACGGAGCGGAAAGCTTGTAAGCCCGGGATACCAGCCAAAGCATTCTCAACCGGAATAGTGACTTGCTGCTCAACTTCGGTAGTACTTCTTCCAGGCCATTGTGAGATGGCTTGAATCGTTAATGGAGCTACACCTGGATATGGCTGAATTGGTAACTTACTTAAACTGAGCATGCCTAAGCCCAGCAGTACGATTGACGCAAAAATGACAAGCGCGCGCTTTTCAACTACCCCTCGAATAAAGGAGGTGAAAACGCTCACTTAGTCCTCCTGCTTAGCAAAACGATCATTTAACAAGACAGCGCCTTCGGCCAATATTTGCCAGCCCTGCTCTACACCTTCAGTAATCGCAAAACTCTTACTGTTCAGGTCATAACCTTTGACTGGCACGCGACGGAAAGTTTCTGGACCTACTTTAATAATCGCATAGCGATTCTCGCGGATTCTGACAATCGCTGATTGAGGCACCACTACTGCATCAGCCGTCCCTGTAGTGAGTGATGCTGAGGCATACATATCTGGGCGCAATAGATCATCAGTATTCTCCACATCCGCACGAATTAATAACGCTCGGGTTTGTGGATCAACGGATGGGGCAATGTAATTAGCGTACGCAACAAACTCTTTATCTGGGTATGCCTCCAGATGCAAGACCATTTTTTGACCTTGCTTGATCAAGCGAAAATCTTGCTCAAATACATTTCCCAAGAACCAAAGCTGCTTAGGATCTGCCAAAGTGGCAATCACATCTCCAGCACTCAAGGCTGAGCCAGGCTCTACATTACGCTTTACGACTACACCCTTCAAAGGGGAGCGCATTATTAAATTACTCGTGGTCTTGCCGGTATTTTCAATACTCTTAATATCACCATCGCCAGCACCGAGATTTCTCATGCGATTGGAGGCTGCTTGCTGAGTGATACGCGCATCACCCAGTAAGTCGCTCATCGTTTTGCTGGATTCGAGAACTTTAGCCGTCTTAGAGGACAACAAATACTCTTGTTGTGCCGACTGAAATTCTGGGCTGTACAACTCAACAATTGGTGAGCCAATATCTACTTGAGCGCCATCAAAAGCATAGATACGCTCAACTCGTCCAGGAGCACGCGCTGAAAGTACTTTAGATTTTTCTGCATTAAATGCCAAGCGCCCAGGCACTTTAATATTGACTGGCACTTGTACTTTTTCAGCGGACTGAAAGATATAAATTTCTGGATTAAGTTGCACGCCAGGTAGCTTTAATTCTAGGACACCTGTCTTCTCAACTTTGAGCGCCTTATCGGAAGCCTCAATCTTGACTGTGCGATTTACATTAGTCACTCGCCCCACCACGATACCCAAAGAAAGAATGGCAAATGCAAAGGCAGCCAGTCGAACGCGATATCGATTCTGGGGTGACAAATTCCAATACAGACCTGCTAATCCGGCAGCTGCGACTTTTGCATGATGTGCACCTTGATTGGCGCCCTGATGAAGAATCGGCTTTGCCTTTTCAGACAGGCGCTTGAGAAACGAAAGAATTTTATCTTTCAAAACTACTCCTTAAAAGGGTTCTTTACCCGCTGAGACCATGAGAACCGCTTGTGCCTGCAACAAATTACTTTCAGCTTGAGCCAATGCAATCTCTAAGTTACGCAATTGCGTTTGGGCAGTCAATAAATCATTAAAGCCTTGGCCGTTATTTGAGTACTGGGTCAGACCGACTTTATAAGCAGTATCTGCCTGAGGCACCTGACGATCCCTCAGGAACTGCGCTTGATTTTTAGCTTGCTCGTAATTAGCGTATGCGGTGTTGACTGCCAATACGATTTGTTGGCGATTAGAAATATTACCCGCCTCCGCAGAAGCCTGATTACGTTGAGCCTGTTCTACCCCATACTTTTCTTTAGTAAAGAAGTACAAAGGAATAATTAAATCTAACTCAAACTGATAATACAGCGCGCCATTGTTTGCAGAAAATGGCCCCCGCGGTGTAAAGGATGAACCAATGACCTGAAAATCAGGTAGATATGCTTTTTTTGCTAGGTCAACACCTTTGCGTGCTGCATCCAATTGCAATGCTGAGCTCTTTAAGGATGGATGACTATTTTCAGCATAGTCTTCCAATTCAATTAAGGTGGGTACGCTAGTCATAGCGCGACGCACATCACCACGCAGTACTAACTTTTCACGAGAATGGCGCCCAACTAAAGTATTAATACTATGTAACGAAACATTTAGCTGACGCTCTACATTAAATTGATCCGCTTGAGCTGCACTTTGCGCTACTTGCGCATTTAAAAACTCGACATAGGCTGCAGCATTATTTGCATAACGCGCCTTAGCTACATTCTTAATCATCTCTAGGCGAATAACGGACTCTTTAAGTACCTGTAATTGCTTTTGCGATGCCAAAGCACCGTAGTAGAGAGTAGACAGTTGAGCACCAAGTTGAAGATAGGTCACCTCTGAGCCCGCCAATAAGGCTTCAGCATTGGTATCGGCAATATCTGCCGCCAGACTTTTCTTGCCGGGGAACTGCAAAGGCTGCGTAAAAGAAAAACCGTTATTAGTACTGATGCCGCCAGGATATTGCTGAGTAGGCGCATTCGCTCCGCCCAAAGCAAATGGTGAATTCACGGGCATACCGGACCATACCAATCCCACCTGTGGATTGGCTGGCGCGTTGATTTGCGGCACAGTTGCTTTGGCAGATAAATAAGATTCACGCAAGGATGACAGTTGCGGATTATTTAACTTGAGCTCATTCCACAACTGACGCAAATCCATCTCCGTTGGTCCAGTTGACGCAGGCTTGGTATAAATCTTTGGCGTGTTGGCTTTTGTTACCGGAGCAAACATCTCGGCAGTTATAGGATTCGAGTTTATGGCTGGGTCTTGTGCGCTAAGTTGAGCGCCAATCGATGGGGGAGCTGCAAATAAAGCATCGCCAGACTGAACAGTCACACTAGCAGGTGCGTTATCTAAAACTATTTGAGCGCATAAAGGAACGGAGAAAGTTGTAGCGCAGACAAAAGCAGCCATTGCAAATGGAGTCACGCTGTTGAGCGTTTTAAATGCGCTTTTCTGGTGTTTACTGAGAGTCAACAAATGCTACTGCCTCTAAATCAATAAAAATGCTGTTTTTATAGCCCCCAATGCAGATTTAGAACCTATCCATACCCATTTCAGGGGGGTTTATGAATTATAGGCGACAAAAGTCAAAAGTCTAATAAACAGAAATACGTATCTTATTGATTCTAAAGATAATAATTAAGACTGGGATCAGTAAAACCCTTAAAACTCGGCATGAATCCTAAAAGATAGAATGCTTACGGGTCCACGAGCAGAGTTATAAGCTGGATTGCTGATGTGCTGAAAGTTCAAACCGGCTAGGACATTCTTGACTACCAAAGCGTTGTAATACACCTCACCAATTCTTTCGGGGCGATAAGAAATTGTTTGATTAGGACCGGCATAGTCACCGATAAAGTAAGACACGCCACCAGCCTGCAAATAACCTCTTCTATAGCTCGAGAGTCCGTTTTGCATCATCGAAATACCGATAGTGTCACTGGGTCGCTGCCAGCTCGTACCATTTAAACCCATGCCAACTGAGACTGAATTATCTGCTTCGGTGAACGACATGGTTTCGGTATGTCCATCGGATGTAAATGCACGGCCATAGATGCCAAGGTTTTTAGTTAATGCCTGCTCTCCATTAATACCAACACCCGTTTTATATTGGTAGTTAGTGCGAACATTATTAATTGCTTGCGTACCCTGTGCATTATTGGCAACGACATAATTGGTTGCATCAGAGAAACGTGCCAAGATCATTCTGTTGCGATAAGCCAGCACGCTTACCTTGCCTGGAAGATCGGCGATATTATGCTGACGCTCCACTTCTATTTGATCGCCATAAGTATTAAAAATTTGCCAGTTCAGATCACGGCCATTCGGATTCTTTGGAGCCAGCATACGAGAGGCACGCAGAACCCAATTGTCAACATACCACTCACCCGCCAAGCCAGTACTGTAGCCGCGCGCATCGGCAGCATAGTCATAAGCTAGATAGGTCATATTGCCCCAGTTCATGAACTGAATACGGGGATCTTTGGCATATTTGCTATCGTCAAAAATATCTAAGGTAGAGAACTGTCCTGCAGTAATCACAACACGATTACTGCTAACGGTTTGTGTAATTTGGTTGGCATCATTTTCAAGAACAACTTTATCGCCCTCTTGATTAATGGTGTGACGCAGAAATGCGCGTGCAGAATAAAACTTGGCATTCAAACCACCTGCCTTAGTAGCTTCACCGTTTGTGAAGCCACCTAGACCAACTAAATCCGAGAATGGCACACCTGAAACAACTTCTGGATTGAAATAGACGTCAGTATTCGGGGCCAAGCGTGCACCCAGAAATAAAGTACCCGACCAGGTATAGCTCATCGACTTCAGATCAGACAAGCTGTTTTGTCCTGAATAACTCGAGGTGAAGTTGTTATAACGCTGATTGATGTAAGTGGTTTGGCCATGAATATTTACTGGTAGGCCAAAAATCTCACCCTCGGTTGGCAACCAGGAAAGGTCATCTGCGAAGCTGGAAATTTGGTCTGCACCCGATCCTGCCCTCTGCGCAAAAGCAGAAGCACCAAAAAATGTGCAGGCAATACTGAGCAGGAGAAGTAAATAAATCTTGCGTGTCATTCACAATTTCTAATGGGGTTGCTAGAGCAATGCAATAGCAACAAGCCGATGGGGAAAACTAGGCAGACACAGCTTGATATTGAAGCCCAAGGGTCGCGCAGGACAAATTATCCCCAATAGTGAGTAATTTAACTAGTTTTTATGTCATGGAGATGACAGATCGAAGAGAAATCACCGCTAGACCATGCTTGCATTCGTCAATGGGTGTGCTCTGAAACAACTCAAACCTCAGTTAGCAGAATTAACGGCGATCCATTAAGGCGCGAGCCAACGTGCCCGCATCTACGTATTCGAGTTCGCCGCCTACTGGGATGCCTCGAGCAATCCGGGTGACTTTGATCCCCTTGGCCTTGAGTACTTCACCAATGTAATGGGCGGTAGCCTCACCCTCGCTCGTGAAATTGGTTGCTAGCACCACTTCACGAATTGGCACTCCCGTGTCAGGACTTTCAATACGCATGAGCAATCGATCAAAGCCAATTTCATTCGGACCCATGCCATCGAGTGGCGAGAGACGGCCCATCAATACAAAGTAATTGCCCTTGAAGCTGAGTGTCTGCTCCACCATCACTTGATCGGCAGGCGTTTCGACAATACATAGGAGTGATGGATCACGACACTCATCAGAACAGGTACTACAAATCTGTGTTTCTGAGAATGTATTGCAACGCGCGCAGTGACCAACCGTTTCAACCGCTTCGCCTAACGACTGAGCAAGTACAGCTGCACCATTGCGATCATGCTGTAGTAGATAAAACGCCATGCGCTGGGCAGACTTTGGCCCTACTCCAGGCAGTACGCGCAATGCCTCGATCAAACGACCGAGTGCATCTTGAGGTGCTTCTATACGCGCCATGTAATCAGAGCTTTATATTGAAAAAGAGTTAGAACGGCAACTTAAAGCCAGGAGGCATTGGCATACCAGCAGTAGCGCCAGACATCATTTGTGCGCTGGCAGCTTCCACTTGCTTGAATGCTTCTGTGTAAGCGGTCACGATGAGGTCTTCCAACATCTCGCGATCATCCATTGCGCCTGGATCAATCTGTACACGCTTGAGTTCGTATTTGCCAGAGATAGTTACTTTCACCAAGCCACCAGCCGCTTGGCCAGTTACTTCCAACGCAGCCAATTCAGCTTGCGCAGTTTTCATTTTCTCTTGCATCTGCTGAGCCTGTTTCATGAGACCAGCAAGTCCACCTTTCATCATCGCTTTATTTCCTTAGTGCTTTTGAATATTGATATTTAAATTAAAGAGCTTTTATTACAGTAGCTGCATCAAAGAGGTTTTACTGAGCCGCCAACTACTTTGGCGCCAAACTCTTTTTCCAATTGCTGAATAAAAGGATCAGCTGCAATCATTTGTTCTGCATTCATTCTTTTCTCTTGATGAATCTGGGCATCAACCTTGGCAACAGTTTTGCCTTCTACTTCACCCTTCTCAATCACAATCTTCACAGGTTTGCCAAAGTGAACTGTGAGGGCATCAGCCAAACGACCAACAGATGCATCAGAAGCTAACTGCGGCATTGGCGTCACGATGGTTGCGCGTACACCTGCAGCAGAATCATTCCAATCTTGTAATTCGGTCTGAAACGCTAACTGCTGTACTAATCCCTTTACCGGCAACTGACGCATCAAGGCATGCCAATCAGGACGCTCTGCCGAGTTACCTGCGGCAGCAACAGGTGCTGAAGCGGCAGGTGACGGCGCTTGAGCTGGAGCAGCAGCTTTTGCTACTGGCGCAGGAGCAGCTGCTCTGGATGCTGATGCAGCAGGTGCTGGGCGAGCAGTATTTACCGGTGGAGCCGATGGTGATGAGGGTGTTGAAGAAGAACTACCCCCACCGCCATTGCCCGGACGAAATGCGAGCATCCGCAAGAGCGTCATAGCAAAACCAGTTTGTTCATCTGGTGCCAAAGATAAATCTGGGCGGCTAGTAATAGTAATTTGATAAAAGAGTTGCGCTTCTTCTTTCGTCAGTTGACCGGCTAAACGACGAATCTCACCTGCTTCTGGCCAATCTTCTAAAACAGATTCTGGAACAACTTGCGCTGCTGCAATTTTTTGCAACAAGCTTGATAGATCTTGTAACGCTAATGAGAAAGACATGCTGCGCTCTCCCATTTCGTTTGCGACTGCCAGAAGGCTTGCACCATCTTTAGCAATCAAACAATCCAGAATACGAATGAGATAAGCATCATCTAGGGTACCGAGCATGCCGCGCACCGATTCTTCAGTTACCTTGCCAGCAGCGTAAGCAATCGCTTGGTCAGTTAATGAGAGCGCATCGCGCATAGAACCTTGAGCGGCCTTAGCCAGAACACGCAAAGCATTGACTTCACATTCGACTTTTTCAGCTGCCAGCACTTTTTCGAGATGCTCA